>DASSSQ010000064.1:0-16093 GCA_035708405.1 Gaiellaceae bacterium
TGCTCGGCCTCGGGCTCGGCGTGCTCGGCTCGGTGCTGCTCGCCGGCCGGATCAAGCGGCAGACCTTCGGGCTCGAGCCGCGCGAGATCGCGGCGCTGCTCGAGCAGCGCGAGGCGGTGCTGCACGGGATCCGCGAGGGCACGATCGCGACCGACCGCGCCGGCCGCGTCACGCTCGTCAACGACGAGGCGCGGCGGCTGCTCTCGCTCGACGGCGACCCGGTCGGGCGCAACCTGACCGAGATCGTGCCGCGCGGCCACGTCCGCGAGGTGATGGCGGGGCACGTCGCCGCGCAGGACCAGGTCGTGCTCGTCGACGACCGCGTGCTCGTCGTCAACCGGATGCCGGTCTCGGTGCGCGGCAAGGAGGTCGGCGCCGTCGTCACGCTGCGCGACCGCACCGAGCTCGAGAGCCTCGTCCGCGAGCTCGACGACGTGCGCTCGCTCGCCGACGCGCTGCGCGCCCAGGAGCACGAGTTCGCGCACCGGCTGCACGTCGTCGCCGGGCTGATCGAGGTCGGCCGGCACGAGGAGGCGGTCGGCTTCATCCGGCAGTCGGCGCTCGTCCACCAGTCGCTCGTCGCGTCGATCGTCGACCGGGTCGGCAACCCGATCCTGCTCGGGCTGCTGCTCGGCAAGGCCGCGGTCGCCTCCGAGCGCGGCGTCGAGCTGCGGATCGCGCCGGAGACCGCGCTGCCGGAGGACGTCCCGTACGTGCGCGACCTCGTCACCGTCGTCGGCAACCTCGTCGACAACGCGCTCGACTCCGTGGCGCCGCTCGGCGACGGCTTCGTCGAGGTGGCGATCCTGGCCGAGCCGGACGGCGTCGTCGTCCGCGTCCACGACTCGGGGCCCGGCGTCGACCCGGCGCTCGTCGACGAGATCTTCCGCGACGGCTTCACGACCAAGGTCGCGACCGGCGGCGGCCGGCGCGGGCTCGGGCTCGCGCTCGTCAGCCAGGCGGCGCGCCGGCGCGGCGGGCAGGTCGCCGTCGAGAACGAGGGCGGCGCCGTCTTCACCGTCCGGCTGCCACACGCTCCCGCCGCCCAGCCCGAGAGGGTGCTCGCATGATCCGGACGCTCGTCGTCGACGACGACGCGATGACCGCGTCGATCCACCGCTCGTACGTCGAGCGCGTGCCCGGCTTCGAGGTCGTCGGCGAGGCGCACTCGGGGAACGCGGCGCTCGAGGCCGTGCGTCAGCTGCGACCCGACCTCGTCCTGCTCGACATCTACCTGCCCGACGTCAGCGGCCTCGAGGTGCTGCGGCGGCTGCGCGAGCCGGACGCGCCGCACGTCGACGTGATCGCGGTGACGGCGGCGAAGGACGTCGGCACGCTGCGGACGGCGATCCACGGCGGCGTCATCCACTACCTCGTCAAGCCGTTCTTCTTCGACACGCTGCGCGAGCGGCTGGAGGCGTACGCGACGCTGCGCGGCCGGCTCGACCGGCTGCGGGAGCCGGAGCAGAGCGACATCGACCACGTCTTCTCGCTGCTGCGCGCGCACGGGCGGCAGTCGCTGCCGAAGGGGATCTCGGCGCCGACGCTGCAGCTCGTCGTCGGCGCGCTGCGCGAGTCCGACGGCGACGTGACCGCCGTCGAGATCTCGGAGCTCACCGGCGTCAGCCGCGGCACCGCGCGCCGCTACCTCGAGTACCTGGCCGCGACCGGCGCGATCGAGCTCTCGCTCCGCTACGGCGCGACCGGCCGGCCCGAGCATCTGTACCGCCTGGCCGACCGCGAGCCGGCCCGCCGCGACGTTTAGCGTCGCCTCGTTCCGCCCAGGAAAGCGGCATGCCCGTCGAGAGCCCACCCAGGGAGCGCGAGCACGGCCATCAGAGCCTCGGCGAGGAGCTGCACCACCTGCACGAGGTCGCGGAGAAGGGCGACGCCGGCGCGACGCCCGCGATCGCCCTCGGCGAGGTGGTGCTCTTCCTGCTGCCGGTGGTCGCGCTCGTGCTCGCCGCCTCGCTGATCGCCTACTACGTCTCCTAGAGGTCCGGCAGCTCCGGCAGCCGCTCGGCGACGCGGTGCACGAGCGCGCCGAGCAGGCCCGCGCGCGAGACCGGGCGCGCCGGCTCGGGCTCCTCGTCCCGCGCGGCGAGCTCCGCGCCGCAGGCGGAGCAGGCCGCCGAGCCGGTCGCGACGAGCTCGCCGCAGGACGCGCAGACCGCGTAGGCGAGGGTCGGCGGCAGCTCGCTCACGGCGCCGAGTGTAGCGTTCCCGTCGATGGGCCTCGTCGAGACGCTCGCGGTCGAGATCGGGCCGCGCCAGTGCGGCACCGAGGCGGCGGCGCGGGCGGCCGACGCGGTCGCCGACGCGTTCCGCGCGCTCGGGCTCGAGCCGCGCTTCGAGGAGTTCCCGCTCCTGCGCTACGACGCCGAGGAGCCGGAGCTGTGGGTCGACGGCGAGCGCTGGCAGGTCGGGCCGTGCATGTACGCGCACCCGGGCGCGTGCGAGGGCGATGTCGTGCGGCTCTCCGACGGCCGCTGGGCGGTCGGCGAGGGACGGCTGCAGCGCTCGCTCTTCGGCCGTGGGCCGATCCCGTTCTTCGGCGGGGGCGCGGCGGCGGGCTACGTCGCCTTTCCGCCGACGGCGTTCCTCTCGCGAGCCGACGACGAGCGGCTGCGCGAGGGACAGCACGCGCGGCTCGTCGTCCGCGGCGCGTTCGTCCCCGGCGCGCACGACCGGAACGTCGTCGCCGAGCTCGCGGGCGAGAGCGACGAGACCGTGGTCGTCGGCGCGCACTACGACTCGGTCTGGCGCGGCAGCGGCGCGGTCGACAACGCGACCGGCGTCGAGGGCCTGCGCCGGGTCGCCGAGCGCCTCGCGGGCCGGAGCCACCCGCGCACGCTCCGCTTCGTCGCGTTCGCCGCCGAGGAGATCGGCCTCGTCGGCTCCCGCCGCCACGTCGCCGGGATCAAGGAGCGCGGCGAGACCGGGCGGATCGCCGGCATGGTCAACCTCGACTGCATCGGCCACGGCGAGAAGCTCGAGCTGCTCTGCGCGCCGGAGACGCTGCGCGCCCGCGCCGAGGAGACGGCGCGCGGCCTCGGTCTCTACGACCGCTACGACGTCGTCACCGAGCTCGCGGCCGAGGCGGGGACCGACCACCTGCCGTTCGCGCAGGCCGGCATCCCCGCGCTCTCGATCCTCCACTTCCCCTACGAGGAGTACCACCTGCCGGCGGAGTCGCCCGAGCTCGTCGACGAGCGGCTGCTCGAGGACGCGGTCGAGCTCGCCGTCGCGCTCGTCGAGTCGCAGCTCGCCGAGCCGGTGCCGCGCTAGGGACTGAACGCGAGCGTCGAGCCGTCGTCGGCGACGAGCCGCCAGGGGCCGGGGCCGGCGGCCAGCCGCTCGCGGTCGCCCGCGATCCGCCGAGGCTCGCCGTCCGGGCCGACGAGCGTGGCGCCGCCGCCGTCGAGCACGACCAGCTCGTCCTCGTGCCGGATCGCCACCGGCCCGCACGGGTCGGCGGAGATCGCGACGCGGCCGGCGCGGACGCCGCCGAGCACGTCCTCGTCCTCGACCTCGACCCACGTCGTCGGCTGCCCCGGCAGCCCGTCGCGGCCGTAGCGGTGAAAGTCGCTGCCGCCGATCGGGATCCCGGCTCCCCACTCCTGCCACCAGGCGAGCTGCTCGCGCAGGCGCCCGCCGCAGCTCGAGTGCCAGACCTCGGCGAGCGGCGGCCGGCCCGTCATCGGCTGCCGCCAGCCCATGTCGCCGAGCAGCGGATGGTTGACCGAGAGCAGGGCGCCGAGCGCGTCGGCGTCGCGCAGCCAGTCGTCGGCCGAAAGGCGGAAGTCGACCCAGCCGGCGCCGCCGATGCAGTTGGCGTGGCCGAGGTCGGTCGTCAGCTCGAAGCCGGGCAGCAGGATCGTGCCGGCGTGCGCGGCCGCGGCCGGCAGGTCGGCGTGGTGGCTCGTCGTGTTGTGGTCGGTGACGGCGAGGAAGTCGAGCCCGCGCTCGCGCGCGAGGCAGGCGAGGCCGGCGACGGTGAGGATGCCGTCGGAGTGGATCGTGTGCGTGTGCAGGTCGCCTGCGAGCCAGCGGCGCCCGTCCGTCGCGGGGAGGTCGCGGCGCGGCGGCCGCTCCGGACGCGGCGGCGGCGCCGGCTGCGGCGCGACCCCGGCCGGCCCGAGCTCGATCTCGAGCGTCCAGTCGATCCCCGCCGGCGGCACCCGGTGCAGGCCGTGCAGGATCCGCCACTCGCCGGGGACGAGCGGCCCGGGCAGGTAGCTCGGCGTCGCCGCACGCGGCGTGACGACGAAGCCTTCCTTGTCCGAGCCCGACCAGCCGCGGAAGCCGTCCGGGTCGAAGAGGCCGACGTCGATCACGGCGCCGTCGGAGCGGTCGTAGAGCAGCCTGACGGAGATCCCCTCGGCGCCCGGCGGCACCTCGAACGGGACGTAGCGGTTCAGCTCCTCCGCCCGGTCGGCAGGCGTCCAGTGACCGCGCACGACCGTCACGAGGCCGCAGCCTGCTCGCGTGCCGGCTCGTCCGTCTCGTCGGCTCGAGGGGAGCCGGCGAGCCTGCCGTCGCCGGCGCGGTAGACGAGCGCGCGCTGCTCGACCGGACGGACGGCGACGCGGTCGCCGATCGCGGGCTCCTCGCCCTCCTCGACCGTCACCTGCACCGACAGGTCGCCGGCCTCGACCGTGACCAGGTAGTCGGTGCCGAGGTTCTCCAGGATCGCGACGGTGCCCGCGATCCCGCCCTCGTCCGCCGCGGCGACGAGCGCGCAGAACTCGGGCCGCGCGCCGAGGATCACCGGCTCGCCGTCCGAGACGAGCCCCGCCGCCGAGGACGGGATCGGGATCGCGCTGCCGCCGACGAGCAGCCGCTCCCCGGCGACCGTCGCGGGCAGCAGGTTCATCCGCAGCGAGCCGACGAAGCCGGCGACGAACAGGTTCGCCGGGCGCTTGAAGATCTCCGCCGGGGTGCCGATCTGACGGATCCGGCCGGCCTCCATGATCGCGATCCGGTCGGCGAGCGCCAGCGCCTCGGCCTGGTCGTGGGTGACGTAGACGGTCGTCGTCTGCACCTCGCTCTGCAGCCGCTTCAGGAACGTGCGCGCCTCGAGCCGCAGGCGCGCGTCCAGGTTCGAGAGCGGCTCGTCGAGCAGGAAGAGCTGCGGCCGGAACGCCATCGCGCGCGCGAGCGCGACCCGCTGCTGCTGACCGCCGGAGAGCTGCGCCGGCCGCCGCTCGAGCAGCGACTCGAGCCCGAGGTGCGCTCCGACCTCGCCCGCCTTGGCCCGGCGCTCGGCCTTCCCGATCTTCTTGATCTTGAGCGGGTAGGCGATGTTGTCGTCGACGCGCATGTGCGGGTAGAGGGCGTAGTCCTGGAAGACCATCGCGACGTCGCGCGCGCCCGGCGGCTGCCGCGTGACGTCGCGGCCGCCGATCTCGAGCGTACCGGAGCTCGCCGTCTCGAGCCCGGCGAGCGTCCGCAGCAGCGTCGTCTTGCCGCAGCCCGACGGGCCGAGCAGCGCGAAGAACTCGCCGTCCGCGATCTGGAGATCGAGCTCGTCGATCGCCCGGACGCCGCCGGGGAACACCTTCGTCAGCGAGCGAACACGGACGTCTGCCATCAGCGCTTGATCCCTCCGTGGAAGCGGAAGCCGTACCGGCTGCTGACGAACAGGTACATCACCACCACCGGCACCGAGTAGAGGAGCGAGAAGGTCGACAGCAGGCGCAGGTCGGCCTGGCCGCCCTCGGTGTAGAAGTTGTAGACGACGACCGCGGCGGGCGAGCGGTCCGGGCTCCTCATCAGGATGAAGGGGATCAGGAAGTTCCCCCAGACGTTGACGATCGCCCAGACCGCGATCACGGCCAGGCCCGGCCGGACGACCGGCGCGACGATGTCCCGCAGCACCTGGAACGAGCTGGCGCCGAAGACGCGCGCCGACTCCTCGTAGCTCGCGGGCATCCCGTCCATGAAGTCCTTGAGGATGAAGATCGCGGCCGGGAGCAGGCCGCCGGCGAGCACGAGGATGACGCCGACGAAGCTGTTGATCAGTCCCAGGTCGAAGACGAGCAGGAAGAGCGGCACCATCGCGGCCGAGCCGGTGACGATCGACGAGAAGAGCAGCAGCACGTAGAGGAGCAGGTCGCGGCCCGGGATGCGGACGCGGCTGAGCGCGTAGGCCGCGAGCGCGGCGGCGAGCACGACGATCGCCATCGTCGCGACGGCGAGGATCGCCGAGTTGCGCAGCGAGGTGAGCACGAAGGGGTCGTGGAAGACGTCGCGGAAGTTCGCGAGCGTCCCCGACGGCACCTTCACGGCGAGGCTCGGATGCCGGTCGAACGGCGCCAGCACGAGCCAGAGCAGCGGCAGCGCGAAGAACGCCGAGACGACGACGACGAACAGGTAGAACGCGAGCCGCGAGAGGAAGGCGCGCAGGACGAGCTGCGACTCGCTCGGCACGGCGACCGTCGGCGCGCTCACGCGGCCACCACCGCGGCCTTCGGCCGCCGCTCGCGGAGCAGCTGCAGGTAGACGAGCGCGAGCAGCAGGTTGATCGCGAGCATGATCGTCGAGATCGCCGCCCCGAGGCCGAGGGCGCCCGAGCTGAACGCGTTGCGGTAGACGTAGATCGGCAGCACGTCGGTCGCGAAGTTCGGCCCGCCGGCGGTGATCAGGTAGGGGCCGAAGTCGTTGAAGGTCCAGAGGCTGATCAGCAGCATGTTCGTGAGGATGTGGCCCCTGATCGACGGGACGACGACGTCGCGCAGCTGCTGCCACGCCGAGGCGCCTGCGATCCGCGAGGTCTCCAGGTGCGAGGGCGGCACGTTGTTGAGGGCGGCGCCGAAGAGCAGCATCGAGAACGCCGTCCCGCGCCAGGTGTTGTAGACGACGATCGAGAGCAGCGGGTGGTGGAGCAGCCACTCGACGTGGAGCCCGGTGAGCGTGTTCAGCGTCCCCGACTCGCCGTCGAGGAAGGCGATCCAGAGGAACGCGACGACGGAGCTCGGGATGATCCAGGCGACGATCACGAGCGCCTCGACGACGCGCCGCAGCGGGCTCGTCCAGCCGTGGAAGCGCCAGGCGAGCAGGAAGCCGAGCACCATCTGCCCGACGAGCGCCGACCCGAGCACG
The DNA here is from genome assembly GCA_035708405.1 of Gaiellaceae bacterium. Taxonomy (GTDB): domain Bacteria; phylum Actinomycetota; class Thermoleophilia; order Gaiellales; family Gaiellaceae; genus DASSSQ01. The sequence continues at coordinate 7,105 of DASSSQ010000064.1, forward strand.
AAGATCAGCGTCACCTTCAGCGAGTTCGCGAACTGCGGGTCGGCCAGCGTCTGGCGGTAGTTCTGCGTGCCGACGAACTGCGACTGCGCCGCGCCGATCCCGAACAGCTGGTTGTTCGTCAGCCCGAGGTAGATCGTCCAGAGCGCCGGGAAGATCAGGAAGACGCCGACGAGACCCAGGGCCGGGGCGACGAATCCCGTCGCCCCGGCCCGACCCAGCGACGTGCCGGATGCCGTCTGCGTGCTCAGGCGCGTCCGGCTACGACGTTTCCACGTTCTTCGCGCCCACCAGCTTCACGAGCGCGTTCTGGTAGGTCTGCGCCGCCTTCTGCACGCTCGTGCCGGAGACGACCTGCTGCGAGGCGAGCTGCAGCAGCACCGAGACCTGCGGATAGACCGCGAAGCCGGGCCGGTAGGTCGTGATCGGGAGCACGTTGCGCGAGACGAAGCCGAGCAGCGGGTCCTTGTACAGCGTCACCTTGTTCACGTCCGTCCGCGGCGTGATCCGCGGCTGCGTCGAGACGTACTTCATCCACGCGTCCTTGGAGTTCATGAACGCGAGCAGCGCCCACGCCTCCTTCGGGTGCTGCGTGTGCGGGTTGATCACCCGGCCGCCGCCGCCGGAGAGGCTGACGTAGCTCTGCGGCCTCTTGAACGCCGGGCCCTGCACGCCGGAGTGCGGCCGCTCCGCCGGGATCAGCGCCCAGCCGATCGCCGTGTCGCGGGTCGGCATCGGGTCGATCCCGACGGTCGGGTTGATCACCGAGCGCCACAGGTAGTCGCCCTCGGCGAGCATCGCGATCTGACCCTTCGAGAACTCCTGGAACGACCGGTCGCGGCCGTCGGCGCGGAGCTGCAGGTCCGGGTCGCCGAGCTGCGGCTTCGACCGGTAGACCTGCTTGTAGAAGGTGAGCACGTCGCGGATCTGCTTCGTGTTGCCGAGCCACTTCTTCTGCGGCGTGTCGTAGATCAGCTTGCCGGTGCCGGCGAGCAGCGGCAGGAAGCCCTGGGCGGTCGTTGCCTCGCCCATGGCGGTGCCGGCGTTCCACTGCAGCGGCGTCACGTCCGGCAGCTTCGCCTTCAGCTTCCGCGCGGTCGCGAGGATGTCCGCCCAGCTCTTCGGCTGCCACTTGGTCGAGAGGCCGGCCTGCTGGAAGAGGTCCTTGTTGTAGTAGATGACGCGGCCGTCGGGGCCGGTCGGGACGCCGTACTGCTTGCCCTCGAACGCCATGTCGGACTTGACGGCCTTCGGGATCACGTTCCAGCCGTCCCAGCTGTCGACGCTCGGGCCGACGATCGATGTCAGCGGCTTGATGTAGCCCGCCTGCGCGAACTCGCCGACCCAGATGTCGTCGATGTCGAACACGTCCGGGCCGCCGCCGGTCTTCAGGTCGAGAGCGAGCTGCGTCTTGTACGCCTCGTCGGCGACTCCGGTGCCCTGGAACTGCACGTCGACCGGGTCGCCCTGCGCCGCCATCTGCTTTTCGAAGTTCGGGATGATGTAGTTCGTGACCCAGGACGCCTCGAGGTCGTTCTTGCCGCCGACGACGGCGTTCGCGCCGATCGTCAGCGTGATCGCCTTCGCCGTCGCTCGCTGCGCCGGCGCGGCGCCGGCGGCGGCCACCGAGGACAGCAGCACGGTCGCGGCCGCGGCCGCGATTGCGAAGACGCGGACACACCCGGTCAAGCGGGTCATGGCTCCTCCTAGGACAGTCGGCTGGACGTCGCGCGGGTGCGGCCGGCGCGGCGCGCAAACGTTCGCACAGCGTTTATGAGATTGTCAAGGAGCGTGAAGATCACCGTTCTCGGCGGAGGCGGGTTCCGGGTGCCGCTCGTCTTCGGCGCCCTGCTGGCGCGGGCGGACAGGCTCGGCCTCGAGGAGGTGGTGCTGCACGACGTCGACGACGAGCGGCTGGCGCGGATCCGGCCCGTGCTCGAAGGGATCGAGCAGGAGCGTGGAGCGCGGCTGCCGCTGCGCGCCACGACCTCGCTCGAGGACGCGGTCGAGGGCGCCGACTTCGTCTTCTGCGCGATCCGCGTCGGCAGGCTCGAGGGGCGGGTCGTCGACGAGCGCGTCCCGCTCGACGAGGGCGTCGTCGGCCAGGAGACGACCGGCCCCGGCGGGATCTGCTTCGCGCTCCGCACGGTGCCGGTGATGCTGGAGATCGCCCGCACCGTCGCCGATCGCGCGCCGGGTGCCTGGTTCGTCAACTTCACCAACCCCGCGGGCCTCGTCACCGAGGCGATCCAGGACGTCCTCGGCGGCCGCGCGATCGGCATCTGCGACACGCCCTCGGCGCTCTGCCGCCGCGTCGCGGGAGCCCTCGGCCGGCGGCCGGACGAGCTCTGGTTCGACTACTTCGGCCTCAACCACCTCGGCTGGCTGCGCGGCGTGCACGACGGCCACCGCGACCTGCTCCCCGACCTGCTCGCCGACGACGAGCGGCTCGGCTCGCTCGAGGAGGGTCGCCTCTTCGGCGGCGAGTGGCTGCGCTCGCTCGGGATGATCCCGAACGAGTACCTCTACTTCTACTACTTCGCCTCCGACACGGTCGGCGCGCTCGCGACGGGTCTGGAGTCGCGCGCCGAGTTCCTGCTCCGCCAGCAGTCCGCCTTCTACCGGACGGGCGGCACGACGCCGCCGGAGGCGCTCGCAGCCTGGCGCGCGACGCGGCGCGAGCGGGAGGAGAGCTACTTCCGCGAGGCACGGGCGGCGGCCGGCGTCGAAGGCCACGCCGCCGGCTGGGAGGACGCGGGCGGCTACGAGAGCGAGGCGCTCGCGGTCGTCGAGGCGATCGCGCTCAACGAGCGCCGCATGCTGATCCTCGACACCGCCAACCGCAGCAGCCTGCCGTTCCTGGACGAGCGCGCCGTCGTCGAGGTGCCCTGCGCGGTCGGGAAGACGGGTGCCGTGCCGGTCGCGGTCGGCGCCGTTCCGGGCCACGCGCGCGCGCTCGTCGAGACGATCAAGGAGGTCGAGCGGACGGCGATCCGCGCCGCGACGACGGGCTCGCGGCGGCTCGCGATCGAGGCGCTCGCACTCCACCCGCTCGTTCCCTCGGTGACGACGGCGCGCCGCATCTTCGACGCCTACGCGGCACGACAGCCGGAGCTCGCCGAGCGGTTCGGGCGGTGACCGTCGACGTCGTCTGCGCCGACCCCGTCTTCCTCGACCTGACCTTCGAGGGCCTCGCGGAGCTGCCGCTGCCGGGCCGCGAGCGCTTCGCCCGCGAGCTGCACGCGAGCCCGGGAGGCGCCGCGACGACGGCCGTGGGGCTCGCCCGGCTCGGGCTGCGCGCCGCCGTCGCCGCTCCTCTCGGACGCGACCTCGCCGGGCGGATGCTGCGCGAGCTGCTCGAGGCCGAGGGTGTCGCCTGCGCCGGCCCCGAGGGCGAGCGCACGCCCGTGACGGTCGTGGTGCCCCTGGCCGGCGAGCGCGCGCTGACCTCCTTCGCACCGCCCGGCCGGGTCGAGCGCGAGACGCTCGAGCGGCTGGCCCCGCGCGCCGTCGTGGTCGGCGTCGAACGGCTCTCGCTCGTGCCGGAGGGCGCCGCGGCCTATGCCGTCGTCGGCGACCCGGAAGCCGACCGCCTCGCCGCGGGGCTGCCGGTCGAGCTCGGCGGGGTGCGCGCGCTCCTCGCGAACAGGTCGGAGGCCGAGCGCCTGACCGGCGCAGACGGCGCGGACGCGGCCGCGGTCGCGCTCGCGGGACACGTCGAGACCGCGGTCGTCAGCTGCGGCGCCGCCGGCGCGGTCGCCGCGGCGGGCGGCGAGCTCTTCCGCACGGCGGCGCCGGCCGTCGAGGCTCGCGACACCACGGGCGCCGGCGACCTGCTCGCGGCGGCCTACGTCCACGCCGACCTCGCCGGCCTGCCGCTGCCCGAGCGGCTGCGCCGGGCGGTCGTCTACGCGTCGCTCTCGGTGCGGACGGCAACCGCCGTCGCGGGCGCCGTCTCGCTCGCAGAGCTCGAGCGCGCCCTCGCTTCCTCGTGACACAGTGTCACAAGGTCAGCCGCCGGTCGCGGAGAAGTGCTGCCAGTCGGGCGAGCCGCTCCAGCGGCCTCCCCACTGCCAGCCGACGGACGCGAACGCCGTGACGAGCGTGCCGCCGGGGACGGCCATGCCCGGTCGGGCGCGCGCCCGGTCGAGATAGCGCCGGCCGGCGGGCGGGCGGACGGCGCCGCCCTCGAGGTACGGGTTCTCGACCGGGTCGACGTCGATCGCCTCGCCGTAGGCGTGCACCGACCAGCGCCTCGGGCCGGTCGCGACCGCGTAGCGGCAGTTGAAGGCGGAGGTGTTGTCGGCGGCCATCGAGCGCGGGTCGCTGCCGCGGTAGGCGTCGACCGGGCGCATCCGCCGGATCGGGAAGCGCTCGCGGTAGAGACGCCGGAAGACGACGACGACCTGCCGCGCGACCCGGTCGCGGACGACGAGCGCGCCGAGGTGGCGCCTGCCGTCGAAGCCCCAGTAGGCGAGCCGCACGCGTCGCAGCTCGGCCGGGCCGACCGGGCAGCCGGGCCGCCACGAGTAGCGCACCTGCGCCGGCGTCACGCGCGCGATCGAGGCGGCGAACGGAGGAGGCTGCTGCGCGACCACTATCGTCTGACAGCGTAGTGGCTGCCTGCACACCCGCCACCGGACACGCGAACCAGCGGATCGAGGTCGTCGCGCCGACCGCCGCCTCGACGACCGCGACGCTGACGCTCTGGAGCCGCTCCGGCCGCTGCTGGCGCCTCGCCGGCGGGCCGTGGCCGGCGCGCGTCGGCCGCAGCGGGCTCTCGGCGCACCATCGCGAGGGCGACGGCACGACGCCGCTCGGCAGCTTCCGCATCGGCGGCACCGTCTACGGCGTCGCACCGGACCCGGGCACGCGGCTCGCCTACCACCGGCTCGTCTGCGGCGACTGGTGGGACGAGGACCCGCGCTCGCCCGACTACAACCGCTTCGTCCACGTCCGCTGCGGCCGCGCGCCGCCGTTCGGCGGCGGCAGCGAGGCGCTCTGGCGCGAGCGCACCGCGTACGTCCATTTCGCCGTGGTCGACTACAACGCGGCACGCGTCCCGGGCCGCGGCTCCGGGATCTTCCTGCACGCAGACACGGGCTCGGCGACCAACGGCTGCGTCAGCGTCGCGCTCGCACACCTCGACAGGATCCTGCGATGGCTCCGGCCCGCCGCGCGCATCGTCGTCTCGCTCTCCTAGCGGCGCTCGCCGCCGCGCTCGCGGCCGGGCCGGCGCACGCCGCCGCCTGCCCGCAGCCGCGCGCCACGGCCGCCTACACGCGCGCCGTCACGAAGGCGCTCGCGTCCGGCCGCGACCTCTGGGGCGAACGGCTGCTGCACGAGCCCGGCGGCCCGACCTACGCCGCGGCAACGCGGTACCTGCATCCGCTCCTCTACGCGCGCACGAGCAAGGGGCGGAAGCTGACCGACTCCGGCATCTACTACGTACCGCTCGGCGACGGCGGGTCGGTGGCGCTCCACGTCGCCGACGGCGGCGAGATCCTGCGGCGCCGCGCGAACGGGCCGAAGCTGACGATCTCGGTCGACGGCGAGCGCTACGGCTCCTGCCTCGCGCGCCTCGGGACGCCGGCGCTCGCCGGCGGCTGGCTGCCGATCCTGGAGACGCGCTACCGCGACGCGAACGGCGTCCGCTGGCGGCAGGAGTCGTTCACCGGCGGCGGCCGCAGCTACGTGAAGCTGACCGCGGGCCGCCCGGCGCGCGCCCGCGTCGGCGCGACCGCCCGGACCGTCCACGGCAGCGCGTACTTCGCCTGGCCCGGCGGCGCGATCGACGCGGACGCCTACGCGGCGGCGCGGGCGACGCTCGTCTCCTACTGGCAGAAGCGGCTCGCGACCGGGACGACCTTCGTCGTGCCGGAGCGGCGCGTCCTCGACGCCGAGCGCGCGCTCGAGGTGCAGAACCTGCTGCTCTCATGGCACTACTCGCTCGGCAACCCGTACGAGGAGTTCTCGTTCCCGGAGAGCGTCGACGACGCGCAGGTGCTCGCCGAGTACGGCTTCGAGCCGGAGGCGCGGACGGTGCTGCGCGCGTCGCTGACCCGGCGGCCGAGGCCGTACCCGAACTGGAAGATGGGCGAGAAGCTGCTCGCCTCGGCCGAGTACGTGCGGCTCTCCGGCGACCGCGCCTACGCGGCCGAGGTGACGCCGACCCTCCGCCGCTACCTCGCCGCGCTCGGCTCGCAGCTCGGCGCGGACGATCTCCTCGGGCGCGAGCGCTACTCCTCCGACATCCCGGACCAGGTGTACGGGCTCCACTCGCAGGCGGTCGTCTGGGCGGGCATGCGCGACCTCGCGGCGTCGTGGCCGGAGCGGGCGCTCGCCGTGGAGGCGGGCCGGCTCGCGGCGCGGCTCCGCCGCGGGCTCGGGCGCGCGGTCGCGCGCTCGGAGCGACGGCTGCCGGACGGCTCGCTCTTCGTCCCGGTGCGCCTCCTCGACGACGAGCCGGCCTACGAGAACCTGACCGCCTCGCGGGACGGCAGCTACTGGAACCTCGTGATGCCGTACGCGCTCGCCTCGCGCTTCTTCCCGCCCGGCTCGCGCGAGGCGCGCGGGATTCTCGCCTACCTGGAGCGCCACGGCTCGCGGCTGCTCGGGCTCGTCCGCGCGGGCGCCTTCTCGCTCTACGGCCGTCCCGGCTTCCCGACCGGCGGCACCGACCAGGTCTACGGCCTCAACGTCTCGCGCTTCCTCGCCGACGACGACCGGCCCGACCAGCTCGTGCTCTCGCTCTACGGCCAGCTCGCCGCCGGGATGACGCGCGGCACCTTCGTCGCCGGCGAGGGCGCGACCGTGGCTCCCCTGGACGGCGCCTGGTACCGCGCGATGTACCTGCCGCCGAACGCGACCTCGAACGCGGCCTTCCTCGAGACGCTCCGCCTGACGCTCGTCCACGAGACGCCGACCGGGCTCGAGCTCGCGTTCGCGACGCCGCGCGCCTGGCTCGCGCCCGGCAAGCGGATCGAGGTCGCCGACGCGCCGACGAGCTTCGGCCCGCTCTCCTACTCGCTGACGGCGACGACGACGGCCGTCGAGGTCTCGATCGACGTGCCGGCGCGCGCCCGCACCCTGCGGCTGCGGTTGCGGCTGCCGCACGAAACGCGCACGCTCGACCTCTCCGGCCGCCACGGCCACGTCGAGCTCCGGGTTGGCTCCGGCCGACGGATCTCGTAGATTCCGCAGGGCTTGACCCCTCGCCGGACCGTCCTGCTCGCGCTTCTCGTCGCGGTCGCAGCCGCGCTCCTGCCCGCGCGCGCGGCGGCCGCGACCGTCGTCCGTCACGGCCCGATCGAGATCTGGACGATCCACTACCGCGCGCACGACGGCAAGAGGCGGAACGCGTACGTCGTGCTGCCGTCCTGGTACGGGCCGCACGACCACCCGCGGATCCCGCTCGTGATCTCGCCGCACGGGCGCGGCCTGAACGGCCGCCAGAACGTCCCCTACTGGGGCGAGCTGCCGGCGCGCGGCGGCTTCGCCGTCGTCAGCCCGGACGGCGAGGGCCGCGTCTTCCAGCGCTACTCGTGGGGCGCGCCCGGCCAGATCTCCGACCTGGCGCGGATGCCGCAGATCGTCTCGCTCGACCTCCCCTGGCTGCGGATCGACCGCAAGCGCGTCTACGCCTTCGGCGGCTCGATGGGCGGCCAGGAGACCCTGCTGCTGCTCGCGCGGCATCCGCGCCTGCTCGCCGGCGCCGCGGTCTTCGACGCGGTCAGCGACTTCGCGCTCCAGTACCGCTCGTTTCCGCGGCTCGGCTGCAGCCCCGGCTGCCGCAAGACGTGGGGCGGCCCGATCGGGCCCGCGCTGCAGCAGCTCGCCCGGGAGGAGATCGGCGGCAGCCCGAAGGCGGCGCCGCTCGCGTGGAAGCGCCGCAGCCCGATCACGTACGCCCGCGCGATCGCGCGCTCCTGCGTGCCGCTGCAGCTCTGGTGGAGCGGCAAGGACAAGATCGTCCGCGACCAGCAGCGGCAGACCGAGCGGCTCTACGACGCGATCCGCAGGCTGAACCCGGACGCGCCGGTGCAGGCCTTCGACGGCTACTGGCGCCACTCCGCCGAGATGCACGCGACCGCGCGGCTGCCGGTCGCGCTCGCCCGCTTCGGCCTGCTGCCCGAGAGCTACGCGCGGCGCACCGAGGCGATGCACGTCGAGCCGCCGCCGCAGACCGCGCCCTGGTGCGGCGAGCTCGAGAACTAGCCGCAGCCCGTACCTGCACGCCGCGCGGCCGCGTTCGACCTCCATGGACTACGCCGCGGGGGAGCAGAGGCTCGTGGAGACGCAGTCGCCGGAGCGCCGGATCGCGCACTTCTCGCGGGCCGTCGCCGTCGGCGAGCAGCTGGAGGAGAACGTCGAGCGCGTCGTCCGCGGCAAGGCGCGCGAGATCCGCCTCGTCCTGACCGCGCTCGCGTGCCGCGGCCACGTGCTCTTCGAGGACGTGCCGGGCACCGCCAAGACCGTGATGACCCGCGCGCTCGCCGCCTCGATCGACGGCGCGACGACCGCCCGCGTCCAGTGCACGCCGGACCTGCAGCCGAGCGACGTCACCGGCCTCTCGATCTTCGACCAGAAGGCGCGGGACTTCGAGTTCCGTCCCGGCCCGGTCTTCGCCAACGTCCTGCTCGTCGACGAGATCAACCGCGCGATGCCGAAGACGCAGTCGGCGCTGCTCGAGGCGATGGCCGAGCAGCAGGTGACCGTCGACGGCGTCACGCGGGCGCTGCCGGACGTCTTCCTGCTCTTCGCGACCGAGAACCCGATCGAGCACGAGGGCACCTTCCCGCTGCCGGAGGCGCAGCTCGACCGCTTCTTCCTCCAGCTCGAGCTCGGCTACCCCGACCAGCTCGACGAGCTGCAGATCGTGCAGGACCAGCGTCACGGGCACCCGCTGCGCGGCCTGCGGCCGGTCGTCTCGCTCGAGGACGTCGAGACGCTGCAGCGCGCGGCCGAGGAGGTCTACGTCGACGGGCTGATC
>DASSSQ010000065.1:0-16091 GCA_035708405.1 Gaiellaceae bacterium
ACGGCGGTCACGAGCGCGAGCCCGATCATCAGCGCGGCGGCGGTCGAGGCCGTGCGCGCCGGGTTCCGCATCGCGTTGTCGCGGGCGAGCGAGCCGGAGACGCCGGTGCGGGCCGCCGGAGCGCCGAGCGTCGAGGCGAGCGCGGGCACGAACTTCGGCGCCAGCAGCGCCATGCCGACGAAGACGACGACGACGCCGACGCCGATCGCGAGCAGCCGGGTCGTGCTCGACGCCGACGAGTCGACCGCGCCCCAGGCGAGCAGCCCCGTCCCGAGCGCGAGCGTCACGAGCGCGACCGGGAGGCCGAAGCGCTCGAGCCGCGACGGCGGCAGCGAGCCCTCACGGACGGCCGCGATCGGCTCGACGCGCGTCGCGCGGTAAGCCGGCATCAGGCTCGCGAGCAGCGTCACGAGGATCCCGACGAGCAGCGAGATCACGATCGTCCGCGTCGCGAAGACCGTGCCCGCCTTCGGCAGGTCGATCCCGAACGAGACGAAGAGCGCGTTCAGCCCCTTCGCGAGGCCGAGCCCGAGGAAGAGCCCGACGACCGAGGCGAGCGCGCCGATCACGAGCCCCTCGAGGATCACGGACGAGAGCAGCTGCCGCCGCGTCGCGCCGAGCGTGCGCAGCGTGCCGAACTCGCGCGCCCGCTGGGCGATCGTGATCGAGAGCGTGTTCGCGATCACGAAGATGCCGACGAAGAGCGCGATGCCGCCGAACGCGAGCAGGAACTTCTGCAGGATGTCGGTGAAGCCGGCCGTGTTCGCCGTGTCCTTCGCCGCCTGCTGCTCGCCGCTGCGCACCTGCGCCGTCGGCGGCAGGATCGGCTCGATCTCCGAGACGAGCTGCCTCGGTGTCGTCCCCGGCTCCGCGCCGACCGAGATCGAGTCGAGCTTGCCCTGCTTGCGGAAGAGCTGCTGCGCCGTCTGCAGGTCGAAGATCGCCATCGTCGCGCCGCCGAGCGAGGAGACGCCGCCGAGCTCGACGATGCCGACGACCCGGTAGCGGTGGACCGGCCCGTGCGCGACCGCCTCGATCGTGTCGCCGACGGCGTAGTGCTTCTTCGACGCCGTCGCCGCGTCGATCGCGATCTCGTCCGGGCCGTCCGGATAGCGGCCCGCCGTCAGCACGAGCGGGTTGAAGCGCTGGTCGCCGTGCGGCTGGACGCTGAAGGCGAGGCCGGGCGCGCCGCCGGTCGAGATCACCTTGCCGTTGCGGCCGACGAGCTGCGCCTGGTCGGCGATGCCGCCGGACGCGTCGGCGACACCGGGCAGCGCGCGCACCTTCGCGAGCAGCGAGGCGTCGAACGACGGCACGCCGCCGCCGTTGTCGCCGGAGCCGCCGATCGCGCTCCTGCCGGTGATCACGGCGTCGGTCGACTTGTAGACGGTCGTGAAGACCGAGCTGAAACCGGCCTTGATCGTGTCGGTGAGGACGTAGGTGCCGCTGACCATCGCGACGCCGAGCACGACCGCGAACGCAGTCAGAAGCGCCCGGAACTTCCGTCCGGCGAGGCCTTTCAGCGCGACGCGGATCATGCGACCGCGGGCTCGGAGGCGAGGCCCTGCATGACCTCGAGGACGTCGGCGGCCGAGATCTCCGCGCGGTCCTGGACGATCAGGCCGTCGGCGAGGAAGAGCACGCGGTCGGCGATCGCGGCGGCGCGCGGGTCGTGCGTGACCATCACGGTCGTCTGGCCGTAGCTGTCGACCGAGTCGCGCATCAGCTCGAGGATCTCGCCGCTCGTCTTCGAGTCGAGGTTGCCGGTCGGCTCGTCGGCGAAGACGATCGCGGGCCGCGAGACGAGCGCCCGGGCGATCGCGGCGCGCTGCTGCTGGCCGCCGGAGAGCTCGGACGGCCGGTGCGTGCGCCGGTCGGCGAGGCCGGTGCGCCGCAGCAGGTCGGCGAGGAAGTCCGGGTCGGCCTTCTCGCCGGCGATCGAGAGCGGCAGGACGACGTTCTCCTCCGCGGTCAGCATCGGCAGCAGGTTGAAGAACTGGAAGACGAAGCCGATCGAGCGGCGGCGCAGCTTCGTCAGGTCGGTGTCGCCGAGCGACGTGATCTCGGTGCCGTCGACGACGACCTCGCCGCTCGTCGGCTTGTCGAGCCCGGCGAGGATGTGCATCAGCGTCGACTTGCCGGAGCCGGACGGCCCCATCACGGCGGTCAGCTTCCCCTGCACGACGTCGAGATCGACGCCGCGCAGCGCGTCGACCGCAGCGTCGCCTTCGCCGTAGCGGCGGGTGACGTCGCGGGCGGAGACGATCGAGGTGGTTCCGTTCGGATTCATGTGCGGCAGGGTAGCTGGCTCGTGCGGCGCCGCCTATCGGGTCTTTCCCCGATTCACCCCTGCGCCGCGACGCCTCCGAACTGCGGGATCACGTCGCTGCCGTAGGCGCGCAGCGTCTCCTCCTGGCCGTGCGTCATCAGGTAGACGTTGAACTGGTCGACGCCGGCCGCCTCGAGCTCGCGCAGCTTCGCCGTGCACTGCTCGGCGTTGCCGATCACGCAGAAGCGGTCGCAGATCTCGTCGGAGACGAACTCGCCGTGCGCGGCGCCGACGCGGCTGTGGTCCTTGTAGTCGTAGAACTTGCGCGCCTTCACGTAGTCGGTCAGCTCGCTCGGGATGTCCGAGTCCCAGCCGTAGCGCTCGATCAGGTCCATGACGTGGTTCGAGACCATCGCGGGGAACCAGCGCACCTGCTCGCGCGCGTCGGCGAGGTCGTCCGAGACGTGGCTCGGCGCGCCGACGATGCACGCCAGCGCGGCCGGGTCGCGGCCCGCCTCCTCGGCCGCCTTGCGGGCCGTCGCCATGATCCACTCGACGATCACCGGGTCGGCGAGCTGGACGATCACGCCGTCGGAGACGCGGCCGGCGACGGCGAGCGCCTTCGGCCCGTAGCCGGCGAGGTACATCGGGATCTCCGGCTCGCTGCGCGCCCACTCGAGCTTCAGCTCCTTGCCGTTCCACTCGACGGCGCGGCCGTTCATGAAGTCCTTGATCATCCGGCACGCGGCCTCGTACTCGGCCATCTTCACCGGCTGCTGCCCGATCACGCGCCGCGCCGAGTCGCCGCGGCCGATCCCCATCGCCATCCGGCCGCCGGAGACGTCGTGCAGCGTCGCGTAGAGGCTCGCGAGCACCGTCGGCTCGCGCGTCCCCGGGTTGGTGACGAAGTGGCCGAACTTCATCCGCTCGGTGCGCATGACGGCCATCGTCAAAAGCGGCGAGGCCTCCTGCCAGAGGAGCGGCGAGTCGTACGTCCAGCCGTAGGAGAAGCCCTGCTCCTCGGCGAGCTCGATCAGCTCGAGAAAGCGCGTGTACGGCGGGTCCGGCAGGACGGTGACCCCGAAGCTGAGTGCCATGAATCCTCCTCGGTCGCGAGAGCCCGATCTTAGACCCGGACGAGGCGCGCCTCGACCCCGCGCACCGCGGCGTCGAGCAGCTCGACCGGGTGGACGGCGGGGACGGGAGTCCCGTTTCGGCGCAGCGCGGCGCTCACCTGCAGCAGGCAGCCGGGGTTGGCGGCGGCGTAGACGTCGGGCGAGGTCGCCGCGACGGCGCGCGCCTTGCGATCGCCGAGCTCGCGGGCGGCCTCCGGCTGGACGAGGTTGTAGATGCCGGCGCTGCCGCAGCAGAGCTCCTGGTGCGCGGGCTCGGCGAGCTCGAGCCCCGGGATCCGGCGGAGCAGGTCGCGCGGCTCCTCGACGATCCGCTGGGCGTGCCGCAGGTGGCAGGAGTCCTGGAAGGCGACACGGAGCGGCAGCTCGTGCAGCGCCGGCGCGTTGCCCGCGAGCAGCGCCTCGGAGACGTCGAGTACCGGCAGGTCGAGCTCCGCGTCCTTCAGGTGCGAGCCGCAGCCGGCGGCATTGACGACGATCGCCTCGGCGCCGGCGGCGCGCATCGCGGCGGCCGTCCGGCGGGCCATCGCGAGCCCGTGCTCGCGGCGGCCGGCGTGCAGGGCGAGCGCGCCGCAGCAGCCGCGGAACGGCGTCGTCACCTCGTAGCCGTGCGCCGCGAGGACGCGCGCCGTCGCGCGGTTGACCTCACCGAAGAGGACGCTCTGGACGCAGCCGGTCAGCAGCGCGACCCGTGCGACCGGCTTCCCGCGCGCCGGCGTGACGCGGGGCGGCTTCCGGACTTCGTGCCAACTTGGCACAAGCTCGCGGAAGGCGCGGAACGGGGCGAGCTTCGCGAACGGCAGCGTCGCGCGCATTAGCCGCGGGCGCGGCAGCACGGCGAAGGCGAGCGCGCGCAGGAGCCGCTGGTCGGCGGGTCGCGAGACCTCCTCCTCCACCCGCTCGCGCGTCAGCTCGATCAGCCGGTCGTAGTGGACACCGGACGGGCACGCGGTCACGCAGGCCATGCAGCCGAGACAGCGGTCGAAGTGCTCCGCGACCGTGCGGTCGAGCTCGAGCGTCCCGTCGGCGACCGACTGCATCAGCCAGATGCGGCCGCGCGGCGAGTCCATCTCCTCGTGCCAGAGGTCGTACGTCGGGCAGGTCGGCAGGCAGAAGCCGCAGTGGACGCAGTCGCGGAGGAGCTGCGCGTCCACTAGACGAGCACGCCTTCCGGGTCGAAGGCGCGGCGCACGCGCTCGGCGAGCGGCGACCACGAGCGGTCGCGGTCGCGCGCCACGTAGGCGATTCCGGGACCGGGCCGGGCGAGCAGGCAGTCCTGCCAGCCGAACGGCTCGCGGCCGGCGGCCCGCAGCTGCAGCTCGGCGGAGATGGCCCAGACGGACGCGTCCCGGGGCCTGTCCCCGGCCTGCGCCTCGACCGCCGCCTCGCTGCCCTCGAAGAGGACGGCGAACCGGTTCGGCGGCAGGAAGTCGACCGCGCTCGGGACGAGCTGCGAGCGATGCAGCTCCCGCCAGAAGCCGCGCGGATCGTCCGTCTCGGCGACGACGGTCGCCTCGGCGGCCGGCCGCGGCTGCAGCCGGAGCGCGACCCGTGCGACGAGGCCGAGCCGGCCGCGCGAGCCGGAGAATAGCTTCGCCAGGTCGTAGCCGGCGACGTTCTTCACGACCTTGCCGCCGGAGCTCGCGACGGTGCCGTCGGCGAGCACGACGGTGACGCCGATCACGAGGTCGCGCATCGCGCCGTAGCGGTGGCGGCGCGGCCCCGAGAGGTCGCCGGCGAGGCAGGCGCCGATCGTCGGGTCGCCGGGCGGGTCGAGCGCGAGCATCTGCCCGTGCGCGGCAAGCCCCTCCTGCAGCTCGGAGAGCCGGATCCCGGCCTCGACGATCGCCGTCAGGTCGCCCGGCTCGTGCTCGAGGACGCGCGCGAGGCCGCGCGTCGAGAGGACGGTGTCGCCGCCGGCGCGGTCGATCGAGACCGAGCCGGGCGCGCGCAGCGCCTCGACCGCCTCCTCGATCGAGGACGGTTCACAGACGCTCTGCAAGTCCCGCCTTCTCCAGCGGATGCTGCCGGTACGGGCCCGGCACCTCGCCGCAGAGCCGCGGCGTTGGGAACACCTTCCCCGGGTTCGCGAGCCCGGACGGGTCGAGCGCGGCGCGCAGCCGCAGCATCGTCTCGAGGTCGCGCGCGCCGAAGAGCTTCGGCATCGAGCACGCCTTGTCGACGCCGACGCCGTGCTCGCCGGTCAGCGAGCCGCCGGCCTCGACGCAGAGGTCGAGGATCGACTCGGCGAGCCGCTGCGCGCGCGCGGCCTCCCCCTCGACGCGGTCGTCGTAGAGGACGAGCGGGTGCAGATTCCCGTCGCCGGCGTGGAAGACGTTGCCGACGCGGAGCGCGAACGCCTGCTCGAGCTCGCCGATCCGGCGCAGCACCTCGGGCAGCTTCGTGCGCGGCACGACGCCGTCCTGGACGTAGTAGGCGGGCGAGACGCGGCCCATCGCCGCGAACGCGGCCTTGCGGCCGACCCACAGCCGGGCCCGCTCCTCGGCCGTTCGCGCCTCGCGGAGCTCGAAGGCGCCGCGCTCGCGGCAGACCCGCTGGACGGCGGCGGCGTCCTCCTCGACCTGCGCGGCCGGCCCGTCGAGCTCGACGAGCAGGACGGCGGCTGCGCCCTCCGGGTAGCCGGGCGCGACCGCGGCCTCGGCCGCCTCGATCGTCAGCGCGTCCATCATCTCGATCGCGGACGGCAGGATCCCGCCGGCGATCACGTGCGAGACGGCGTCGCCCGCGTCGTCGGTCGAGCGGAAGCCGGCGAGCAGCGTCCGCACGACCTCGGGCGCGCGCAGGACGCGGACGGCGATCCGGACGGCGACCCCGAGCGTCCCCTCCGAGCCGACGAAGGCGCCGAGCAGGTCGGGCCCCTCGTCGTCGCGCGAGAGGGTCACGAGCTCGCCGGTCGGCAGGACGACGTCGGCGGCGAGCACGTGGTTGACGGTGAAGCCGTACTTGAGGCAGTGCGCGCCGCCGGAGTTCTCGGCGACGTTGCCGCCGATCGTGCAGACCTGCTGGCTCGAGGGATCGGGCGCGTAGTAGAAGCCGTCGGCGGCGACGGCCCGCGTCACGTCCAGGTTCGTGACGCCGGGCTCGACGACGACCCGGCCGCGATCGAGGTCGACCTCGAGCACGCGGTTCAGGCGCGCGAGCGAGATCACGACGCCGTCGGCGACCGGCAGCGCGCCGCCGGAGAGGCCCGTGCCGGCGCCGCGGGCGACGAACGGCACCCCGTGCTCGTGACAACTTGTCACTAGGTCGACGACCTGCGCCGCCGTCTCCGGCAGCACCACGAGCTCCGGCACGGCGCGGTGACCGGTCAGCGCGTCGCACTCGTACGTACGCAGCTGCGCCGGCTCTGAGATGATCCCGTCGGCCGGGAGGACGCGCGCGAGCGCGTCGCGGAACGCACTGTCGAGAGCCACGGGGAGGACGATAGCCGCATGACCGAAGGGATCGAGCTCAGAGGGCCGCAGGACGGACGCAAGGCCGAGGTGCTCACCGAGGAGGCGCTCGCGTTCGTCGCGGAGCTCCAGCGCGAGTTCGGCGCGCGGCGCACGGAGCTGCTCGCGGCGCGGGCCGACCGGCAGCGGCGGCTCGACGGCGGCGAGCTGCCGGCATTCGGCGAGGAGACGCGGCAGATCCGCGAGGACGACTCGTGGCACGTGCCGCCGCCCGCGCCCGGCCTGGTCAACCGCCGCGTCGAGATCACCGGTCCCGTCGACCGGAAGATGATGATCAACGCGCTCAACTCCGGCGCGAGCGTCTTCATGGCCGACTTCGAGGACGCGAACTCGCCGACCTGG
The DNA here is from genome assembly GCA_035708405.1 of Gaiellaceae bacterium. Classification (GTDB taxonomy): domain Bacteria; phylum Actinomycetota; class Thermoleophilia; order Gaiellales; family Gaiellaceae; genus DASSSQ01. The sequence continues at coordinate 7,218 of DASSSQ010000065.1, forward strand.
GAGAACACGGCCGAGGGTCAGGTCAACGTCGCCGACGCCGTCCGGCGCGCGATCTCGCTCGACCAGGGCGGCAAGTCCTACCGGCTGAACGACGAGATCGCGACGCTCGTGATCCGGCCCCGCGGCTGGCACCTGCCGGAGAAGCACCTGCTCGTCGACGGCGAGCCGGTCTCGGCGTCGCTCTTCGACTTCGGCCTCGTCTTCTTCCACAACGCGAAGGAGCAGCTCGAGCGCGGGCTCGGCCCGTACTTCTACCTGCCGAAGCTCGAGAGCCACCACGAGGCGCGGCTCTGGAACGACGTCTTCGTCCGCGCGCAGGACCGGCTCGGCATCCCGCAGGGGTCGATCCGCGCGACGGTGCTGATCGAGAACGTGCTCGCCGCGTTCGAGATGGAGGAGATCCTCTACGAGCTGCGCGACCACTCGTCGGGCCTGAACGCGGGCCGCTGGGACTACATCTTCAGCGCGATCAAGAAGTTCCGGAACCGCGACGACTTCGTCCTGCCGGACCGCGCGGACGTGACGATGACCGTCCCGTTCATGCGCTCCTACACCGAGCTCCTCGTGGCAACTTGTCACAAGCGCGGCGCGCACGCGATGGGCGGCATGGCCGCGTTCATCCCCTCCCGCCGCGACCCGGAGGTGAACGAGACCGCGCTCGCGAAGGTGCGCGACGACAAGCTGCGCGAGTCGCGCGACGGCTTCGACGGCACCTGGGTCGCGCACCCGGACCTCGTGCCGACGGCGATGGAGGTCTTCGACGAGGTCTTCGGCGAGCGGCCGAACCAGCTCGAGCGGCAACGGCCGGACGTCGACGTCACCGCGGCCGACCTGCTCTCGCTGCCGGACACCCCGGGGTCGGTGACCGAGCAGGGGATCCGCACCAACGTCTCGGTCGGGATCCGCTACCTCGCCTCGTGGCTGAACGGCAACGGCGCGGCCGCGATCGACAACCTGATGGAGGACGCGGCGACCGCGGAGATCTCCCGCTCGCAGCTCTGGCAGTGGGTGCGGCACGGGCGCGTCACCGCCGACGACGTCAGGCGGATCGAGCAGGAGGAGCTCGCGAAGCTGACCGACTGGCCGCGCGTCGGCGAGGCGGCGCGGCTCTTCGAGCAGGTCTCGCTCGCCGGGGAGTTCGTCGACTTCCTGACGCTGCCCGCGTACGAGCTGCTCGACTAGCGGCCGCCGGAGCGGAGCCGGACGAACCAGTCCGGCAGCTCCTCCGCGCGCGGGAGGGAAGCGACCGACTCTGGCAGCGGCGCCTCCACCGGCCCGGGCTCCGGCGTCGCCGGCTTGGCGCCGCCGAGCGCGATCGTCAGCGTCATCACGCCGGCGAGGACCGCGAAGCCGAGCGGCGAGCGCACGTAGCGGACGGCGAGCCCGACCTTCGGCACGATCACCCGCTCCCGGCCGACGACGTCCGCGGGCCGCGGCCGCCACGGGTCGGGGGAGTGCTTGTTGTCGCCCTGCATGATGTAACCGACGCGCGCGTCGCCGCCGACGATCCGGTGGATCACGATCAGACCGGCCCCGGGGCCGCCCTTCGGGATCTCGTAGCCGACGATCTCGCCCTTCCGGTAGCTGCGCTCGTGCTGGAGGACGACGACGTCGCCGGTCCAGAGCGTCGGCTGCATGCTGTGGCCGCTGACGACGACGTACGAGATCGGGCTGTCGACGAAGCCGGCGCGGCCGAGGATCAGGAACGCGACCGCGGCGACGAGCACCGCCGTCTCGACGGCGACGACGCCCCGCACGAGCCGGCGCGGGCGGCGCGGGAGACCGGCGGGCGCGACGACGGCGAGCGCGGTCACGGGTAGTAGACGAGCGAGAGCGCCGGCGGGTTCCCGCCCTCGCGCGAGCTGTAGCTTCCGGAGGCGGTGCCGCCGCCGTTGTCCTCGATCGCCCAGCCGTAGTTCGATCCGCCGTTCACCATCGCCTGGACGTCGCTCGCGAGGCTCCAGCTCGTCGTCGAGCCCGAGCCGCCCGGGGTCGCCGACGCGCTCTGGCCGCCGGTCGACGGGGCGTTCTTCCACGCCACGGTCTCGGACCACGAGCTCGTGATCGGATAGGCGCCGTAGCTGCGACCGCCGCCCGGCGACGAGGCGAGGTACAGGTTGAGCGAGGCCGAGACGATCGCCGCGTTCGCCGGCGCGCAGGGCGCGAACTCGACGAGCGCCCAGCTCGCGCCGCCGGCGGTGACCGTCAGCTGCGCGTCCGACCCGTGCTGGGTGTTCTTGTGAGCGGAGTCGATCCACGTGTCCTGCGTCGCGCCGCTCGAGCAGGAGGAGGTCGGCACCGTCGAGGGGGCCGAGTAGACGGTCAGCGACGTCGCCGTGACGCCGTTCAGGTTCGCGGCGAACGCGAGCGTCGAGCCGCCGCCGGCGGCGACGACGACCGCGGCGAGGAGCGCGCGCCGCATCACGGCCCCGAGATCGCCACCTGGAAGCCCGCGACGCTGCCCGCGTAGGGCTGCGTCGCGAGCGGAACGGTCGCGGTCGTGCCGGCGACCGTCACCGGCCCGCCGCTGCCGATGCTCGCGCCGGAGGAGTCGGTCAGCGTCAGCTGGAGCGAGCCGCCGGCACACGCGGCCGCGATCCCGCCGACGACGGCCTGCGTCACGTTCCCGGCCGAGGTCGTGTAGGAGATCGTGAAGCCGTCGGTGTCGCAGGCGGCCACCGGGCCGGCGGCATTGCCGACGCCCGTCGGGACGAGCGGGAAGCCGGCGGCGAACGCGACCGCCGACCAGCCGAGCGCGAGTGCCGCAGTGAGGATGAGAGCCGAGCGCTTCATGCTCGCGCCCCGACCCGGACGGGCGGACCCGCGGCCGCGGATCCGCCCTGCCGGCGCCGGACTAGCTGGCGATCACGACCTCGATCCCCTCGACCGACGAGGCGTCGACGGGGGAGGCGAAGTTGACCGTCGCGGCGCCCGAGGCGACCGTGCCGGAGCCCTCGCCGAGCGAGGCGCCGGTCGAGTCGGTCAGCGTCACCTTGATCGCGTCCGTGTTGCACGCGGTGTTGATGCCGGTGACGCTCATCGACGAGACGCCGTAGTGCTTGCCGGTCGAGTCCCAGGCGGGACCGCTGAACGCGGTCGTGACGCCGTCCGTGTCGCACGAGGCGACGACGGTGGCGCTGTCGCCGACCGAGCCGGTCGTGACGCCGCCGAGCGAGGCCGCGAAGGCGAAGGTGCCGCCGAAGACCATGACGGCGACGATCGCGGCGATGAGGTTGCGCTTCATCTGCGTGTCCTTTCTGCCAGTCGTGCGCCGCGGCCTTAGCCGGCGATGACGACGTCCATGCCTGCGACGGACTGGGCCGAGACCGAGGGCGAGAAGGTGAGCGAGGCGGCGCCGGCGGCGACGACTCCCGTCGCCTCGCCGAGCGAGGCGCCCGTCCCGTCCTTCAGCGTGACCTTGATCGCGTCCGTGTTGCAGGCCGTGTTGATGTTCGTGACGTTGAGCGCGGCGACCCCGTACCGCTTGTTCGTGGCGTCCCAGCTCGGCGTGCCGAAGGTCGCGGTGACGCCGTCGGTGTCGCACGACGCGACGACGACGGTGCTGTCGCCGACCGAGCCGGTGGTCACGCTGCCGAGCGTGGCGGCGAACGCGAAGGTGCCGCCGAAGACGACGAGCCCTGCGATCACTGCGATGACGATGCGCTTCATCGGGGGTCCTTTCGTCCCTCGTTTCAGGGATGCAACGACGCAGGAATCGGCAGAAGCGGTAGGCAGCTTTAGCCCGTTTTGGTAGGTTGCTCTCCCTCGATCGGGGGAGATCGGCTACGCGGGAGCGGGGAGCCCGAGCTCAGCGGCGGCCCACGGCAGGGCGACGCGGAGCTGGCCGCGCTGCAGCTCGCGCAGGCCGGGGCCCCACGCGGGAGCCGGCAGCCCGACGCGGGCGGCGAAGAAGCCGGCGATCAGCGCGACGAGCTCCGGCGCGGCTCTCGGCGCGAGGAGCTCCTGCGACGGCGGCCCGCCCTCCATCGCGAGGCTCGGTGCGAAAGCGACCGCGTCGAGGAGCGGATTGCCCGCGGCCGCCTGGTTCCAGTCGACGAGCAGCGCACCGCCGTCGCGGACGCAGAGGTTGTCGCTGCGGATGTCGACGTGGACGAGTGCGTCGCCCGCGAGCGGCGCCTCCACGGCGGCGGCGCGGGCGTCGCCGCCAGCACGGCGAGCGCGTGCCGCGCCGCGGCGACAGCCTCGTCCGTCCACGGCGGCGGCCAGTGCGCGGCGCCGAGGTCTTCCAGCAGCAACAGGGGGCTGTCCCCGCTTTCGAAGCACAGCAGCCTCGGCATGAACGAGGCCTCGACCGCGTCGTAGACGAGGTGCTCCGCCCGGATCCAGCCGGCGCTCTCCTCGCTCGTCGCCGCCTTCGCGAACGCCGTCCGGCCGTCGGCGAGCCACAGCCGGAAGCGCTCCTGGTTCGCGGCGCCGATCCGGTTTCCGGCCGGCGCCCACCATTCCGCCTCGCCGCCGAGCAGCCGCTCGGCGGCGAGACGGCCTCCGGCTTCACGACTCGGTCGAGAGCTCGTGCCGCTCGCCGAGCAGCCGGAAGAGCAGACCGCCGAAGAGCAGCAGGCCGCCCTCGACGACGGTGATCGCGAGCCGGTTGAGCACGATCGCCCCGAGCGACACCCCGTCCGGGACGACGGCGAGCAGGAGGCCGTACATCGAGGCCTCGCGCACGCCGAGCCCGGACGGCGCGAGCACGGCGAGCACCGCGACGATCGCGCCGACCGCCGACACGCCGCCCAGGAACGCGACCTGGCCGACGCCGGGCGTGCCGCCGACCGAGCGGAGCAGGAAGTAGAGCGCGGCGCCGCCGACGAGCCAGGTGATGCCGTAGTAGACGATCAGCCCGAGCATCGTCTGCCACGGAAGCGGCGGCGGCGGCTCGCCGCGAAACGGCTTGAAGACGAGCTTCGCGAGCCGGTGGAAGATCGACGGGTGCAGCAGCACCGCGACGACGACGCCGAACGCGAGCAGCGGCACGAGGTCGGTGTCGACGCCGCGCACGGTGGCGAGCCCGCCGAGGAAGACGAGCACGCCGGCGACCGCGGAGAGCCCCGCCTCGAGCAGCACCGACGAGAGCACGAGCGGCGTGTTGACGACGCCTGCGCGGCGCACCGCGACGACGCGCGCGGCCGGCGTCCAGACGCCGCCGGGGATGTACTTCGCGAGCATCGAGACCATCTCCGCCTGCAGCGCGTGCCGGTACGGGAGCCGGATCCCCCACGCGGCGAGGATCCAGATCCAGCCGACGACGAAGAGCAGGTAGTAGGCGACGAGCCAGGCGACGGCGAGCACGAGGTCGACGGGGCTCGCGGCGGCGATGCGGTCGCCCGCGTCGTGCCAGGCGCCGCGCACGGCCCAGGCGAGGATCGCGACGACCGCCCCGACCGCGACCGACTCGATCGCGATCAGCAGCCGCCGGTGCGCCCGCAGGGCCGACAGCGTGTCGATCAGTCGCTGCATCCCCGGAAGCTAGCGCGTCGCCTCGACCGTGTCGCGTGCCTCGGCCTCGTACGGGTTCGCGTCGTAGCCGGTGCGCAGGTAGGAGAGCGGCATCGCGAGCGGCCGGTGCTGCATCTGCCAGACGTGGCAGAGCTCGTGCGTGACGAGATCGCCGTCCTCGACGAGCTCGCCCGAGCGGAGCAGGATCGTCCCGTGCAGCGCGTAGCCGTCGAAGCGGGAGAGCCGCGGCAGGCGGAAGAACCAGGGGACGACGAGCAGGCGGACGTGGCGGAGGCCGACCGGGCGCGGGTAGAGGCCGGTGCGGTCGAGCCGCGCCTTCGCGCGCGCGAGCGCCGCCCTACGCGCGGGCGACATGGGCGCGGGTGACGGCGTGCGGGCTCGGGGCGCCGAGCAGGGCGAGCGCCAGCTCGAGCTCGGCGCGCAGCAGCTCGAGGACGCGGGTCGCGCCGCGCTCGCCGTCGGCGGCGAGCCCCCAGAGCGGCGCGCGGCCGGCGAGGACGGCGTCGGCGCCGAGCGCGAGCGCCTTGACGACGTCGGCGCCGCGGCGGATGCCGCCGTCGACGAGCACCGGCACGCGGCCGTCCACCGCCTCGACGACCTCGGGCAGCGCGTCGAGGCTCGCGGCGACGCCGTCGAGCTGGCGCCCGCCGTGGTTGGAGACGGCGACCGCGGCCACGCCGTGCTCGATCGCGAGCCGCGCGTCCTCGGCGGTCAGGATCCCCTTCAGCACGACCGGCATCCGGGCGAGCTCCGCGAAGCGCTCGACGTCGCGCCAGGTCGTCGCGGAGGAGACGAGCTCGCGGAAGTGATCCTGCGGCGAGAGCTCCGCGTCTGCGAGCTCGCCGAGCGCGGGCACCGAGAAGGCGACGCTGAAGCCCTCGCGCACCTGGCCCTCGCGGTTGCCGAGCCGCGGCGTGTCGACGGTGAGGACGAGCGCGGTGAAGCCGGAGTCGCGCGCCTGCTCGACGACGGCGCGGGTCAGTCCCTCGTCGCGGAAGACGTAGAGCTGGAACCAGCGCTGCGCCTCCGGCACGGCCGCGGCGAGCTCGGCGGGACTCGTCGTCGCCATCGTCGAGAGGCAGACGACGGTGCCGGCCGCGGCGGCGGCGCGCGCCATCCCGATCTCGCCGTCCGCGTGCGCCATCCGCTGGTAGGCGACCGGCGCGACGAGGAGCGGCAGCGCGAGGTCGTGGCCGAGCAGCGTCGTCCGCGTCGAGACCTCGCTCACGTCGACCAGCATCCGCGGCCGCAGCACCCAGCGGCGGAAGGCGGCGAGGTTCTCGCGCAGCGTCCACTCGTCGCCGGCGCCGCCCGCGTAGTAGGCCCAGCAGCCGGGATCGAGCCGCTCGCGCGCGAGCGCCTCGTAGTCGCGGACCGACAGCGGCTCCATGCGCGGACCCTACGGGACGAGGACGGCTGCGCCACGGACGTCTCCGCGCCGCAGCCGCGCGAGCGCCTCGTTCGCCTCCGCGAGCGGGTACGCCTCGACCTCCGTCCGCACCGGCACCTGCGGCGCGAGCGCGAGCAGCTCCTCGCCGTCGCGGCGGGTCAGGTTCGCGACCGAGCGGACGACGCGCTCGCCCCAGAGCAGCTCGTACGGGAACGCGGGGATGTCGCTCATGTGGATGCCGGCGCAGACGACGGCGCCGCCCTTCGCGACCGCGGCGAGCGCCGCCGGCACGAGCGCGCCGACGGGCGCGAAGACGATCGCCGCGTCGAGCTCCTCCGGCGGCGGCGCGGTCGAGGGGCCTGCCCACTCGGCGCCGAGCGAGCGGGCGAACGCCTGCGCCTCGTCGTCCCCCGGCGAGGTGAAGGCGAAGATACGGCGCCCCTGCGCGCGGGCGACCTGCGCGACGATGTGCGCGGAGGCGCCGAAGCCGTAGAGCCCGAGCCGGACGGCGTCGCCCGCGAGGCGCAGCGAGCGGTAGCCGATCAGCCCGGCGCAGAGGAGCGGCGCCGCCTCGAGGTCGTCGAAGCCGTCCGGGATCGGGAAGCAGTAGCGCTCGTCCGCGACCGCCCACTCCGCGTAGCCGCCGTCGAGGTCGTAGCCGGTGAAGCGCGCGCGGTCGCAGAGGTTCTCGCGGCCGCTTCGACAGTAGCGGCACGCGCCGCAGGTCCAGCCGAGCCAGGGAACGCCGAGCCGCCGCCCGTCCTCCGTCTCGCCGACGATCTGGTGGCCGGGGACGAGCGGCAGCTTCGGCCGCTCGAGCTCGCCGTCGACGACGTGCAGGTCGGTGCGGCAGACCCCGCAGGCGCGGACGCGCAGGAGCACCTGGCCGGCATCGGGCTCGGGCTGCGGCAACTCCTCCGCGCGGAGCGGCTCGCCGGGCGCGTGCAGCACCATCGCCCGCATCAGGCGGCCGCCGGCGACGGCTCGGGCTCGGCGTCGCGCCGCTCCAGGTCGCGGACGTCGCGAACCGCGAGCGCGCCGGCGAGGCTCGCCGCCCCGAGCGCGGCCGCGCCGACGAGCGTCGTTCCGACGCCGAGGGCATCCGCGATCGGCCCGACGATGACGAGCCCGACCGGCATCACCAGCACCGACGCGATCCAGCCGAGCGAGTCGACGCGCGAGATCAGCTCCGGAGGCACGTACTGCTGCTCGAGCGTCACCCAGAACGTGTTGACGACGACGACGTTGAAGAAGACGAGCCCGGAGCCGAGCATCAGCACCGGCAGCGGCACGGGCAACGCGAGCGCGAGCAGTTGCAAGGGCATCGCGAGGCCGAACACGTACGCGACCCGCAGCGGCCGCCGCGGCTTCACCCGCAGCACGAACGCGCCGGCGAGGAGCGAGCCGATCGACGCGGCGGTCATCATCAGCCCCCAGTCCCGCGCACCGGCGAAGTGGCTCTTGACGACGGTCGGGCCGAGCACGAAATACGCGGCGAAGGCGAAGTTGAAGACCAGGTCGGCGCAGAGGACGGCGACCATCCAGCGCCGCTCGCGCACCGCGCGCAGGCCCTCGAGCGCCTCGGTCGTCATGCTCCGCCGTTCCGGCCGCTCGACCCGCGACGGCAGCCGCATCGCGACGAGGCAGAGGAAGCTGGCGGCGAAGCTCGCCGCGTCGACTGCGAAGACGACGCCGAAGCCGAGCGTCGCGACGACGAGGCCGGAGATCGCCGGCCCGGCGACGTTGATCGCGCTCCGCGAGAGGCCGATCAGCGCGTTCGCCTCCTGCAGCCGCGCCGCGCTGACGATCTCCGGCACGAGCCCGGTCGACGCAGGATTGAAGAACGACGCGCCGATCCCGAGCAGGAAGGCGGCGCCGGCGAGCTGCCAGACGTGGACGGCGTGCACGAAGAACGCGGCGGCGACGAACGCCTGCACGGAGCCGCGCAGGACGTCTGAGCCGATCATCACGAGCTGCCGCGGCAGCCGGTCGGCCCAGACGCCGCC
>DASSSQ010000066.1:0-19971 GCA_035708405.1 Gaiellaceae bacterium
GCTCGCGTGCAGCGTGCCGGTGCTGGCGAGCGACGCGGGCGCGCTGCCCGAGGCGGTCGTCCCCGGCGCGAACGGGGCCCTCTTCCGTGCCGGCAGCGGGCGCGACCTGCGCCGGCGGCTGCGCGAGCTCGTCGAGGAGCCGGAGGCGCTCCACGCGCTTGCCTCGTTCCCCCCTGCGAAGACGATCGACGCGCACGCGGCCGAGCTGGCGGCGCTCTACGAGACGGTCGCCGCGCCCCGGCTCCTCGCGAGGTAGGCGCGGACGAGCGCGCGGTCGGTCTCGTCGTAGGCGCGGACGGCGACGGTCAGCGCCAGGTAGGCCGCGAAGCCGAGCGCGAGCGCGAGCGCGAGGCTCGCCGGCCCGCGAACCGTCTCGCGCAGGAGCAGCATCGGCGCGAGCGCGAGCGCGGCGGCGACCGCAGGCGCGGCGATGCTGCGCCGCAGCACCGCGCGCAGCGGCAGTTCGAGCACGTGCCGGTGGACGTACCAGACGAAGGCCGGCACGAGCGTCGCCGAGTTGACGGCGATCGCGACCGCGGAGCCGACGATGCCGAAGCGCGGGATCAGCGCGAGCGACAGCGCCACGTTGAGGCAGGCGCTGAGGACGCTGAACGAGGTGGTGACGCCGGGCCGGCCGAGGCTGTCGGAGGCGATCGCGGGGATCGTGCTGAAGACGTTGATCCCGTAGCCGACCGCGAGCACCTGCAACGTCGTCGCGCTCTCGTCGGCGAAGCGCGCGTCGATCCAGAGCTGCAGGATCGGGTGCGCGAAGACGACGAGCAGCGAGGCGAGCGGCAGCCCGAGCAGCGCGACCAGCTTCGTCGCGCGCAGGTAGAGCTCGTCGAGCCGTGCGCGGTCGCCGCCGCCGTGCAGCGCGCTCGCCGCGGGGAGGAAGGCGACCGACACCGCGCCGACCGCGGTCGTCAGCCGCTGCGCGAGCTGCAGCGGCACCACGTAGTAGCCGACGGCGCCGAGCGAGAGCAGCGCGCCGACGAGCAGCTTGTCGACCTGCATGACCGTGTTCGTCGAGACGTTGTTGGCGAACTTGAGCAGGCTGAAGCGCGCGAGCAGGCGGAAGGTCGCGCGGTCGAAGCCGGGCCGCAGCCGGATCTCCGGCAGCAGGCGCCGTGCGAGCAGCGCGAAGACGACGACCGCCGTCGCGTTCACCGCCGCCTGCACCGCGAGCACGGCGAGCAGCCCACGCCCGAGCGCGAGCACGCCGACGATGCCGCCGCTGGAGGCGGTCGCGAGCACGATCGTCCGCCGCGTCGTCAGGTCGAGCCGCTGCAACGCGTTCGGAAACGCCTGGTAGGCCTGCAGGATCATCGTCAGCGAGAAGGCGAGCGAGGCGACGAGGAAGGCCGTCTGCGCCGTCCCCTGCAGGCGCACCGGCACCGCGAGGACGTGCCGGACGAGCAGCGGCGAGACGGCGGCGAGGCCGACGCCGCCCGCGGTCGCGAGCGCGAGGTAGACGGTCAGCGAGGTCGAGGCGAGCCTCTGCACCGTCTCGGTGTCGCCGCGCGCGCGGTACTCGGCGACGTACTTCGTCGTCGCGTAGCCGAAGCCGAGGTCGAGCATCGCGAAGTAGGCGGTGAAGGCGAGCAGGAGCGTGAACAGGCCGTAGACCGGCACGTCGAGCCGGTGGACGACGTACGGCGTCACGAGCAGGCCGACGAGCACGAGCCAGAGCTGCGACGCGAGGTTCCAGCCGACGTTGCGCGCGACGACGCGGCCCCGCTGCACGGCTACCGGATCGCGACCGCGTGCAGGTAGGACGAGTACTCGACGCTGCGGCCGAGCAGCTTCCAGGCGACGTGGCGGCCGACCGCCCGGACGAGCGGCAGCCGGAGCAGGCTGCGGTCGAAGGCGCCCGCGACGTCGAACGCGTGGAACTGCTCCTTGAACGGCGTGTCCCCGTGGATCTCGCAGCCGGCGAACCCCTCGAAGTGGGCGCGCAGCGACTCGACCGACTGGTAGTTGACGTGCGTCGCGTCGCGGTCCTCGAACGCCTCCGCGTAGACGTTCCAGTAGCGGTTCGTGAGGAAGTTCGGCGTCGCGACGAGGCAGAGCCCGCCCGCGCGGAGCACGCGGCGGAGCTCCGCGACCATCGCGTGCGCGTCCGCCGGCTGCAGGTGCTCGATCACGTCGATCGAGGTGACGAGGTCGAAGCTGCCGTCGGTGAACGGCAGCGCCTGCGCCGGCGCCACCGACAGGTTCGCGATCCCGCGCCGCCGGCCCTCCGCGACGGCGTACTCCGAGAGGTCGACCCCGTGCGCGTCCCAGCCGAGCGCGGCGAGCCGGCGGACGTAGAAGCCCATCGCGCAGCCGACGTCGAGGTACGCGCGGCGCTCGTGCCGGGCGGCCGTCCAGGCGGCGTAGCGGAGCACGACGGGCATGAAGCCCTGCTCGATCGTCGGCTCGAGGCCGGCATAGTCGAGGTAGTTGCTCTTGCCGCCGCCGACGTAGTACGCCTCGTCGTACGGGTGCGCGGTGGAGGTCATGCGACCGCCTCCGCCTTCGGCTCCGGCGCCGCCGCGCGCGTCGCCCGCGGCAGGTAGCTCGAAAGCCAGACCTCCAGCATCAGCAGCGCGAGCAGGACGTTGCCGTCGCCGCGCCCCGCGCGGTAGGCGAGCAGCCGGCGCTCGACCTCGCGCCGCTCGACCAGCCCGGCGGAGCGCGCGCCCGGGTCGAGCAGGTGCTCCGGGAGCGCGCCGTCGAGCTGCGCACGCAGCCAGGCGGCGGCGACCGGGTCGAAGAAGCCGAGCTTCGGCTTGTCGACGATCTCGTCGGGGAGGAGCGCTCGCGCCACGCGCTTCAGCAGCACCTTCGTCGTGCGCGAGTCCACCTTCAGCCGCAGGGGCAGCCGCGCCGCCCACTCGACGAGCTCGTGGTCGAGGAACGGCACCCGCACCTCGAGCGAGTGCGCCATCGAGGCCCGATCGAAGTAGTGGAGCATGTCGTCGGGGAGGCCGAGCCGGCCGTCGAGGTAGAGCAGTGCCGCCGGCCCGTCGCAGCCGAGGCCCTCCGCCGCGCGCTCGACCGCGTTCGCGCCGCCGCCGGCAAGCGGCCGGCGGACGAGCCGCGCGCGCTCACGCGAATCGAGCCGCGCGTGCGCCGCCGCCCACTGAGCCGCCGCCCCCTGCGCCGCGAGCACGCGCGCGGCGCGCCCGCGCCGGCCACCGCCGGCCGCCCGCGCCGCCGCGGCGAGCAGGGGATGCGGCACGCGGCGGCGGAGGCGGGCGGCGAGGACGGCCGTCCGGTGGCGCTGGTAGCCGCCGAAGAGCTCGTCGGCGCCCTGGCCGGAGAGCGCGACGGTGACGTGCCGGGACGCCAGCGCCGAGAGCGCGAGCAGCCCGAGCGCCGAGAGGTCGGCGAGCGGCTCGTCGAGCGCCCAGACGAGCTGCTCGAGCGAGACGTCGGCGTCGTCGAAGGAGAGCTCGACCTCGTGGTGCTCGCAGCCGTACAGCGAGGCCACGCGCCGCGCGTCGGCGAGCTCGTTCGCGCGTCCCGCCTCGCGGAAGCCGACGGAGAACGTGCGCAGCGCTCCGGGCGCCTGCCGCGCCGTCAGCGCGACGACGAGGCTCGAGTCGAGGCCGCCCGAGAGCATCGCGCCGAGCGGCACGTCGCTCATCAGCCGCAGCCGCACCGCCTCCTCGAGCCGCAGCCGCAGCTGCTCGCCGTACTCCTCGTCCGCCGGCGGCCGCTCGTCCGGCGCCGGCAGCGGGTAGCGCCAGTAGCGCTCGTGCCGCACGCCGTCCGGCCCGGCGACGAGCAGCTCGCCCGCCCGGAGCTTGCGCACCGCCGCGAGCGGCGTCGCCGGCTCCGGGACGAAGCCGAAGGAGAGGTAGGCGTCGATCGCCTCCGGGTCGAGCGCGTCGGGGACGAGGCCGCTCGCGAGCAGGCCCTTCAGCTCGGAAGCGAAGAGCAGCAGGTCGCCGACGCGCGCCGTGTAGAGCGGCTTCACGCCGAGCCGGTCGCGCGCGAGCAGCAGCCGCCGCTCTCGCGCATCCCAGACCGCGAGCGCGAACATGCCGCGCAGCCGCCGCGGGAGCGCCGCGCCCGCCTCTTCGTACAGGTGCGGCAGCACCTCGGTGTCGCAGCGGCTCGCGAAGCGGTGGCCGGCGAGCTCGCGCCGCAGCTCGAGGTGGTTGTAGAGCTCGCCGTTCTGCACCGCGACGACCGTGCCGTCCTCGCTCGCGACCGGCTGCTGCCCGTCGCGCGGGTCGACGATCGCGAGCCGGCGGACGCCGAGCGCGATCCCCGGCGCGAGGTAGAGGCCGCGCTCGTCGGGGCCGCGATGCTCGAGCGCATCGGTCATCCGCGTGAGCGCCGCCTCCGGCAGCGGCTCGCGCGGCCGGCCGGCGAGCTGCACCGCTCCGCAGATCCCGCACACGCGAGCAACGCTAGAAGGCCCGCGCGCGCCGCACGACGCCCGAACGGGCGGACCGAGGACTATCCGGACGGCCAGGAGTCAGCGCGCGGCGCGGGTGTTATCCCTTGCGAACCGTGCGGACGCTCGTCACCGGAGGCGCCGGCTTCATCGGCTCGTACCTCGTGCGCCGGCTCGCCGCGCTCGGCGACGAGGTCGTCGTGCTCGACGCGCTCGAGCCCCAGGTGCACGGCGGCGTGCCGCCGGAGCTGCCGGAGGGCGTCCGGTTGCTGCACGGCGACGTCGGCGACGCGGAGCTCGCCGACCGCGCGCTTGCGGGCGTCGACCGCGTCGTCCACCTGGCGGCCGCGGTCGGCGTCGGCCAGTCGATGTACGAGATCGCGCGCTACGTGCGCGCCAACAGCGCGGCGACCGCCGTCTTCCTCGAGCGCCTCGTCGCCGTCTCGCCGCGGCCTGCGTCGCTCGTCGTCGCCTCGTCGATGTCGATCTACGGCGAGGGCGAGTACCTTTGCGCCGAGCACGGCGGCGTCGCGCCGCGGCCGCGGCCGGCGGCCCAGCTCGCCGCCCGCGACTGGGAGTGCCGCTGCCCCGCCTGTGGCGCAGCGCTCGAGCCGCGGGGGACGCGGGAGGAGAAGCCGCTCGCGCCGACGTCCGTCTACGCCGTCACCAAGCGCGACCACGAGGAGCTGTGCCTGGCCGTCGGCGGGGCCTACGGGATCCGGACGACGGCGCTCCGCTTCTTCAACGTCTACGGGCCGGGCCAGGCGCTCTCGAACCCCTACACCGGCGTCGCCGCGATCTTCTCCTCGCGGCTGCTGAACGGGCGCCGGCCGATCGTCTTCGAGGACGGCCGGCAGACGCGCGACCTCGTCCACGTCTCCGACGTCGTCGAGGGGATCCTGCTCGCGCTCGGCTCCGAACGTGCCGCCGGTCACGCCGTCAACCTCGGCACCGGGCGGCGGACGAGCGTGCTCGAGGTCGCGGGCGCGCTCGCCGCAGGCCTCGGCGTCGACGTCGAGCCCGAGGTGACGGCCCGGTTCCGCGCCGGCGACATCCGCCACTGCTACGCCGACACGCGGCGTGCCGAGGAGCTGCTCGGCTTCCGCGCGCGCGTGCCGCTCGAGCGCGGGATGGCGGAGCTCGTCGCCTGGCTCGCCGGCCGCGAGGCCGAGGACCGCGCCGAGGCCGCCGCCGCCGAGCTGACGGCGTGGGGCCTCACCCTCTGAAATGCACGACCTGGCCGTCATCGTCGTCTCGACGAACGAGGCCCGCTGGCTCCGCGCCTGCCTGCGCTCGGTCTACCGGCACGCAGCCACCCTCGCGCTCGACGTCGTCGTCGCCGACAACGAGTCGACGGACGGGACACGCGAGCTGGTCGAGACGGAGTTCCCGGCCGCGCGTGTCGTCACGTGCGCCAACCGCGGCTTCGCGCACGCGAACAACCGGGCCTACCAGACCTGCGACGCCCGCTACGCGCTCTTCCTCAACCCGGACACCGAGGTGCTCGCCGGCAGCTTCGACGCGCTCGTGAGCGCGCTCGACGAGCGGCCCTCGGTCGGCCTCGTCGGCGTCCGGCAGGTGACGGCGGACGGCGAGCTCAGCCCGACCGTCCGGCGCTTCCCGAACGCGCTGCGGGCGCTCGGCGAGGCGCTCGCGTCCGAGCGGCTGCCCGTCCACGCCGGCTGGCTCGGCGAGCGCGAGCTGCGGCTGGAGCGCTACCGGCGCGAGCTGCGCTGCGACTGGACCTCCGGCTCGTTCATGCTCGCGCGGCGGGAGGCGCTCGAGAGCGCCGGCCTGCTCGACGAGCGCTTCTTCATCTACTCGGAGGAGCCCGACCTCTGCCTGCGGATCGTGCGGGCCGGCTGGGAGGTGCGCCATCTGCCGGAGATGACGATCCTCCACCACGCCGACAAGGCCGGCGTCAGCGCGCGGATGACGGCGCAGGACGCCTACGCCCGCGTCCAGTACGCGCGCAAGCACTTCGGCGCCGCGCACCGGGCCGCCTACCGCGGCGCGCTGACGCTCCGCTGGCTGCTGCGCCTGGCCGCGCCGGCGCCGCGCCGACCGGCCGCCCGGGCGGCGCTCGCGATCCTGCTCGGTCGCGCAGCGCCGCCCTTCGGGCCGCCGCCGGCGCAGGCCGTGGCGCCGCGCCGTCTCGAGGCGGCTGCGGTGGAGGAGTGAGCTCCGGGCTCCGGCGGCCGCTCGCGCTCGCCGCCGCCGCGGTCGCGGCCGCGGCCGCGGCCGGCGGCGCGGGCGGCAGCTCCTGGACGAGCTCGGTCTACGTGTCCCCGCACGGCTCCGACGCGGGCCCGTGCAC
The DNA here is from genome assembly GCA_035708405.1 of Gaiellaceae bacterium. Lineage (GTDB taxonomy): Bacteria > Actinomycetota > Thermoleophilia > Gaiellales > Gaiellaceae > DASSSQ01. Next base: position 6,708 of record DASSSQ010000066.1, read on the forward strand.
GCGCGCGCGGCCCTGCCGGAGCTTCGACCGCGCCTACCGCGCCGCCTCGCCGGGGCAGACGATCCTGCTCGCGGGCGGCACCTACCCGTCGCAGCTGATCCGGGTCGACCCGCGCAAGGTGCACGCGCACCGCAACGTCGTCTTCCGGCCCGCGCCCGGCGCCACCGTCACGATCGCCGGCGACCTGGCGATGTACGGCTCGCACGCGACCTTCCTCGGCGCGCGTGCGCCGTGGAGCTTCCGCCTTCGCAAGCTGTCGAGCGTGGCGACGCGCGGGCCGCTGACCTCCAACCATGTCGCGTTCGTGAACCTGAAGGGCGAGACCTTCTCGATCGGCCCCAACTACGACATCGCCGTCCGCGGCGGCGACTTCGGCCCGAGCGTCGCCTGCTACGCGCGCGGGAGCGCCACCAACCCCGCCGCCTGGTGCCCGCGCGGGAGCCCGTACGCGCGCACCGGCAACGGCGGCAGCGGCGGCTCGTACGAGAACGAGATCGGCCCGGACGGGACGATCCGCGGCCAGTGGCCGCACGACATCCTGATCGACGGCGTGACGATCCACGACCAGAACTCGCTCGACCTCGGGCACCTGCACCAGGGCGGCCTGTTCCTGATCTCCGGCTACCGGATCACGATCCGCGACTCGAAGTTCCTCCGCAACGTCGTCTACCAGCTGCAGGTGCAGGACTTCACGAGCCGCGTCTGCTGCGGGATGCGCTTCGGGCCGCCGCACGACGTCGTGATCGAGAACAACTGGTTCGGCCCGCCGGTGACGGGGCTGAACGACCCCGGCGGCGACCGCACGAACGACAACCAGCCGGAGCTCCAGCTCGACCCGCGCGGCGGCGCCTGCTGGCGCGACTGGCTGATCCGCTTCAACTCGTTCCACAACGGCCTCGCGCTCGGCTTCGACCACGCGCCCTGCTTCGCCGACTTCCGGGTGATCGGCAACATCGGCGAGCACCCGGGCGACCAGTGCTTCTACGACGCGAGGGGCCTCTCGTGGGTCGACAACGCGTGGGTCGGCGGCAGGTGCGGCCCCACCGACGTGGCGCTCGCCTCGCTCCCCTACGTCTCGACGACGATCGGCGCCGAGGACTACCACCTGACCGGCGGCCCGGCGCAGGACCTGGTGACGCCGAGCGGCGGCGACTACGCGCTCGGCACCGACATCGACGGCGACCGCCGTCCGCGCGGCCCGGCGCGCGACGCGGGCGCGGACGAGCGATGACCCCTGACGTCTCGGTCCTGATCGTCAGCTGGAACACGCGCGAGCTGACGCTGCGCTGCCTCGACTCGTTGCCGGCGAGCGTCGACGACGGCACGAGCTTCGAGACGATCGTCGTCGACAACGCCTCCCGCGACGGGACGGCGGAGGCGCTCGGCGGCCGCGGCGACGCGCTCGTGGTCGCCAACCGGGAAAACCGCGGCTTCGCCGGCGGCGTCAACCAGGCCTACGCGCTCTCGCGCGGCGAACTCGTGCTGCTCCTCAACTCCGACGTCGAGCTCGCGCCCGGGTCGCTGTCGACGCTCGCCCGCTTCCTGCGCGCGCACCCGCGGGCAGCGGGCGTCGGGCCGCTCTACCTCGACCCGGACGGCTCGCCGCAGCCGTTCCACTACCGCTTCCCGACCCTGCCGGCGATGCTGGCGAGCGCGAGCGGTCCGCTGCGCCGGCTGCCGCCGCTCGCGCGCAGCGTCCGCCGCTACGGGATGCTGGACGACGACTTCGCCGCCGCGCGGGCGGTGCCGCAGCCGTCGGCGAGCTGCCTGCTCCTGCGGCGCTCGTGCCTGCCGCCCGACCGGCTGCTCGACGAGCGCTACCCGGTCTACTTCAACGACGTCGCGCTCGCGCGGCAGCTCGCCGCCGCCGGCTTCGAGCTCTGGGTGACGCCGGCGGCGACCGTGCGCCACGTCCACGGCGCCTCGACGCGGCTGCTCGGCCGCCGGCTCGCCCGGCAGCACATCGGCGCGTTCGTCCGCTATCTGCGCGCCTGGGAGCCGCGCTACAAGCTCGCCTGCTTCCGCGCCGTCGTGCTCGTGCAGAAGCTGGCGGCGTGGACGCTGCGGCGCGGCGACGCGCTGCCGCCGCGCGAGCTGCTGGCGGCGCTGCGCGGCGACCCGGGCCCGCTGCCGCAGGCCCCGGAGTAGTTACCGTGCCGCGCGTGCGTCCGCCGCTCCTCGCCGCCCTCTGCTGCCTCGCGCTCGCCGGCTCCGCGCGCGCCGCCGCGCCGCGCACCGTGTACGTCAGCCCGACCGGCTCGGACGCCGGCCCCTGCACGCAGGCCGAGCCCTGCGCCGGCTTCGACCGCGCCTACCGGGCGGCGAGGCCGGGCGACACCGTCGAGCTCGCCGGCGGCACCTATCCGCCGCAGACGGTCGGCGTCGACCCGACCAAGGTCTCCGCGACGCAGGACGTCCTCTTCCGGCCGGCAGCCGGCGCGAGCGTGACGATCGACGGCGACCTGGCGATGCTCGGCTCGCACGCGATCTTCCGCGATCTGCGGCTGCGCTTCCTCTACAGCCAGGCGGTCGCCGGGCCGCAGACGTCGAACCACGTCGTCTTCCAGGACCTCGACGGGACGGCGTTCCTGATCGGGCCGAACCGCGCGATCACGATCGCCGGCGGCGACTGGGGCCCGAACACGGGGCCCGGTACCGAGGAGGACAAGATCGGCCCCGACGGCGCGATCCCGAATCAGTGGCCGACCGACATCGTCCTCGACGGCCTCACGATCCACGACCAGAACTCGACCGACCTGAGCAGCGAGCACATGGGCGGCCTCTTCCTGATCTCCGGGGGGCCGATCACGATCGAGAACTCGCACTTCCTCCGCAACGTCGTCTACGACGTCCAGGTGCAGGACTTCACCTCCCCCGACTGCTGCGGGATGACCTTCGGCGCGGTGCACGACGTGCTGCTGCGCAACAACGTCTTCGAGCACCCGGTCACCTCGCTGCCGGAGGGGGCGGGCGACGACCGGCAGCCCGAGCTGCAGCTCGACCCGCGCCACGGCGGCTGCTGGAGCAACTGGACGATCGTCCACAACACCTTCGAGAACGGGCTCGCGCTCGGGCTCGACGGCGCGCCGTGCTTCCAGAACGTGCTCGTCTCGGGGAACCTCGGGCCGGCGCTCGGCGGGCAGTGCTTCCGCGGCGCCGCCGGGCTCGCCTGGCAGGGGAACCTCTGGCTCGGCGGCGGCTGCGGCGCCGCCGACGCGACGCTGCCGTACGGGTACGTCGCCGCGGGCGCGGCGCTCGTCCCGACGGGCGTGGCGGCGGCGGCGGTCCGCCGCGTCTTCGGCCAGGCGGCAGCGGGGTCGACGCTCGTCCGGATCGCGCGCGGGCTGCGGCGGGATCTCGGCCGCGCCTGGACGGTCGCGCGCGTCCGGCAGATCCTGTCCGATCCGACCTACCGCGGGAACCGCTTCGGGGCGCGCGGCTCGCAGCCGGCGCTCGTGGACGCGAAGACGTGGCGCGCGTCGCGCCGCGCGCTGCGGTAGCGGCTACCCCGCGCCGAAGCCGGGCGCGAAGGCGATCCGGCCCTCGCCGGCCGCCGGGCCGACGATCTGCCAGCGACCCTCGACGCGCTCGATCCGCGACGCCGCGCGCCGCCGCCACCAGGCGCTCAGCTCGCGCGGCAGCGGCGTCCACGCCTGCTCGTCGTCGGCGAAGGCGGCGAGGAAGCGCCGGTAGGCGTCGCGGTGCGGCTGGGCGAGCATGTAGTCCGGGTGCGTGATCAGCAGCGCGAGCCCGCCGCGGTCGCGCAGCTGCTCCGCCTTCCGCAGCCAGAGCGTCTCGTCGCTGTGGCGCAGGATCCGGAACAGGGTGTGGTCCTGCGGCAGCGTGATCGGCAGCTCCACGGTCTCGCCGTTGAGGAACGGCAGCCAGGTGCAGCAGCCGCCGCCGTCCGGCTCGAACGGATCGGTATCGGGGTACGAGGAGTCGTAGTCGAAGCCGAGCCGCGGCATCACCCGCCAGTCGCGCCGCGTCGCCGGCGCGCGGAAGCCGGCCGCCGACCAGCGCTCCGCCGCCGCGCGCATCGCCGGCAGCCGGCAGTCGACGACCGACGGCGCGACGTCGCGCCCGTCGTGGTAGAGGCCGTGGACGCCGACCTCGAAGCCGGCCTCCGTCAGCCCGCGCACGACCTCGTCGTCGACGCGGTAGCGGCCGGGAACGAAGTTCCACGACGAGCGCCATCCGCTCTCCAGCTCGATCTCGTGCAGCAGCTCGAGCCGGTCGTAGCCCGTCTGCGTCTCGACGTCGTGGGTGAGGACGAGCGCCCACGAGTGGCCGCCCGGCCAGGGCGCGATCCAGGGCACGGGCTCGCGCGCGACCTCGCCGACCAGCCCGAACAGGAACAGGTAGAGGTCGTGCAGCGACGGCTCGAGCGGCCAGCGCGGAAACCTGCAGCGCCGCTGCACGCGGCTCGCGAGGCGCCGCGCCGCGATCTGCGCCTGCCGCGGGATCGCCGGCCGCACGCGGTAGTAGCCGGCGCCCGCCGCGCGCTTGACGCGTGTCGAGGTCGAGGCGGCGATCATCTTGTACGCCTCGCTCCAGAACGCCTCGATCGCCTCTCCGGGGTCGAAGGGCAGGAGGACGCTGCCGCCGTCCTCGCGCCAGATCGAGGCGACACGGCGACCCCGTCGGTCGAGCAGCGGCTCCTGCGCCGACCAGCGGCCGCCGGCCTCGAGGAGCCAGTCGGCGAGCCGCGCGTCGGGCAGCACGGCGGCGAATAGCGGGATCTCGCGGAGCGAGGTCTGACGCGGCGCGGCCCCGGCCGCACCCAGGGCGGCGCGTCCGGGCCAGGCGAGCAGCGGCGCGTCCTCGCCGCTTCCGCGCACGAGGCCGCAGCCCTGCAGCGGGTGCGCGGCCGCCAGCCCGTGCCAGCGTCGCTCGCCGTCCTCGAGCGGCCGGTAGGGGATGCGGAAGTAGTCGAGGAACAGCGAGCCGTTCGTCGCCTCGAGCATCAGCCGCCGCCCCGACCCGCGAGCGCGTGCGCGTAGGCGTCGAGCAGGCTCCGCTTCGACCGCTCCCAGCCGAGCCCGTTCGCGACGCGCTCGCGGCCGAGCGCGCCCATCGCGGCGCGGCGGCCCGGGTCGTCGAGCAGCACGTCGATGCAGGCGGCGAAGCTCGCCGGGTCGTTCGGCTCGGCGTAGAGCGCCGCGTCCCCCGCGGTCACGCGCGACTCGGTCAGGTCGAAGGCGACGACGGGACGCGCCATCGCCATGTACTCGGCGATCTTGATCATCGTCGAGACATCGTTCAGCGGCGTCTTCGGCTCCGGCGCCAGGCAGACGTCGGCGGCCGCGAGCAGGCTGCGGACGCCCTCCGGCTCGTGCACGAAGCCGGTGAACTCGACGACGTCGGCGAGGCCGAGCCGGCGCGCGAGCTCGACCATCTCGCGATGGACGTCGCCGTCGCCGACGAGGACGGCGCGCCAGTCGCTGCGGAGGCCGCGCAGGTGCGCGAGCGCGTGCAGTGCGACGTCGACGCCGTCCTGCGGCCCCATCACGCCGACGTAGGCGAGCACGTGGACGCCCCCCGGGCGGGCGGCGCGCGCGAGCGGCGCCGGCGAGAGCCCCGCCGTGTCCGGCCCGTTGCGGACGACGAAGACGTCCTCCGGGCGCTTGCGGCCGCGCTCGAGCGCGATCCGCCGGTACGACTCGTTGGTCGAGATGACCACGTCGGCGACGAGGAACGTGAGCCGCTCGAGCAGGCACGAGAGCCGGTAGAGGAGACCGCGGCCGCCGAAGCGCGTCTCGTACAGCTCGGGCACCAGATCGTGGTGGTCGAAGACGAAGCGGGTGCCGTGCCGCTTCAGCGGCAGCGCCGCGAGCAGCAGCACGTCCGGGGGGTTGCAGGCGTGGACGACGTCGAAGCCGCGCTCGCGCGCGAGCCGTCGCGCGAGCAGCGCCGTGTGCCAGGCGGCGGTCGCGTACTCGCGCAGGTAGCCGCGCCGGCTGCCGTGCGCGAAGGCGGGCGCGTAGCGGTGGATCTCGACGCCCGCGAGCCGCTCGAACGCCGCGCGGTCGCGGTCGCCCTGCGGGCAGACGACGACGACCTCGTAGCCGGCCTCGACGAGCGCCAGGCATTCCGGCCAGACCCGCTTGTCGTGCGGGACCGGCTGGTTCTCGACCAGGATCAGGACGCGCGGTCGCCGTGCAGCCACGCACCCGATGCTAGGCGGCGGCCGCCGCCGCCTCGCCCGACGACCGGATAGTCATGGCGGCCGCCGGACCGGCCGAATGGCCGTAGGCGCCGCGGCCGCGGGCCCCTAGCCTCGGGCCATGCTCGAGCAGCGCCCGCAGCAGCGCCTCTCCGTCCCCTTCCTCGACCTCGGCCCCGTGCACGCGGGCCTGAAGCGCGACCTGCTCGAGGACCTAGCGGCGCTGATCGACTCGGGCACGTTCACGAACGGACCGCACGTCGAGGCCTTCGAGCGCGCGTTCGCCGCCTACTGCGGCCGCGCGCGCTGCGTCGGCGTTGCCAACGGCACGGACGCGCTGCGGCTGGCGCTGCTCGCCGCCGCGATCGACCCGGGCGACGAGGCGCTCGTGCCCGCCAACACCTTCGCGGCCACGTTCGAGGCGGTCGCGCAGGCGGGCGGGGTACCGGTGCCGGTCGACGTCGCGGAGACCGACTACAACCTCGACCCGGCGGCCGCAGCCGCGGCGGTCGGGCCGCGGACGCGCTTCCTCGTCCCCGTGCACCTGTACGGCCAGCTCGCCGACATGGCGGCGCTGGAGCGCGTCGCCGGCGCCGCGGGGCTCGCGCTGCTCGAGGACGCATGCCAGGCACACGGCGCACGGCGCGACGGGCGCGTCGCGGGCGGCGCCGGCTTCGCCGCCGCGTTCAGCTTCTACCCGGGCAAGAACCTCGGCGCGTTCGGCGACGCGGGCGCGGTCGTGCTCGACGACCCGGCGCTCGCGGCGGCGCTGCGCGCGCTGCGGGAGCATGGCCAGCGGGAGAAGTACCGGCACCTCCGCGAGGGCTGGACGTCGCGCCTCGACACGCTGCAGGCTCTCGTGCTGCTGCGGAAGCTGCCGCTGCTCGACGGCTGGAACGCGGAACGGCGCGCCGCGGCCGCGGCCTACGGCGAGCTGCTCGACGGCGTCGGCGACCTGCGGCTGCCGCCGGTCGCGCCGGGCAGCGAGCCCGTCTGGCACCTCTACCCGGTCGGCAGCGGGCACCGCGACCCGCTCGCCGCGTTCCTGCGGCGGCGCGGGATCGGCGTCGGACTCCACTACCCCGAGCCGCCCCACCTCTCGGCCGCCTACCGGCACCTCGGCCACCGGCGCGGCGCCTTTCCCGTCAGCGAGCGCCTCGCCGACGAGCTGCTCTCGCTGCCGCTCTTCCCGGGAATCGCCGAGGCGCAGCTCGAGGCGGTGGCCGACGCGGTGGCGGCGTTCTTCCGCCGTGGCTGACGCGCCGGCGAACGACGCGCCGTACCGCCTGCTCGTCGACGTCGAGCTCGGCGAGGGCATCGTCGTGCGGCCGTTCGCGAACCTCTACGGCTGCCGCATCGGCGACGACACCCAGATCGGGACGTTCGTCGAGATCCAGCGCGGCGCGCGGATCGGCGCCCGCTGCAAGATCTCGAGCCACACCCTCGTCTGCACCGGCGTCTCGATCGAGGACGAGGTCTTCGTCGGTCACGGCGTCGTCTTCACGAACGACCGGAGGCCGCGGGCGACGGCGCCGGACGGGCGGCTGCAGACGGAGGCGGACTGGGTGCTGCTGCCCACCGTCGTCGAGCGCGGCGCGAGCCTCGGCTCCGGCGCGGTCGTGCTGCCCGGGATCCGGATCGGCGCGGGCGCGCTCGTCGGCGCCGGCGCGGTCGTCACCCGCGACGTGCCCGCAGGCGCCGTCGTCGCGGGCAATCCCGCGCGCATCCTCGATCCCGTCTGAGCAACGCCCCCCAAAGGCACGGTTTCGCGGGTCTGGACTACCGGGGCGGCGCGCCGCCGCTCTAGCCTCCCGCCCATGCTGGCCGCCGGGGTGTCCCAGGGACGCACATGACGACGGTCGCGCACGGCGGTCCGCTCGCCGCCGACCTGCTCGACGCCGTCGACGCGCGCACGCGCGCGATCCTCGAGCGCCGCCGCGGGGCTGGCGCCCGCCGCGGGGCTGGCGCCCCGCGGCGGCGCGGCTGGCTCGTCCGCCGGATGCTGCTCGCCGCCGACGCGGTCGGGCTCGCGGCCGCCTTCGTCGTCTCCGACACGATCTTCGGCGGCCGCGGCGGCGGCGGCCTCGGCCTCCACGCCGAGTACCTGCTCTTCTTCGCGACGCTGCCGCTCTGGATCGTGCTCGCCAAGCTGGAGGGCCTGTACGAGCACGACGAGGCCTACGCCGACCACTCGACGATCGACGAGGTCGTCGGCGTCTTCCGGCTCGTCACCGCCGGCTCCTGGGTCTCCGTGCTCGGCGCGCTCGCGACCGGGCTCGCGCGGCCGGAGCTGGCGAAGCTCGCGAGCTTCTGGCTGCTCGCGGTGCTGCTCGTCACGGGCCTGCGCGCCCTGGCCCGCTGCTCGTGCCGGCGCAGCATCGCCTACATCCAGAACACGCTGATCCTCGGCGCCGGCGACGTCGGGCAGCTGGTCGCCCGGAAGCTGCTGATGCACCCCGAGTACGGCCTCAACCTCGTCGGCCTCGTCGACGCGGACCCGAAGGAGCTCCGGCCCGAGCTGGCCCACCTCGCCCTGCTCGGCGACGTCGACCGGCTGCCCGAGCTGATCGAGCTGCTCGACGTCGAGCGGGTCGTGATCGCCTTCTCCGGCGCCGGCGAGCGGCAGACGCTCGAGCGGGCGCGGGCGCTGCAGGCGCTGAACGTCCAGATCGACATCGTCCCGCGGCTGTTCGAGCTCGTGGGGCCGCGCGTCGGCGTCCACACGGTCGAGGCGCTGCCGCTCGTCGGGCTGGCGCCGGCGCGGCTCTCGCCCTCCTCGCGCCTGCTCAAGCGGACGCTGGACGTCGTCGTCGCCTCGTCGGCGCTCGTGCTGACGGCGCCGCTGCTGCTGGCGATCGCGGTCGCGGTCAGGCGCGACTCGCCCGGCCCCGCGCTCTTCCGGCAGACGCGGCTCGGCCGGAACATGCGCGAGTTCACGATCCTCAAGTTCCGCACGATGCGCGTCGACACCGACGACGCCGCCCACCGGGCCTACATCCGGCGGACGATGACGGCGGCGGCCGGGACCGAGGCGCACGGCCTCTACAAGCTCGACCGCGGCGGCGCGGTGACACGCTTCGGCGCGCTGCTGCGGCGGACGAGCCTCGACGAGCTGCCGCAGCTCCTGAACGTGCTCCGCGGCGACATGTCGATCGTGGGGCCGCGGCCGTGCATCCCCTACGAGGTCGAGAGCTTCGAGCCGCACCACTTCGAGCGCTTCCTCGTGCCGGCCGGCATCACCGGGCTCTGGCAGGTGAGCGCACGGGCGAACGCGACCTTCGGCGAGGCGCTCGACATGGACGTCGCCTACGCGCGCGGCTGGTCGCTCGGGCTCGACCTCCGTCTGCTCGGGCGGACGCCGGTGCAGGTGCTGCGCCAGCGGCGGGCGACCGGATGAGCAGCCGCAACGGCAACGGGCGGCGGTGCCGCCGCCTCGGGATCGCGGTCGTCGGCCTCGGCTACTGGGGCCCGAACCTCGTCCGGAACCTGTACGAGCTGCCGGAGGCGGAGCTGGTCGCGGTCTGCGACATGCGCGCCGATGCGGTCGCGGCGATCCGCCGCCGCTATCCCGCGATCGAGGGCAGGTCGCGGCTCGAAGACGTGCTCGGCGACCCGAGGGTCGACGCCGTCGCGATCGCGACGCCCGTCGCCACCCATTACCAGCTCGCGCTGTCGGCGCTGCTCGCCGGCAAGCACGTGTTCGTCGAGAAGCCGCTCGCCGCCTCCGCCGTCGCCGCCGGCGACCTGCTCGCCCTCGCGCGGGAGCGCGAGCTCGTGCTGATGCCGGGGCACACGTTCCTCTACAGCCCGCCGGTGAACAAGATCCGCGAGCTGATCCGCTCGGGCGAGCTCGGCGAGGTCTACTTCGTCTCCGCGAGCCGCGTCAACCTCGGCCTGCACCAGCCGGACGTCAGCGTCGCGTGGGATCTCGGCCCGCACGACTTCTCGATCCTGCGCTACTGGCTGGACGAGACGCCGACGCACCTGGCGGCGACGAGCCGCGCGTGCGTCCTGCCGGGCACGCCCGACGTCGTCTTCGTCAACATGGAGTACCGCTCCGGCGCGATCGCCCACGTCGAGCTTTCCTGGCTCGCACCGAGCAAGCTACGCCGGACGACGGTCGTCGGCTCGCAGAAGATGGTCGTCTACGACGACACGAGCGGCGAGTCGGTGCGCATCTTCGACTCCGGCGTCCTGCTCGGCAACCCGACCAGCTTCGGCGAGTGGCAGCTGAGCTACCGGACGGGCGACATCGTCTCGCCGAAGCTCGAGGTCGCAGAGCCGCTCTCGCTCGAGCTGCGCGACTTCTGCCGGGCGATCCGGAGGCGGGCGGCGCCGCGCTCGTCGGCGGCGCTCGGCGTCGAGGTCGTGCGGCTGATCGAGGCGGTCGACCGCTCGCTCGCCCGGGACGGCGCGCGCGTCGAGGTCGGCACGGAGGCGACGGCCGCGGTCGTCGCCTGAGGCTGGCGGGTCGGGAAAACACATACGACGTCTTCCGATAGAGTCACCCGGAGCCGGGTCGACGGCAGACGTCACGAGCGTAAATAACGGCCGACGGACACACCCCGGGGTTCCAATCCAGAGGAGACGCCGCCGGCCGCGGAACACAGCTTGTCGCCTGGCGCGGGCGGTGTCCAGTCCAGTCTTCGGTTTACTCGTCAGAGGCTTCTTGTATAGTCGTCGTGCGGGTTCCAATCCACCTTTGGACAGAGGAGACACGACGATGACGCTGCGTAGCACGTAGGTCCGTCGGCGCGCCCGGCGGCAGGCCGCGCGACCACGACCAGATCCTGGCTCGGCAGGCGCGGCACCCGCGCCATCTGCGGCTCCGACGCCCCTCCATCCAGCACGAAGGAGCCGAAGATGGGATTCAGCACCTCGGGCCACCGCATGGTCCGCAACGGCGCGACGGCCGTGCTCGCAGTCGTCGCAGCGGCGATCGTCGCAGGCGCAGCGCCCCGCCCGGCCGCCGCCGGCAACGGCCTCGTCGCCGCGTATTCGTTCGATGCGGGCGCCGGCAGCACGGTCGCCGACGCCTCCGGCAACGGCAACACCGGCACGATCGCCAACGCCGTCTGGTCGAGCGCCGGCCACAGCGGGAACGCGCTCAGCTTCAACGGCAGCAACGCCTGGGTCACCGTCCCCGGCACGACCGCCCTGCAGCTGACGAAGGCGTTCACGCTCGAAGCATGGGTCAAGCCGACCGCCGAGAACGGCGCCTGGCGCGCAGCCGTGATCAAGGAAGACCCCGGCCGCAACGAGCTCGACTACGGCCTCTACGCCTCCACCGACACCGGCCCGCCCAGCGGCCACGTCCTCGTCGGCTCCCCACCCGACAGCTACCTGCGCGGCACCACCACCCCGCCGCTCGGCACCTGGACGCACCTCGCCGCCAGCTACGACGGCAGCACCCTCCGCGTCTACCAAAACGGCGCCCTGCAGGCCCAGAAAGCCGTCAGCGGCGCGATCGACACCTCCACCGGGCCGCTCCGGATCGGCGGCGACAACGTCTGGGGCGAATGGTTCGCCGGCCTGATCGACGACGTCCGCGTCTACAACCGAGCCCTCACCACCACCCAGATCCAGACCGACATGACGACGCCGGTCGGCGGCTCGGGCGGCGCGGCCCCCGGCGACACGACCGCGCCGACGACCCCGACGGGCCTGGCGGCGACCGGCGGCACGCAGACGAGCGTCCAGCTCGCCTGGAACGCGTCGAGCGATAACGTCGGCGTCGCGGGCTACCGCGTCTACGTCGACGGCGCCGCGGCCGGCACGACGGCTGCGACCTCGTACGCCGTCACCGGCCTCGCCTGCGGGACGAGCCACACCTTCGCCGTCGACGCCTACGACGCCGCCGGCAACCGCTCCGGCAAGGCGAGCACGACCGCGACGACGAGCGCGTGCGCGAGCTCCGGCGCGGACGAGTACGTCTCGCCCTCGGGCTCGGATGCGACCGCGTGTACGGCCGCCGCACCCTGCCGGACGCTCGACCGCGCCTACCACGTCGCAAGCCCCGGCGACACCGTCCAGCTCGCGGGCGGCACCTATCCGGCGCAGACGATCTCGGTCGACTCCGGGAAGGTGAACGCCTCGGCGGACGTCGTCTTCCAGCCCGCCGCCGGGGCGACGGTGACGATCGACGGCGACCTCACCGTCTACGGCTCCCACATCGACGTCCGCGCATCCGGCAGCCCCTCGAACGTGCGGCTGCACGACCTCGAGGTGGTCGGCACCGCCGGCTCGAGCACCGCCCAGCACGACACCTTCGAGAATCTGGACGGCGCCGGCTTCGAGATCGGGCCGACGTCCTACATCACGATCGCCGGCGGCGACTGGGGGCCGAACTACGTCTGCGGCGGCGGCGGCTCGGTCGAGGACAAGATCGGCCCCGACGGCGGGATCCCCGACCAGTGGCCGACGAACATCGTCCTCGACGGCCTCCGGATCCACGACCAGAACTCGGAGGACCTGAACAACTGCCACATGGGCGGCCTCTTCCTCGTCTCGGGCGGGCCGATCACGGTCCGCAACTCGGTCTTCCAGAAGAACGTCGTCTACGACATCCAGATCCAGGACTTCACGACCGCGTCCTGCTGCGGGATGAACTACGGCCCGGTGCACGACCTGACGATCGAGAACAACTGGTTCGGGACGCCGGTGACCGGTCTCGCCGACCCGGGAGGCGACCACACGAGCGACAACCAGCCCGACGTGCAGTTCGACCCGCGCAACGGGGCGTGCTGGAAGAACGTGCTCGTCCGCTTCAACTCGTTCACGAACGGCGTCGACCTCGGCTTCGACAACCCGCCCTGCTTCCAGAGCGTGCGGGTGGTCGGCAACGTCGGCGGCGCCCAGCCGTGCTTCGCCGGCGTGACCTACGGCTACAACGCCTGGGTCGGAGGCACGTGCGCCGGCAGCGACCTGGCGCTCTCCTCGCTGCCGTACGTCGATCAGACGATCGGCTCCGAGGACTACCACCTCGTCTCCGGCTCGCCGGCGCAGGACCTGGTGACGCCGACGACGGGCGACTACGCCCTCGCCACCGACATCGACGGGCAGGCGCGGCCGATCGGGCCAGCCCGCGACGCCGGCTCC
>DASSSQ010000067.1:0-8649 GCA_035708405.1 Gaiellaceae bacterium
GTCGGGCTGGAACTCGGCGCCGACGACTACGTGACCAAGCCGTTCTCGCCGCGCGAGCTCTGCGCGCGCGTGCGGGCCGTGCTCCGCCGCAGCGAGGGATGGACGGAGGAGCTGCGGCTCGCGGCCGCCGACGTCGAGCTCGACCGGGAGGCGCACCTCGTCACCGCCGGCGGCGACGAGGTCGAGCTGACCGGCACGGAGTTCGATCTGCTCGCGTTCTTCCTCGGCAACCCGGAGGCGGTGCTGACGCGGGAGTTGCTGCTCGACCGCGTCTGGGGCCTCGCCTATCCCGGCGGGACGAGAACCGTCGACGTCCACGTCGCCTCGCTGCGGCGGAAGCTCGGCCGGCCCGAGCTGATCCGCACCGTGCGCGGCGTCGGCTACAAGGTCGCGCGATGACGCTGCGCAGGCAGCTCTTCGGCGCGGCGCTCGCGATCGTGCTGCTGACGGCGGGGATCACGCTCGTCGTCGGCGGGCTGCTGACGCGGCGGGCGTCCGACCGGCAGGTGCTGCAGGACGTCTCGCAGCAGGCCGACCTGATCGCGGAGCGCGAGCGCGTCGAGCTGCTGCCGCTCGGCCACCTCGAGTCGCTGCGGAGCTTCCTCGCGCGGCAGAAGGAGCGCGCCGTCGTGGCGCCGCTCGCGAAGCCGTCGCTCTACCTCGACGCGGACGCGCTCGCCCGGCTCCGGCGGCACGGCGCCGCGAACGGCACCGTCGGCGCGGACGGCCGCGACTGGTACTTCGCCGCGCGCCCGGTCGCCGGCAAGGCGCTCGTGCTGCTGCGCCCGCGGGTCGTCGGCGCGGCGGCCTGGCGGCCGTACAGCGACGGGCTGCTGATCGCCGCGGCGGCCGGCGTGGCGCTCGCGGCGGCCGCGTCGCTGCTGCTCGCACGCCGGATCGCGCGGCCGGTGCGCCGCGTCGCCGACGCCTCGCGCCGCCTCGCCGCGGGCGCCCATCCGGGGGCTGTCCCCGCCGAGGGGCCCACCGAGCTCGCCTCGCTCGCGCGCTCGTTCAACGAGATGGCCGACCAGCTCGGGCACGCGCGCGACGCCGAGCGCGCGTTCCTGCTCTCGGTCAGCCACGAGCTGAAGACGCCGCTGACCGCCGTGATCGGCTGGGCGGAGGGGCTCGCCGACGGCAAGGTCGGCACGGGCGAGGCGGCGCGGACGATCGCGCGCGAGGCGGCGCGGCTCGAGCGGCTCGTCCAGGACGTGCTCGACCTCGCGCGGATGAACCGGCACGAGTTCTCGGTGCGCCGCGAGCCGGTCGACCTCGTCGAGGTCGCGCGCGAGTGCGTCGGCCGCTACGAGGGCTACGACGTCGCGCTCGCGGCGGACGAGCCCGCGCCGGCGGTCGCGCTCGGCGACGCCGACCGCGTTCTGCAGGCGCTCTCGAACCTGGTCGAGAACGCGATCCGGCTCGGCGGCCGCGTCCGGATCGAGGTCGCGCCCGGCCTGCTCGCGGTCGAGGACGACGGCCCCGGCCTGCGGCCGGACGAGCTCGACCGCGCCTTCGACCGCTTCTTCCTCCACAGCCGCTACGCCGGCGCGCGGCCGGTCGGGACGGGGCTCGGGCTCGCGATCGTGCGCCAGCTCGCCGAGGCGATGGGCGGCTCGGTCGCCGTCGAGTCGGAGCCGGGGCGGACGCGGTTCACGCTGCGGCTCGTCCCGGCCGATCCGCGGCGATCCGCCGAACGAGGGACGAGGAGCCGCGACCGCATGCCGATATCCGAGCCCACATGAGCGGGCTACTGATCGTGCTGATGCTGGTGATCGCGGCGATCGGGGTCGAGCAGGGCCTCGAGGAGCTCGTCGGCGCCGCCCGCGGCCGGCGGTAGCGCGCGGCGGCGCATCTACACTGGAGGCATGGCGAAGGCGCCGGCACTCCCACGCGGGTTCGAGCTGCCGCTCGAGCCGCGGATCCCGCGCGTCGGCTCGGTCGACGCGGTCGCGCTCGAGGGGCGCGCCGGCGAGCTCGCGAAGCGCTCGATCAAGCGCGAGGCGAAGCTGTGGGCGCTCGAGCTCGCGGTGCGCGTGATCGACCTGACGACGCTCGAGGGCGCCGACACGCCCGGCAAGGCGCAGGCGCTCTGCTCGAAGGCGGTGCGCCCCGATCCCGGCGACGCGTCGATCCCCTCGGTCGCCGCGGTCTGCGTCTACCCGAACCTCGTGACAATCTGTCACAAGCGTCTGGAGGGCACGGGCGTCCGCGTCGCCGCGGTCGCGACCGCCTTTCCGGCCGGCCAGGTGCCGACCGACCTGAAGGTCGCCGAGGCACGCCGCGCCGTCGAGCTCGGCGCCGACGAGGTCGACATGGTGATCGATCGCGGCGCCTTCCTCTCCGGCCGCTACGCGAAGGTCTTCGACGAGATCGTCCAGGTCAAGGAGGCCGTCGGCGACGCGCACCTGAAGGTGATCCTCGAGACCGGCGAGCTCGGCACCTACGACAACGTGCGCCGCGCATCGCTGCTCGCGATGGCCGCCGGCGCCGACTTCATCAAGACCTCGACCGGCAAGGTCTCGCCCGCCGCGACGCTGCCGACCGCGCTCTGCATGCTCGAGGCGATCCGCGACGTCCACGACGAGACCGGCCGCGTCGTCGGCTTCAAGCCGGCCGGCGGCGTCCGCACCGCCAAGCAGGCGATCCAGCACCTCGTGCTCGTCCACGAGACCGTGGGGCCCGACTGGCTGACGCCCGACCGCTACCGGATCGGCGCCTCCAGCCTGCTGAACGACGTGCTGATGCAGATCCGCAAGCAGAAGACCGGCGTCTACCAGGGGAAGGACTACTTCACCGTTGACTAACGAGATCGTCCCCCAGGGCTGGACCTACGCCGACGCGCCCGAGTCGCGCGAGATCGTGCGGCTCGACGAGCGCTATGGGCACTTCGTCGGCGGCGAATGGCTCGAGCCGGCCGAGACCTACGAGACGATCTCGCCCGCCTCCGAGGAGCCGCTCGCCGTCGTCGGGCAGGCGACCGAGGCCGAGGTCGGCCGCGCGGTCGAGGCCGCGCGGGCCGCGTTCGAGGACGGCTGGTCGTCGCTGCCGGGCTCGGAGCGCGCCAAGTACCTGTTCCGGATCGCGCGCATCCTGCAGGAGCGCTCGCGCGAGCTGGCGGTGCTCGAGTCCCTGAACGGCGGCAAGCCGATCAAGGAGTCGCGCGACGTCGACCTGCCGCTCGCGGCCGCGCACTTCTTCTACTACGCCGGCTGGGCGGACAAGCTCGAGTACGCGTTCCCGAACCGTCGCCCGCGGCCGCTCGGCGTCGCCGGCCAGATCATCCCGTGGAACTTCCCGCTGCTGATGCTCTCGTGGAAGATCGCGCCCGCGCTCGCCGCCGGCAACACCGTCGTCCTCAAGCCGGCCGAGACGACGCCGCTGACCGCGCTCCTGTTCTGCGACGTGCTCCGCCAGGCGGAGCTGCCGCCGGGCGTCGTCAACATCGTCACCGGCGACGGCCGCGCCGGCGCCGCGCTCGTCGACGCGCCGGTCGACAAGCTCGCGTTCACCGGCTCGACCGAGGTCGGCAAGGCGATCCAGGAGCGGATCGCGGGCTCGGGCAAGAAGCTGACGCTCGAGCTCGGCGGCAAGGCGGCCAACATCGTCTTCGACGACGCGGCAATCGACCAGGCGGTCGAGGGGATCGTCAACGGCATCTACTTCAACCAGGGCCACGTCTGCTGCGCGGGCTCGCGGCTCTTCGTGCAGGAGTCGATCGCGGAGCCGGTGGTCGAGAAGCTGAAGCGGCGGATGGCGACGCTGCGGATCGGCGACCCGCTCGACAAGAACACCGACCTCGGCGCGATCAACTCGCGGGCGCAGCTCGATAAGATCGAGGAGCTCGTCGCCGCCGGCCGTGCGGAGGGCGCCGAGATCTTCCAGCCGGCCTGCCGGCTGCCCGAGCGCGGCTACTGGCACGCGCCGACGGTGTTCACGAACGTGGCGCAGAGCTACCGGATCGCGCAGGAGGAGATCTTCGGCCCGGTGCTCTCGGTGCTCACCTTTCGCACGCCCGAGGAGGCCGTCGAGAAGGCCAACAACACGCCGTACGGGCTCTCGGCCGGCGTCTGGACGGAGAAGGGCTCGCGGATCCTGTGGATGGCGCAGCGGCTGCGCGCCGGCGTCGTCTGGGCGAACACGTTCAACCGCTTCGACCCGACCTCGCCGTTCGGCGGCTACAAGGAGTCCGGCTTCGGCCGCGAGGGCGGCCGGCACGGGCTCGAGCCCTACCTGCGCTTCGACTGACGGGTTTCCGCTCGCCGCCGAGCGGTCATCTCGCAGGCGATGGCGACTCCGTCACTGGGCTACCGCATCCGGCGCCTCGTCGGCCGCGCCGGCGAGGAGGTGCAGGAGAAGGCGTGGACGGTCGGGCGCGATCCGGCGGAGGAGCGGCGCGTGCGGCTCGCCTGGGGCGCGCTCGAGGGCGTGCTCGGCGCCGTCTTCACGCTCGCGGCGCGGCGGCTCGCGACGCGGATCTGGTTCGTGCTCACCGGCGAGCCGGTCCCGGGGCGGTCGAAGTGATCCGCAAGCTGCTCTGGACCGGCATCTACTCGAGCCTCGGCGCGGCGGCGACGATCGCCGCGCGCAAGACCGCAGCGAGCGTCTGGCGCGCGGCCCGCGGCGAGGAGCCGCCCGTCAGGCGATGACCGCGGCCGACCGGCTCGAAACCTGGGCCGAGCGGCTGTCGCGCCGGAACGGCTGGCGGCGCAAGCTGGCGGCCGAGCTCGAGGAGGACGCCGCGTTCCTGCGCCGGCTCGACCCCGCGGCGATGCGGGCGCGGCTCACCGCCCCGCCGCCCGCCGACGCGCCGTCCTCGAACGACCGCGGCGGCGGCCTGCGCGGCCGGGTCGAGGCCGAGAGGGAGGAGGCGCGCGAGCTGCTCGCGCGGATGAAACCCCGCGAGCTGGCGGCGCGCGCGACCGGGCCGGACGAGTCGGCGGAGCCGGATCCGGACACGGCCGAGACGCAGCGGATCGAGCGCGAGCCCGCGTCCCGCGGCGGCGACCCGAGGCAGGCGCTGCTCGTCCTCGCCGTCTGCTTCACGCTCGGCGTGCTGCTCGCGAAGCTCGTCGACTGGCGCGGGCACGCGCACCCACGCTCGTAGCCCGTATCCTGGGGGATATGGGCAGGCTTCCCGTCAGGAAGACGTACAAGCTCTACGTCGGCGGCGCGTTCCCGCGCTCCGAGTCGGGGCGCACCTACGAGGCGCAGGGCCAGAACGTGGCGCGCGCCTCGCGCAAGGACGCGCGCGATGCCGTCGTCGCCGCGCGCGGCGCGGTCGCCGGCTGGGCGGGCGCGACCGCGTACAACCGCGGCCAGGTGCTCTACCGGATCGCGGAGATGCTCGAGGCGCGGCGCGAGGAGTTCGCGGAGCTCTGCTCCGGCCGTGACGAGGTCGAGCGCGCGATCGACCGCTGGGTCTGGTACGCGGGCTGGGCCGACAAGCTCTCGCAGGTGCTCGGCGGGACGAACCCGGTCGCCGGCCCGTACTTCAACTTCACGATCCCCGAGCCGACCGGCGTCGTCGCGATCGTCGCGCCGGACGAGCCGCCGCTCTCCGGCCTCGTCTCGCGGCTCGCGCCGGCGATCGTCGGCGGCAACACGGCCGTCGTCGTCGCCTCCGAGGCGCGGCCGCTCGCCGCGGTCGAGCTGGCGGAGGTGCTCGCGACCTCGGACGTCCCCGGCGGCGTCGTCAACGTCCTCACCGGCCGCCGCGACGAGATCGCGCCCGTGCTCGCCGCGCACATGGACGTGAACGCGCTCGACGTGACCGGCGCCGACGGCGCCGCGGCCGAGCTCGAGCGGGCCGCGGCCGGCAACGTGAAGCGCGTCGTGCACGGCGAGCCGGACGCGCAGAGCCCGTGGGAGATCGCCGCGTTCCTCGAGCTGAAGACGGTCTGGCACCCGATCGGCGTCTAGTCCTCGGGGGAGCGGCTGCGCTGCCGCTCCTCGCCCTCGCGGCCGGCTGCGGCGGCACGCCGTACACGAACGTGACCTTCCGCAACGACCTCGGCCGGCCGGTGCAGCTCGAGCTCTGCAAGGAGCCGACCTGCCGGCACGTGCAGTGGCAGATCGGCGTCGACCCCGGCGCGGAGGCGACCGAGCAGATCCGCAGCGACGGCAAGGCGCACCGGCGCTTCCTCGTCGTCACGCCGCCGGAGCGGATCTACGGCTGCCTCGCGTTCCATTTCGACGGCAAGCATCCCGACGAGACGGTCCCGCTCTCCCGCGCACGCGGTTGCGGCGGACGGCGGTAGGCTTCGCGCAGTGACCGACGCGCGTCGGCTGAGCCAGGCGATCTCCGAGGGCGACGGGATCTCCGTGATCGTCCACGTGGACGGCGTCGAGGACGCCCGCCGCGCCGAGGAGCAGGGCGCGGAGGGGATCGCGCTCGTGGAAGCCGTCGGCGGCGTCGTCGCCGCGACCGCGCTGCCGGTGCTCTGGCTCGGCAATCCCGGCGACGCCGAGGGGATCTCGAGCTGCGGCGCGCACGCGCTCGCGGTCTGGGCCGGCGACGGCGACGACGAGCTGCGCGAGGCGCAGGCGGCGCTCACCGAGGAGCTGGAGCTCGTCGTCGGCGTCGCGAACGAGGACGAGCTGGAGGCCGCGCTCGACCTCGACACGGAGATCTTCCTGATCTCGGGGCGCGAGGCCGACGGCGACGAGCAGCCGCTCGAGCGCGTGATCGACCTGCTGCCCGACGTGCCGGCGGGGAAGCTCGCGATCGCGCAGGTCGACGTCCGCTCGCGCGAGGAGGTCGACGCGCTCGAGCGGGCCGGCTTCGACGCCGTCCTCGTCCCGGCAGGCCACGTCGGCGAGCTCGTCGGTGGCGCTGTTCCAGAGGTCTGAACCCAGCCGTCCTAGTAACACTCTGTTACTAGGTGCGGTGCTCGCCGGCGCGGCGGCGCTGCGCCTCGTCGGCGTCCGCTACGGGCTGCCGTTCGGCGGCCTGCTGAATCCCGACGAGCTGAACGTCGTGCCGCGCGCCTGGCGGATGACGCATGGCGGCGGCGCCGACCCGCACTGGTTCGACTGGCCGACGCTCGTCCTCTACCTGCAGGTGCCGTTCCAGGCGTGGGCGGGCGCGCCGGCCTATCTCGTCGCGCGGATCCTCACCGTCGGGCTCGGCGTCGCCGGCGTCGCGGCGGCGTGGTGGGCCGGACGGCTCGCCTACGGCGTCCCCGCCGGGCTCGTCGCGGCGGCGGCGACGGCGGTCGAGACGACCCACGTCGCCTACTCGCGCGCGGCGGTCACCGACGTGCCGACGACGCTCGGGATCACGCTCGCGATCGGGCTCGCGCTCGCCGGCCGCTTCGAGTGGGCGGGCGCCGCCGCCGGCCTGGCGACGGCCGCGAAGTACCCGGGCGTCTTCGCGCTCGTGCCGCTCGCCGTGCTGGCGTGGGGGAGATGGCGGCGGCTCGCGACCTCGCTCGGCGTCGCCGCGGTCGCGTTCTTCGTCGGGACGCCGTTCGTCCTCCTCGACTTCGGCCACGCCTGGCGCGACCTGCGGCGCGTCGAGGGCTACCACACGACCGGCTGGCTCGGCTTCGAGCACGATCCGCCGGGGCCGCTCGCCGTGCTCGACCGGCTCTGGCACGGGTACGGCCCCTTCCTCGCGTTCGCGCTCGCGGGGCTCGCCGTCGCGCTCCGGCGGCGGACGCGCGTCGACCTGGCGCTCGCGGCGTTCGTTCTCTCCTACTTCGTGTTCGTCTCGCTGCTGCACTCGCACTTCGACCGCTACACGCTGCCGCTCGTGCCCGTGCTGGCGGTGCTCGCCTCGCGCGCGCGGCCGCTCGTGCCGGTCGCCGTCGTCTCGCTCGCGGTGCCGCTCTGGTGGTCGGCCGCGAAGGCGGCCACGCTGACGCGGACGGACACCCGCGTCGTCGCGCAGCGCTGGATCGAGGCGCACCTGCCGCACGGCGCGACGGTCGCCGCGGAGTCGTCGACGCCGCCGCTCCCCGGCTTCCGCGTGACCCCGCTCGCGCTGCCGGGCCGCGGCCGCCCGCACGACCCGAACCGCTCGCTCGCGCACCTGCGCGCGACCGGCATCCGCTACGTCCTCGTCACCGGCGCCGTCGCCGACCGCGTCCTGCGCGCCCGCGACGACTACCCGTACGAGAGCCGCTTCTACGACGACCTCGCCGCGAGGGCGCGGCTCGTCTACCGGCTCGACCCGGGCGGCGGCCTGTCAGGTCCCTGGGTTCGCGTCTACCATGTTCGACCGTGAGGTCCGCGAAGCTGCTCTCGCTCGCCGCCGTGTCCGCGCTCGCCCTCGTGCTCGCCGGCTGCGGCGGCGGCGAGGCGCGTGTCTCGAAGGTCGAGGCGCCCGCCAAGCCGAAAGCCTGCACGCACCTCGCGAGCTGGCAGAAGCTCGCGAACAAGATCGACGCGGCCGTCTACTGCCCGAACTGGCTGCCGGATCCGCTGATCCCGCAGATCGGCGGCCGCTGGAACAACATCGACTCGGTCTCGAAGGACCGCAGCTACCTCGAGAGCTTCGTCTGGCAGGACACGGACGGCCCGAACCTGAGCGGCGAGCTGCACATCAACCTGCGCGGCTACCCGGGCCGGACGACGATCCCGACCTGCCACGACGTCCTCTTCGGCGGCGGCAAGCCGAAGAACATCGAGGTGCCGTGCTTCTCCGAC
>DASSSQ010000068.1:0-6515 GCA_035708405.1 Gaiellaceae bacterium
ACGGCGCGCGAGCGCGGGCTGCGGGTGCTCGTCTGCGGGGCCGGGCTCGCGGCGGCGCTGCCCGGCGTCGTCGCCGCGCACACCGACCTGCCGGTGATCGGCGTCCCGCTGCGCTCGTCGAAGTCGGTGCTGGACGGCCTCGACGCGCTGCTCTCGATCGTCCAGATGCCGCCGGGAGTGCCGGTCGCGTGCGTCGGCGTCGACAACGCGAAGAACGCCGCGGTGCTGGCAGCGCGGATCCTCGGTGCCTGACGAGCTGACGCGACTCGTCGCCGACCTGGTCGCGATCGACTCGGTCAACCCGGCCCTCGTGCCGGGCGGCGCCGGCGAGCGGGCGATCGCCGAGTTCGTCGCCCGCTGGCTGCACGCGGCCGGACTCGAGACGGAGCTCGAGGAGGCCGCCCCGGGACGGCCGAACGCGGTCGGCGTCCTGCGCGGCAGCGGCGGCGGCAGGACGCTGCTCCTGAACGGCCACACGGACACCGTCGGCTTCGGCCGGATGCAGGCGCCGCTCGCGCCGCGGGTCGAGGGCGGCCGGCTCTACGGGCGCGGCGCCTACGACATGAAGGGCGGGCTCGCCGCGATCATGCTCGCGGCGCGGGAGCTCGAGGGCGCCGGTCTCGCCGGCGACGTCGTCGTCGCGGCCGTCGCCGACGAGGAGCTCGGCTCGGCCGGCACGGAGGCGCTCGTGCGGCGCTTCTCCGCCGACGGCGCGATCGTGCCGGAGCCGACCGACCTCGCGGTCGCGGTCGCCCATCGCGGCTTCGTCGGCTTCGAGGTCGAGACGGAAGGCGTCGCCGCGCACGGCTCGCGGCCGGACGTCGGCGTCGACGCGATCGCGAAGATCGGCCCGGCGATCGTCGCGCTCGAGCGGCTCGACCGCGAGCTGCAGGCGGGGTCGCGCCATCCGCTGCTCGGGACGGCGTCGCTGCACTGCTCGACGATCGAGGGCGGCCAGGAGCTCTCGACCTACCCGGCGCGCTGCGTGCTCGGCGGCGAGCGGCGCACGCTGCCGGGCGAGACGCGCGACGGCGTCGAGCGGGAGCTGCGGGCGGCGCTCGGCGGCGAGGTCGAGCTGCGCGTCTCGGTCGCGCGGGACGCGTACGAGTGCGACGCCGGCGCGGAGATCGCGCGGCTGCTCGCCGGCCAGATCGGCGCGGAGCCGGTGGGCGCTCCCTTCTGGACGGACGCGGCGCTGCTCGGCGCGGCCGGGATCCCGACGGTGCTCTTCGGCCCGCACGGCGACGGCGCGCACGCGGACGTCGAGTGGGTCGACCTCGAGTCGGTCGCGGCCGTCCGCGACACGATCGTCGCCGTCGCCCGGGCGTTTTGCGGCTGACCTCCTGAGTCCTCTCTACACTGCACGGCAGTGATCTCGCGCTACTCCCGTCCCGCGATGGCCGCGATCTGGTCGGACGAGGGAAAGCTGCAGCGCTGGCTCGACGTCGAGCTCGCCGCGCTCGACGCGTGGGCCGAGGTCGGGACGATCCCGGCGGAGGACGTCGCCGCGATCAGGGCTCAAGCGGCGGCGCCGACGCCGGCGCGCGTCGCCGAGATCGAGCGGACGACCGACCACGACACGGCGGCGTTCGTCGACGCGGTCGCCGAGCAGCTCGGGCCCGAGGGCCGCTGGGTGCACTACGGCCTCACCTCCTCCGACGTCGTCGACACGGCGCTCTCGCTGCAGCTGCGCGACGCGGGGACGCTGCTGGTCGACGGGCTCGAGCGCGCGCTCGCAGCGGTCGCGCGCCGGGCGGAGGAGCACCGGACGACGCTGACGATCGGCCGCTCGCACGGCATCCACGCCGAGCCGACGACCTTCGGCTGGAAGCTCGCGGGCTGGGCGTTCGAGCTCGACCGCGACCGGACGCGTCTGCACGCGGCGCTCGAGGCGAACCGCGTCGGGCAGCTTTCGGGCACCGTCGGCACCTATGCGGCCGTCGAGCCGGAGGTGGAGCGGATCGCCTGCGAGCGGCTCGGGCTCGAGCCGGACCCGGTCTCGACGCAGGTGATCGCGCGTGACCGGCACGCGGAGCTGCTCGGCGCGCTCGCGCTGACCGCCACGTCGCTCGAGCGCTTCTGCGTCGAGATCCGCCATCTTGCGCGCACCGAGGTGCGCGAGGTCGAGGAGCCGTTCACGCGCGGGATGAAGGGCTCGTCGGCGATGCCGCACAAGCGCAACCCGAAGGTGGCGGAGCGGATCTGCGGGCTCGCGCGGATCGTCCGCGCCGCTGCGCTGGTCGGCCTCGAGAACGTGCCGCTCTGGCACGAGCGCGACATCTCGCAGTCCTCGGCCGAGCGGGTCGCGATCCCGGACGCGTTCCTCGCGCTCGACTACATGCTCGACCGCTTCACGTGGATCGTCGACGGCCTCGTCGTCTATCCCGAGCGGATGCGGCGCAACCTCGAGGCGAGCCACGGGCTCTTCTTCAGCCACCGGCTGCTGCTCGCGCTCGTCGAGTCCGGCCTGCCGCGCGACGAGGCCTACCGGCTCGTCCAGGGCGACGCGATGCGCGCCTGGGACGAGGAGCGCGACTTCCGCGAGCTCGCCGGCGCCGATCCCGAGATCGCCTCGCGTCTCGGCGCCGACGCGCTCGCGGAGGTCTTCGACCTCGATTCCACCGTCCGTCACGTCGACACCGTCTTCGAGCGCCTGCGCGCGCTCGTCGCGAGAGAGGAGACCGTCCATGCCTGAGGCCGCCCACGTCGCGAGCGGGAAGGTGCGCGAGATCTACGCGCTCGACGGCGAGCGCCTGCTGCTCGTCGCCTCCGACCGGATCTCGACCTTCGACGTCGTCCTGCCGACCGAGATTCCCGACAAGGGCCGCGTGCTGACCGGGCTCGCCGGCTTCTGGTTCGCGCGGACGGCAGGGATCGTCCCGAACCACCTGCTCGCGCTGCGCGAGGACGGCCGCTCGACCGAGTGCCGCCGGCTCGAGATGCTGCCGCTCGAGTGCGTCGTCCGCGGCTACCTCGCCGGCTCGGGCTGGAAGGACTACCGCGCGAGCGGCGCCGTCTGCGGCCACGCGCTGCCGGCCGGCCTCGTCGAGTCGCAGCAGCTGCCGGAGCCGCTGTTCACGCCGTCGACGAAGGCGCAGGAGGGACACGACGAGAACATCGACCGCGAGCGGGCGATCGAGCTCGTCGGCGAGGAGCGCTTCGACGAGGTCGAGCGGGTCTCGATCGAGCTGTACCGGTTCGCGTCCGAGTACGCGGCGGCGCGCGGGATCGTCCTCGCCGACACGAAGCTCGAGTTCGGGCTCGACGAGCAGGGCCGGCTCGTGCTCGCCGACGAGGCGTTCACGCCCGACTCGTCTCGCTTCTGGCCCGCCGACGAGTACGCCCCGGGCGGCGCGCAGCCGTCCTTCGACAAGCAGTTCGTCCGCGACTACTGCGAGACGCTCGGCTGGGACAAGGCCTATCCCGGCCCGGAGCTGCCGGCGGACGTCGTCGCCGGGACGCGCTCCCGCTACGTCGAGGCGTTCGAGCGCCTGACCGCGATCGCGTTCGACGACTACCTCGCCGACCCGGAGCTCGTGCTTTCGTGAGAGCGACGGTGCTCGTCCGGCCGAAGACGGGGATCCTCGACCCGCAGGGGGCCGCGGTCGAGAGCTCGCTGCGCCACCTCGGCTTCGACGTCGGCGCGGCGCGCGTCGGCCGCGTGATCGACCTCGAGGTCGGCGAAGCCGACCCTGCTCTCGTCCGCGAGCAAGTCGAGGAGATGTGCCGGCAGCTGCTCGCGAACCCGCTGATCGAGAGCTACGAGATCGCGCTCGAAGGGCCGCGGTGAGCGCCGGCTCTCCGACGATCGCGGTCGTCGTCTTCCCCGGGTCGAACGACGACCACGACACGGCCTGGGCCCTGAAGGCGCTCGGCGCCGACCCGGTGCGGGTCTGGCACGGCGAGACCGAGCTGCCGGAGGCAGGCGCGATCGTCCTGCCGGGCGGCTTCTCGTTCGGGGACTACCTCCGCTGCGGTGCGATCGCACGCTTCTCGCCCGTGATGGAGGCGGTCCGCCGCTACACCGCGGGCGGAGGCCTCGTGCTCGGGATCTGCAACGGCTTCCAGATCCTCTGCGAGGCGGGGCTGCTGCCGGGGACGCTCCGCCCGAACGCGTCGCTCGCGTTCGTCTGCGACGACGTGCCGCTCCAGGTCGAGCGAGCCGACACCGCCTTCACCGCGCGCTGCACGGAGGGCCAGACGCTGACGATCCCGGTCAAGCACGGCGAGGGCTGCTGGTTCGCGGACGCCGACCTGCTCGCCGAGGTCGAGGAGGCGGGCCAGATCGTCCTCCGCTACGCCGAGGGGCGGAACCCGAACGGGGCCGTCGGCGACGTCGCGGGGGTCGTCAACGCGGACGGCAACGTCTGCGGGCTGATGCCCCACCCGGAGCACGCGGTCGACCCGTTGCTCGGCTCCGGCGACGGCGCGCTGATCCTCGCGTCGCTCGTCGACGCGGCTCGGTTGTCGAGCGCGGCGACCGTCTAGGCGTCTCCTCCGAGGCCGAGCGCCGCGGCCAGCTCCGCTCGCTGGCCGAGCCTCTCGCGCAGCTTGACCACGTCGCGCTCGCGCAGGGTCACCGGCCCGCGGCGCGCGGTGCCACCGGTCGAGTAGGCGAAGCGCACGAGCCGCTCGCCGCTCGCCGTCTCGAGCAGCTGGACGAGCGTCGCGAACCGCTGCTCGCCGGCCCGCTGGCGGAGCACGAGCTCCTCGACCACCGTCGCGCGTCCCCACGGCGTCGTCGTCCTCGCCTTCGCGGTCGCGCCTGCCTTCGCCATGAGGCCGACGGTACCCGGCAAATCGTCACGCGCGGGTGACGGAAGTGCAACGGAAGTGCAACTTCGAACGTTTGCCGAGACGGCGACGCGTCCAGGAAGGGACGAGATGAGCTTTCTCGGCCGCCTCGCGCTCCTGACCGTGCTCGTCTTCGCCGGTGGAGCGCTCGCGATCGCGCAGACATCGCACGCCGCACCCGGCATCCAGTACGGGATCAAGGACGACGCGTGGCTGCTGCACGGCCCCGGCACGCTCGATCAGCGGATCGCGACGCTACAGAGCCTCGGCGTCCAGATCGTCCGCTTCGGCCTGCGCTGGGACCAGATCGCGCCGACCGAGCCGCAGAATCCGACCGATCCCGACGACCCGGCCTACCTGTGGGACGGCTGGGACACGGTCGTGCAGGGGCTCCATGCCCACGACATCGACGTCATGCTCGACATCTGGGGCACGCCCGCCTGGGCGAACGGCGGCCGCAGCCCGAACTGGGCGCCGACGCAGAAGGCGGCGTTCGCCGACTTCGCGGCGGCGGCGGCGGCCCGCTATCCGTGGGTGCGGCGCTGGCTCGTGTGGAACGAGCCGAACCAGCGCCGCTGGCTGCGCCCCACCTCGGCCTCGGTCTACGTCTCCCGCCTGCTCAACCCGGCGTACCGCGCGCTCCATCGCGCGATTCCCGGCGTGCAGGTCGGCGGCGGCGTCACGGCCCCGCGCGGCGACATGGGCGGCGTCTCCCCCGTGACGTGGATCCGGGGGATGCGCCGCGCGCACGCGCGCCTCGACGCGTTCGCCGACAATCCCTACCCGCTCGACCCGCGCCGCGAGACGCCGCTCTCCGGCGGCTGCTCGCACTGCCTGACCTACTCGATGGCGACGCTGCCGCGCCTGCTCGCCGCCGTCCGTGCCGCGTTCGGCGGCGCCCGCGTCTGGCTGACCGAGTACGGCTACCAGACCGACCCGCCGGACAGGATCCTCGGCGTCTCGCCCGCGCGGCAGGCGCAGTACGAGAGCGAGGCGGCGCTCCGCGCCTACCTGTCGCCGCGCGTCGACGTGCTGATCCACTTCCTCTACCAGGACGAGCCCGACCTCGGCGGCTGGCAGAGCGGGCTCGTGTACGTGGGCGGCCGCGCCAAGCCGTCGCTGCGCGCGTTCCAGCTGCCGCTCGCGGTGCAGCGGCGGCGCGGCGCGAAGGTGACGCTCTGGGGAGAGGTGCGCGCGCCGGAGCTGCGCGCGTATCGGCTCGAGGTCTACCGGCGCGGCTGGCACGCCCTGACCTCGCTGCGGCGCGCCGGCCGGCGCGGCTTCTTCGCCTGGACGGGGACGCTGCCGCGCGGCTCGCGGGTGCGCGTCGTCGCGGGCGGCCTCGCCGGGCCGCCGCTGCGGGTGTCCTGATCTACAGCGCCGCGTCGATCGCCGCGGCGGCGAAGAGGAGTGCGAGGTAGAGGAGCGAGTAGTGGAAGAGGGCGGCGGCGTGTTTGCGGGTCACGTTCTGGTGGAGTCGGAGCGCGAGCCAGGCGAAGACGGCGCCGAGGGCGAGCGCGCCGGCGGCATAGACGACGCCGAGCGAGCCGAGCCCGACCGGGACAAGCGTGACCGCGACCAGCAGGCCGGTGTAGCAGAGGATCTGGCGGGCCGTCTCCCGCTCGCCCCGCACGACGGGCAGCATCGGCACCCTCGCCGCGGCGTAGTTGTCCTTGATCAGGATCGCCAACGCCCAGAAATGCGGCGGCGTCCACACAAAC
>DASSSQ010000069.1:0-29634 GCA_035708405.1 Gaiellaceae bacterium
GGGGACTCGTCCGTGCCGGCCAGCATCGAGCCGAGCATCACCGTGTCGGCGCCGGCGGCGAGCGCCTTCGCGACGTCGCCGGAGGAGCTGATGCCGCCGTCCGCGATCACCGGCACGCCGTGCCGCTCGGCCGCCTGCGCGACGTCGTGGATCGCCGTGATCTGCGGGACGCCGACGCCGGCGACGACGCGGGTCGTGCAGATCGAGCCGGGACCGATCCCAACTTTCAAAGCGTCTGCACCAGCTTCGCAAAGCGTCTCCGCCGCCTCCGCGGTCGCGATGTTGCCGGCGACGAGCTGGACCTCGAAGGCCTCGCGCAGCCGGCGCACCATCTCGACGACGCCGCTCGAGTGGCCGTGCGCCGTATCGACGACGAGCACGTCGACCTGCGCCTCGACGAGCGCCTGCGCGCGCTCGAACGCGTCCGGGCCGACGCCGACGGCGGCGGCGACGCGCAGGCGGCCCTGCTCGTCCTTCGTCGCCCGCGGGTAGTCGATCCGCTTCTGGATGTCCTTGACGGTGATCAGCCCGCGCAGGCGGCCGTCCGCGTCGACGACCGGCAGCTTCTCGATCCGGTGGCGGTGCAGCAGCTCCTCGGCCTCCGCGAGCGTCGTGCCGACCGGCGCGGTGATGAGCTCGCGCGAGGTCATCAGCGCCGAGACGGGGAGGGTCGTGTCGCGCCCGAAGCGAAGATCGCGGTTGGTGAGGATGCCGACGAGCCGGCCGTCGGCGTCGGAGACCGGCAGGCCGGAGATCCGGTAGTGCGCCATCACCGCGAGCGCGTGCTCGACGGTGTCGTCCGGGGCGAGCGTCACCGGCTCGACGATCATCCCGGACTCGGAGCGCTTGACCCGGTCGACCTCCGCCGCCTGGGCCTTGATCGAGAGGTTGCGGTGGACGACGCCGATCCCGCCGGCGCGCGCGAGCGCGATCGCGAGCCGCGCCTCGGTGACGGTGTCCATCGCCGCCGAGGCGATCGGGATCTCGAGCGCGACCCGGCGCGTGAAGCGCGCCGCCGTCGAGACGTCGGCCGGCAGCACCTCGGACTCGGCCGGGACGAGCAGCACGTCGTCGAAGGTGAGGCCCTGCTTGGCGAACTTCTCCGGGAGCTCCGATCCGAGCTCGACCTGGTCGACGGAGAGCTTCTCGAACTCCATCGAGCGATGGTAGCGAGCGGGTCGGCCGCCGTCGGCGCGTCCGGCTAGATCTCGGACGCGACGGGCTCGAGCTCGGTCACCTCGACGCCCGTCTGCAGGCGCGCGGCCTGGCGCGGGTCGAAGCGTCCGGCGCCGACGTCGAGCGCGGAGGCGGCGCCGGCGGCGACCGCCGCGCGCAGCGCCTCCTCCGCCGGGCGGCCGGCAACACGCGCCGCGAGGTACGCCGCCAGCAGCACGTCGCCCGCGCCGACCGTGGAGACCGGGTCGACGCGCGGCACCGTCGCGCGGAAGCGCCGCAGCTCGCCGTCCTCGCGCAGCAGCGCGAGACAGCCGCTCTCCTGCGTGATCAGGACGTTGCGCGCGCCCATCTCACGGATCCGGTCGAGCGCGAGCTGGAAGTCCTCCTCGTCGTTCAGCTCCTGCCCGACGAGCCCCTCGGCCTCGCGCTGGTTGGGCGAGACGAGATACGGCCCCGCCTCGACGCCGAGCCGCAGCGGCTCGCCGTCCGAGTCGAGCGCGGTCCTGACGCCGGCGCGGTTGACGGCGCGGATCGCCTCGCCGTAGAAGTCCGGCTCGACCTCGCGCGGCAGCGAGCCGGCGAAGACGACCATGTCGGCGCCCTGCGCGAGGTACTCCAGCTTCTCGAGCAGGATCTGGAGCTCGGCCGCCGAGACCGCCGGGCCCCACTCGTTGATCTCGGTGTAGCTCGATCCGGTCGGGTCGACGACGGCGGTCGAGGTGCGCGACTCGCCGTCGATCTGGACGAAGTCGTTGAGGATCGCCTCGCCCTGCAGCTCCTCGACGATCCGCGTGCCCGTCCGCCCGCCGGCGAGCCCGGTTGCGACGACCGGGACGCCGAGCCGCTTGAGCGCGCGCGCGACGTTGATCCCCTTGCCGCCGGCGAGCGTCAGCGCGGCGCTCGCGCGGTGGCGATGGCCGAGCTGGAAGTTGGGGACGGTCAGCGTCCGGTCGACCGCGGCGTTCAGCGTGACGGTGACGATCATCGTGCCGGCCTCACGTTAACCACCCTTCGACGTTCCGCGCAGCCCGCTTCGCATACCAGCCGATCCGCGCGGCGAGCCCCGGCCGCGCCACCGACCGCGCGGCGACGAGCGGGCGGCGCGCGACGACGCGGCCGCCGCGGCTGATCACGACCTCGCCGAGGCGCTGGCCGGCACGCACCGGCAGGTCGACCACGCGCGGCGCGACGACCCGCTCCACGAGCGGCCGCCCCGCGCGGACGACGACGGTCGACGGCCGCGGCGCGACGAGCGGCACCGGCACGCGCCCGTACGGCAGCGCGGCGGCGGCGTAGGCGCGGCCGGTGCGCACGGCGTCGACGACGACGTACTGCGAGAGCCCGTAGGCGAGCAGCGTCGCCAGGTCGGAGTTCCGCTGCGCGCGCGACGGCTCGCCGAGGATCGTCGCGTAGACGGTGACGCCGCGGCCGCGCGCCGCCGCGACCTGCGACCAGCCGGCGTCGTCGGTATGGCCGGTCTTGACGCCGAAGAGCCCGGGGAAGCGCCCGAGCAGGTCGTCCCAGGTGTCGAGGACGCGGCCGCCGGCGATCGTGTCCGTCTTCTTGCGCACGGTCTGGCGGACGAACGGGATCCGCATCGCGGCCCGCGCGAGCCGCGTCACGTCGCGCGCGGTCGACCACTCGCCGGGGGCGTCGAGGCCGTCCGGGCGCACGAAGTGGCTGTGGTCGAGTCCGAGCGCCCGCGCCTTCGCGTTCATCAGCCGCGCGAAGGCGGGGAAGGACGGCGCGACGTGCAGCGCCAGCGCGTCGGCGGCGTCGTTCGCGCTCTGGATCAGCGCCGCCTCGACGAGGTCGTGGACGGTCAACCGGTCGCCGGCGCGGAGCGGGATCGACGACTCGCCGACCGCCGCGGCGCGCGGGTCGACGGTGACCACGTCGTCGAGGCTCGCGTGGTCGAGCGTGACGAGCACCGTCATCAGCTTGGTGATCGAGGCGATCGCGACCGGCTGGTCGGCGTTGCGGGCGGCGAGCACCTCGCCGGTCGCCGGGTTCTCGACGAGGAACGCGCGCGCCTGCAGCCCGGCGAGCGGGGACGCGGCGAGGGCCGGCGCCGCGAGCGCCACGTAACACAGTGTCACGAGGAGTGCGAGCCGCCGGCTCACGGCGGGGAATCTACTAG
Organism: Gaiellaceae bacterium; assembly: GCA_035708405.1. Taxonomy (GTDB): domain Bacteria; phylum Actinomycetota; class Thermoleophilia; order Gaiellales; family Gaiellaceae; genus DASSSQ01. Next base: position 3,317 of record DASSSQ010000069.1, read on the forward strand.
AGCCCGGGTCGCGACACGACCCGAGCGGGGTCAGCCGATGCGGATCTTCTGGCCGACGTGCAGCGAGGTCGAGGCGACGCCGGGGTTCAGCTGCTCGATCTGCGCGACGGTGAGGCCCGCGCGGGCGGCGATCGCGCCGAAGCTGTCTCCCGGCCGGACGACGGTGTACCTGCCGGCGGCGCCGGGCTTCCGCTTCGCGTGCGGCTTGCGCTTCGGCTTCGCCGGCGCCCGGGCCGCGGTCGTCGCGGCGAGGGTCGTCGTCGCCGCCGGCCGCGAGGAGCCGCCGTGGAGCGCCGAGCGGACGAACAGGATCGCCACCGTCGCCGCGACGAGGAAGGCGAGCGGCGCCGCGTAGCGCTCCCACGTGCGCGGCGGCGTCGAGCGCCGGCGCCCCGGCACTACCAACCCGACGCGGCCCACACCTCGGCGCGCAGCCGTCCCGCCTCGGCTCCGGCGGCGCGGCGCCAGTCGTCGTCGCCGTTGCGGTACGCGTAGATCACCGAGCGGGACGCGGAGACGAGCGCGCTCGCGGGGCCGCTCGTGAACGCGCGGGCGAGGTCGGCCGGAGAGGCGCCCTGCGCGCCGACACCCGGGAGCAGGAAGACCGTCTGCGGCATCAGCCTGCGCGCATCGGCGACCGCGCGCGGATGCGTCGCGCCGACGACCGCGCCGACCGACGAGAGCCCGCGCTCGCCGACGAGCTCGGCACCCCACTCCGCGACGAGCGCCGCCACGTGCTGCCACAGCGGCCTCCCGTCCGAGAGCGTCACGTCCTGGACGTCGGCGCCCGCGTTCGACGTCTTGACGAGGCAGAAGATGCCGCCGCCGCGGGCGCGGCACGCGGTCAGGAACGGCTCGATCGACTCGCGGCCGAGATACGGGTTGACGGTCAGCGCGTCGGCGCGCGGCGCGGCGCCCTCCTCGGCGTCGAGGTAGGCGGACGCGTAGGCGCGCGCGGTCGAGCCGATGTCGCCGCGCTTGCCGTCGGCGAGCACGACGAGGCCCGCCTCGCGCGCGTAGTCGCAGACCTGCTCGAAGGCGTGGAGGCCGTCGGCGCCGAGTTGCTCGAAGAAGGCGAGCTGCGGCTTGACCGCGACCGCGTGCGGGCAGACGGCGTCGACGATCCCGCGGCAGAAGCGCTCGACCGCGCCCGCGGCCGCATCACGGCCGCCGGTCGCCTCGCCGCGCAGCTCGACCGGCAGCAGCTCGATCCGCGGGTCGAGCCCGACGACGAGCTGGCTGCGCTTCCGTTCGACCGCCTCGGCGAGCCGGTCGCCGAAGAGCGTCGTCTGCGTCGCGGCCCCGTGCACGAGATCGAGCGTAGCGAGGTCGGGGGACGGCGCCAAAAAAGCCATGCCCCCTCATTGTCTTTAGACACCGGTGCCTGGCACGTGCCTGGCCCCGGTGTTGAGGAAAAAGCGAAGGGCCGCGTCGCCGCGGCCCTTCGTCAATCCTCGGAGGAGGGGCGTCGGGTCGCTAGCCCTTCACCGCCTGCTTCAGCTGGCTGCCGGCGGAGAACTTCGGCACGGTCGCGGCCGGGATGTTGACCTTCTCGCTCGGATTGCGCGGGTTGACGCCCTGGCGGGCGGCCCGCTGCGAGGTGCTGAACTTGCCGAACCCCGTGAACGCCACCTCGCCGCCGCTCTTCAGCGTCTCGGTGATGCTGTCGAGGAATGCGTCGACGGCCTTGGCGGCGTCGCGGCGGGCGAGCCCGCTCTTCGACGCGACCTTGTCCACGAACTCCTGCTTCGTCACTGCCTCTCCTCCCTGTCGTGATTCCCTGTCCGGATTCTCCTGACGGACGGACTGACCCTACCAGCCCGTCGCTTTCCGCTCAACCATGCGGTTTTGCGGGATTTTCTTCTATGTGGAGACGAAATCTCCTGCGCGAAACACGGATCGTAGACGCACCGCATGACGCGCAAGCTCGTCGACGCCGCCCTCCTCGCGGTCGACGACGCAGACCGCGTTGCGGACGACCAGGCCCGCGTCGCGCAGCGCCTGCACCGCGGCGAGCAGCGCGCCGCCCGACGTGACAACGTCCTCGACGACGCAGACCGTCTCGCCCGGCGCGAAGACCCCCTCGATCCGGTTCGAGGTGCCGTAGTCCTTCGCGGCCTTGCGCACGAGCAGGAACGGCAGTCCGCCGGCGAGCGACGCGGCGGCGGCGAGCGCGACGGCGCCGAGCTCCGGCGCGGCCATGCGCACGGCGTCCGGCTCGTGCTCGGCGACGATCGCCGCGAGCCGCTCGCCGAGCGGGCGCAGCAGCTCCGGTCGCGTCTCGAAGCGGTACTTGTCGAAGTAGTAGGAGCTGCGGCGGCCCGAGCGAAGCACGAAGTCGCCCTCGAGCAGGGCGTGCTCCCGGATGCCGTCGCGGAGTTCCTCGTCGGTCACGAGCGCGCCGCGTCGAGGACGTCGCGGGCGAGCGCGAGCAGCCGCTCCGCCTCCGGCGAGCCGGCGGCGTGCGAGACCGTCGAGCCGTCCTCGTAGTAGAGGTCGACCCGCTCGCGGCGGCGCGCGCCGCGGCGCCGGTAGAGGAGCGGCCCGGCGGCGAGGGCGAGCCCGAGCAGGAGCCTACGCTTCCGCATCGGTCTTCTTCTTCCGCGGCCGCTTCGGCTTCGGCTTCGGCTCCTCGACGTTGCGCAGGCAGCTCTTCAGGTCGTAGAAGACGAGCCCGACCGTCGGCTCCGGCCCGGTCGTCGCGACCGCGAGCCGCCCGCCCTCGCGGACGACGAAGACGCTGCCGGCCGGCGTCGCCGCCTGGAGCTGCGTCGGCGCGCGCTCCGCCGGGCCGGCCTCCTCGAGCAGGCGCCGCGCCGCCGCGGCCACGCGCTCGGCACGCTCCGCGTCGGCGAGCGTCGAGCCGAGCACGGCGCCGGCGGCGTCGAGCAGCGTCGCCGTCTCGATCTGCGACGAGACCTCGGTCAGATCGGCCAGTGCAGACGAGGCGTCCACGGCCGCGAACCTAGCAGCGGTGCCGCTTGGACGACGGCCGGAACCGCGATACTCGGGCGCGATGCACGGGGTCCTGCGCAAGTTCTTCGCCGACCGCGGGACGCACCTCGCGGCGATGATCGCCTACTTCGCGCTGCTCTCGTTCGTGCCGCTGCTCTTCCTCGCGCTCTCGCTGCTCGGCCTCGCCGGCCGCTTCGACGAGTCGAGCTTCCTGATCCACGAGCTCGAGCGCGCGTTCCCGGGGACGTCGCTGGACACGATCCTGAACGCGGTGCGGACGATCCAGAAGAGCTCGGCGACGCTCGGGATCGTCGGCGGCGCCGTCCTGCTCTGGAGCTCGCTCTCGCTCTTCAGCGTGCTCGAGTCGGCGTTCAACATCGTCTACGGGCGGCCGAACCGCTCCTTCCTGTACGGGAAGGCGCTCGCGTCGGTGCTGCTCGTCGCCTCGCTCGTCTTCCTGTTCGCGTCGCTCGTCGTCGGCTCGATCGGCGTCGAGGTGCTGAAGCGCTACGCGGGCGGGATCGCCGGGGACGCGGTCGCCGCCTACGCGATCTCGGTCGTCGTCTCGCTCGTCGGCGTCTTCGTCTTCCTCGTCTCGGTCTACTACACGCTGACGAACGAGCGGCTGACCGTCCGCGAGGTGCTGCCGGGCGCGGTCGCGGCGGCGGTCGTGCTCGAGGCGAGCTTCCAGGCGATCCCCGTCTACCTGCGACTCGTCAAGCACGTCCCGGCGCAGGCGATCGGCGGCGTCGGGATCCTGCTCGTCTGGCTCTACGTGATGGCGAACGTGATCGTGCTCGGGGCGGAGATCAACTGGGCATGGCGTCACCGGCGGCCGGCCTGAGCGCGGCGAGCAGCTGCCGGGCCGCGTCGGCGCGGTGGGAGTGGCCGGCCTTCCAGGCGTCGCCGAGCGTCGCGACGGTCTCGGACTCGCCCGCCGGGACGAAGACCGGGTCGTAGCCGAAGCCCTCGCTCCCCGCGGCGGCCTCGGCGATCCGTCCCGCCAGCGTGCCGACGACGACCGTCTCGCCGCCGTGCGGGCCGATCGCGGCGAGCGCGCAGACGTAGCGGGCGGCGCGCTCCTCCTCGCCGGCCAGCGCGGCCAGCATCCGGCCGACCTCGTCGCCGGCGGCCCAGCGTGCCGAGTAGACGCCGGGCTCGCCGCCGAGCGCCTCGACCTCGATCCCCGAGTCCTCGCCGAGCACCCACGCCTGCGCCGGCGCGTAGCTGCGGCCGAAGCGCGCCTTCGCGAGCGCGTTCTCGGCGAAGGTGTCCCCGACCTCGGGCGGGAACTCGAGCTCGCCGTCGATCCGCTCGACCCGCCAGCCCGGCAGCAGCCGCTCGAGCTCGCGCGCCTTGTGCTCGTTCGTCGTCGCGAGCACCGCGCTCATTTCCGCCATCGCACCGCCAGCACGTAGTCGACGTCGGAGAGCACCGGCACGAGCGGCCCGACCGGATGGTCGAGATGGAGGACGACGACGCGGCGGTCGGTCTCCTCGTCGAGCTCGAAGGAGTGCACGGAGTAGCCCTGGCCGTGGACGTCGGTCAGCAGCTGCGACGCCGTCGCCTCCGTCTTCAGCTCGACGACGAGCCGCTTCTCCTCGGGCCGGAAGCGCTCCATCGCGCGGTAGGCGAGGATCCGCAGCGGGCCGAGCGAGAAGAGGACGATCACGGTGCCGATCGCCGCCGGGGCGTACATGCCGGCGCCGGAGGCCATGCCGATCGCGGCGACGATCCAGAGGCTGGCGGCGGTCGTCAGGCCGCGGACCGAGAGGCCCTGGCGGATGATCGCGCCGGCGCCGAGGAAGCCGATGCCGCTGACGACCTGCGCCGCGATCCGCGACGGGTCGAGCCGGACGAGCACGCTCGGGCCGCTGCGGCCGAGCACGTCGTCGAAGCCGAAGGCGGAGACGATCGTGAAGAGCGCGGCGCCGAGCGCGACGAGCAGGTGCGTGCGCAGGCCGGCCTCGCGCTCGCGCAGCTCCCGCTCGACGCCGATCGCGCCGCCGAGCGCGGCGGCGACCGCGAGCCGCAGCAGCACGTGCGACCACGAGAGCGTCGCGAGATCAGCGAGGGGTATCGATCGCTCCCTGCTGGGCGGCCGCGAGCCGCTCGATGCCGGCGGCGGCGAGGTCGAGCAGCTCGTCGAGCTGCGCGCGTGAGAACGGCTCCTGCTCGGCGGTCGCCTGCACCTCGACGAGCTCGCCGGCGCCGGTCATGACGACGTTCATGTCGACCTCCGCCCGCGAGTCCTCCGAGTAGTCGAGGTCGAGCAGGATCTCGCCGCCGACGATCCCGATCGAGACCGCCGCGACCGAGCCGGTCAGCACCTTCGAGAGGCCGAAGCGGTCGAGCGCGCGGGCTGCCGCGACGTAGGCGCCGCAGATCGCCGCGCAGCGCGTGCCGCCGTCCGCCTGCAGGACGTCGCAGTCGAGGTAGAGCGTGCGCTCGCCGAGCGCCTGGAAGTCGGCGACGCCTCGCAGGGCTCGGCCGATCAGCCGCTGGATCTCGACGGTGCGGCCGGACTGCTTGCCGCGCGCCGCCTCGCGGTCGGTGCGGTCGCCGGTCGAGGCGGGGAGCAGCGAGTACTCCGCCGTCATCCAGCCGCGGCCGGAGCGCTGGAGCCAGCGCGGCACGGACTCGGTGATCGACGCCGTGCAGTGGACGATCGTCTTGCCCTGCTTCCAGAGCACGGAGCCGTGCGGGTTCTCGAGCCAGTCCGGCTCGGCCGAGAGCGGGCGCAGCTGGTCGGGCCGGCGGCCGTCGGCGCGCGTCACGCGGCCGCCTCGAGCGTGGCGACGGCGACCTGCTCGACCGCGCCGAGCGGCAGCTGCAGGAACCGCTGGCCGAGCGCGGCGAACGCGTCGACCTCGCCCGTCGTCAGGAAGCGGTAGGCGCCCTCGCGGCCGCCCGCGTTCTCGATCCCCTTCCGCGCGAGCGTCTCGGCGACCTCGCGCGCGGTCTCCTCGGCCGAGAAGACGAGCGTGACGCCGCGGCCGAGGACGCGTTGCAGGATCGGCCGGATCAGCGGGTAGTGCGTGCAGCCGAGGATCGCCGTGTCGCAACCCGCCTCCTTCAGCGGCGCCGCGTACTCGCGCACCGCCTCGATCGTCTCCGCGCCGAACGGCTCCGCCGACTCGATCAGCGGCACCAGGCGCGGGCAGGGGACGGCGGTGAAGCGGACGCCGGCGTCGAGCGCGGTCACGAGCCGCTCGTAGCGGCCGGCGGCGACCGTCGCCTCGGTCGCGAGCAGGCCGATCCTGCGGTTCCGCGTCGCCTGCACCGCCGCGCGCGCCTCCGGCGCGATCACGCTGATCACCGGCACCGAGAGCGCCTCCTGCAGCTCGGGGATCGCCGCCGAGGTCGCCGAGTTGCAGGCGACGACGATCAGCTTCACCCCCTGCGCCTCGAGGTAGGCGCCGATCTCGTGCGCGAAGCGGCGGATCTCCGCGAGCGGGCGCGGCCCGTACGGCAGCCGCGCGTGGTCGCCGAGATAGAGGAAGTCCTCGTGCGGCAGCGTCACCAGGCACTCGTGGAGCACCGTCAGGCCGCCGACACCGGAATCGAAGACGCCGATCGCACGATCGTCCATCGGGCGATTGTACGAGCCGCGCCAGTCGGGCTAGCCTGTGAGCGCGTTGCGCCGCCGCGCCCTCCTGCTCGTCTCGCTCGCCGCGGCCCTCTGGGCTGCGCCCGCCTGGTCGGCGCCGCAGACCGGCTTCGTGAAGATGGACGACGGCGTCGAGCTCGCCTACGACCTCTACGCGCCGGCGGGGACGGCGCCCGCGGGCGGCTGGCCCGCCGTCGTCGTCATGCACGGGCTCGGCCAGTCGAAGGACGCGATGGCGCCGATCGCGCAGTTCTTCGCCGCCCACGGCTACGAGGCGCTCGCCTACACCGTCCGCGGCCAGGGCACGTCGACCGGCGACTTCGACCTCGTCGCGCCGCGCGACGTCGCCGACATGCAGGCGATGGTGCGCTGGCTCGAGTCGCAGCCCGGCGTCTCGAGCAAGGTCGGCTGCTTCGGGATCTCGCTCGGCGGCGGCGAGTGCTGGGACGCGACGCCGACCGGGATCTTCGACGCCGCCGTCCCGGTCGCGACCTGGACCGACCTCTACACCGCGCTCTGGCCCGGCGACGTCGCCCGCTCCGGGGTCGTCGCCGGCTTCGCGCAGACCGTCTCGGCGCGCTCCTCGCTGATCCGCGCCGAGGGCACGGCCGCGATCCAGAGCAGCGACCCGGCGGCGATCCGCGCGCTCGCCGCGCCGCGCTCGGCCGCACCGGAGCTCGGCACGATCCACACGCCCGTCTACCTGTTCCAGGGCCGCGTCGACTACGCGTTCGACATCGACCAGGCGCGGCTCGCACTCGAGCGGCTCGCCGGGCCGAAGCGGCTCTACGTCGGCGACTTCGGCCACCCGCCGTCGAGCTTCGCGAGCCCCGACTTCCCCTCCTACGTGCTCGGACAGAGCCTCGCCTGGTTCGACCGCTTCCTCGAGGGCACGCCGAACGGGATCGACAGGGGAGCGGAGGTCACCGTCGCCGACCGCACCGGCAGGCGCCGCGCGAGCTTCGCCGCCTGGCCGCGGACGAAGGTCGTCGGCGTCGGCTTCCGCGGCACGACCGCCGTCCGCACCGGCCCGCGGCTCGGCCAGGCGCTCGAGACCTTCGGCGGCTCGACGCTGCGCGTCCAGGTGCAGCAGCTCGCCGCCTACCCGCGGCTCGTCGCGGTCGTGCTCGCGAACGGCAGGGTCGTCACCCACGGCGCCGTCGTCCCGCACCGCGGCCTCGACACGATCCGGCTCGCCGACTACGCGGTCTACCTGCCGAAGGGGACGCGCCTGACCCTCCGGCTCGGGCCGGACGGCGGCAGCTCCGACCTCGCCTACCTCGGCTTCGGCGCGACCGGGACGATCCGCCTCGGCGCCGCGTTCCTCAACCTGCAGACGCTGGCGAAGCCGATCTCGCGCTGACGGCGCGCAGCGACCCGGCGCCAGCTCGGCGATCCGGGAAGCTTGCGGTTGTCGACCCACAGTGCGGACATACCCTCCTCCTCCACGAGGGAAGACGCCGCACCTGTGGAAAACCTGCGCTCAGGTCATCGGGACCTGCCGCAGCAGGCCCGGCGTGATCCGGTCAATGATCTCCAGCAGGCTGTCGCCGGTCGCGGTGATGCCGTGGTTGCGCAGCCCGACGATCGCGCGCGTCGGCTCGGGCGCGGCGTCGATGATGCCGGAGACCGCCCGCGCCAGCTCGGCGGTGCCGCACGGGTAGTTGACGTCGGTCGCGGGCACGCCTTCGACCCAGGCGTGGACGTGCAGGATCGCGCCCACGTCGGGATGGTTGCGGTAGATCATCCAGTGCTCGATCGCGTCGACCGAGACGCGGCGCGGCTCGACCTCCGGCGCGACCGACAGCACCATCTTCGCCGCCTCCGGCACGTAGCCCGAGACGAGGAGGACGTCGCGCGACGGCTCGCGCAGGTTCGCCTTGTCGACGCCGGAGGCGCTCATCCAGAAGCGCGTCTCGTCCTTGCGCATCGAGAGGTTGCCGTACGAGAGGCCGCCGATCGAGTAGAGCCGCTTGACGTGGCGCAGCTCGCGCTCGGAGAGCAGCTCCTCGATCGGGAACGGGCTCGGCAGCAGGTCGAGCGCGCCGAGCCGGCGGCCCGCCTCGTAGATCTCCGCCGTCACCTCGTCGCCGTTCCACAGTTCCTGCTCGAGGTCGGTGCGGAACTCGTTGTCGATCACGAGCCTCGAGGTCGCGAGCGGCATCAGGCGCTCGACGACGCGGTCGGCCATCGCGTCCGTGTCGCCGTCCTCGGGGACGAGGTAGTGGCCGCGCTCCATCGTCGTGAAGGTGACGCCGGTGCCGGGGACGTAGCAGAGGACGATGTTCGCGAGCGCGCGCACGAGCATCGGGTACTCGAGCTTCAGCGACTCCTCGATGTCGGCCGGCATCGCGTCGCGCTCGTGGACGGCGGCGACGAAGGTTCCGCGCGAGCGGCGGCGGAACGGCTTCGGCGCCTCGCGGTCGATCGCGTTCAGCACGAAGTTCGCCTCGGCCGCGCCGTCGGAGCCGACGGAGGCGCCGACGCGGCCGAGCGCGGCCGCGAGCGCGCCCATCAGGCGCTCGAGCGGCCCGGTCGGCGGCTCTCCGGCCAGCGAGACGAGCAGGGTCGAGGTCTCTGTCATAGGCCGATCAAAGCACAGACGGCGGTCGAGAAAGCAGCTCGAGCGTCGGCTCGCCGCCGCCCGGGCGGAGCGGGACGGTGACGCGGACGCGGCCGCCGCGCACGAACGCGACGGCATCCGGCCCCGCGTCGACCGGCTCGTAGGCGCCGGCGAACGCCTCCGGCAGGCCGTTCCGGATCGCGAGCACGTGCAGCAGCTGCGCGAGCTTCGGCGACGGGTCGCCGATCGCGCGGAAGCGTCGCTCCCAGTCGACCGCGAGCCGGTTGTCCGGGTCGACGAGCGTCAGCACCTCCATGTCGTCTCCCTGGTAGACGTCGGGGACGCCGGGCGAGGTCAGCTTCAGCATCTGCATGCCGAGCGAGATCCACTGGCCGGCAGGGCGCAGCAGCTTCGCGAACCGCTCGACGTCGGCGCTCGCCTGCAGCTCGCGCGCGTAGGCCTGGACGCGGCGCTCGGCGTCCTCGTCGGGCGAGGCCCAGCAGGAGGTGCGGCCGCCCTCGCGGAGCGCCTTCTCGACGTAGCCGTCGATGCGGTCGGCCGCGATCCCCCACGAGCCGACGACGGTCTGCAGCGCCATGTAGGCGTCGTTCGGGTCGATCTCCGGCCGCGGCAGCGAGCGGACGAGCGCCTCCCACTCCTCCGGCAGCCACGTCAGCGCGACGAGGCGGGCGCGGACGTCGTCGGAGCGCTTCGTGTCGTGCGTGTACGTCGTCAGCAGTGAACCGGGGAAATCTTTAACTCTGTTCATGGCTTCCCGATGAAAGTGCTCGACGTCGAGGCCGAAGCGCCCGGGGTCGCAGCCGACCTCGTTCAGCGCCGCGAGCCGCCAGTAGCGGTAGCAGGCGCTGTCCTCGACGCCCTTCGCGTGCACCGGCCCGGTCGTCTGCTGGAAGCGCGCGACGAACTCGTCGCGCTCCGGGCTGCGCTCGCCCTCGAGCAGCAGCGTGCGCGCGAGCTCGCGCGGCAGGCCCGCCGCCTCGATCCGGCGCCGGTCTTCGTCGGCGACCCGCCCCGACCACGGCTCGACGTAGGTGCGGTAGACGTCGAGCGCGGCCAGCGAGCGCTCGAGCTCGGGCGCGTCCCAGAGCCGGCGCAGCCGCTCGACCTCCGGCGCGAACGTCGTCGCCGCCTGCTCGAGCTTCGCCTCGCGCGCGACCTCGGCGAACGAGCGCGTCTCGCCGGTCAGCTCGCGGTAGAGCCGCGTCAGCCGCTCCTCCGCGCGCGGGTCGACGAAGAGCTGCGTCACGTCGCTCAGGAACTCGTAGCCGGTCGTCCCCTCGACCGGCCAGTCGCGGAGCGGCTCGCCCGGCTCGAGGATCTTCTCGACCCAGACGTGGCGGACGCCCTCCGCGCGCAGCCGCTCGAGGTAGCCGCGCGGGTCGACGAGGCCGTCCGGGTGGTCGATCCGCAGCCCCTCGACGACGCCGTCGCGCACGAGCTCGAGCGCCTTCGCGTGCGTCAGCTCGAACACCTCGGGGTCCTCCTGGCGCACGCCGGCGAGCTCGTCGATCGAGAAGAAGCGCCGGTGGCGGCCGCTCTCCGGGTCGAGGTCGAAGACCTTCGGATCGGGCCAGAACGGGTTCGCGTCGTCGACCGCCATGTGGTTCGGGACGAGGTCGAGCACGATCCCGGGCGCCTCCTCCGCGAGCCGGCGGAGCTCCTCCTCGCCGCCGAGCTCGGCCCGCACGCGCCGCGGGTCGGTGACGTCGTAGCCGTGCGTCGAGCCTGTCCGCGCCTCGAGCACCGGCGAGAGGTAGAGGTGCGAGACGCCGAGCGCGCGCACGTACGGCAGCACCCGTCGCGCCTCCGCGAAGCCGAACCCGGGCGTCAGCTGCAGCCGGTAGAGGCAGCGGAAGTCGGCCGGCTCAGAACTCACGGCGCAGCAGCACGAGCGCCCGTCCCTGCACCTCGACGTCGGCGCGGGGCGCGAAGGTCGGCGGCTCGGCCGCCGGCGCCGACGAGTCGAGCTCGACCCCCCAGCGCAGGCCGAAGCGGCGAGCCGGCAGCTTGAACGGGATCGGCTCGTGGTAGGCGTTGAAGAGCAGCAGGTAGGAGTCGTCGCCGACCTGCCGTCCCTCCTGCGTCCGGGTCTGGATCTCCTGCCCGTTCAGGAAGACGCCGAGGGTCAGCGTGTCGCCGCGCTCCCAGTCGCGGCGGGTCATCTTGCGCCCGTCCGGCCGGAACCACCAGACGTCGGGGAGGCCGGAGCCGCTGTCGGCGCCGCGCAGGAAGTGGCGGCGCCGGAAGACCGGGTGCGCGCGGCGCAGCGCCACGAGTCGCCGCGTCCACGCGTTCAGCTCGCGGTCGGCGTGCTCCCAGTCGAGCCACGAGATCTCGTTGTCCTGGCACCACGCGTTGTTGTTGCCGCCCTGCGTGCGCCCGAGCTCGTCGCCGCCGAGCAGCATCGGCACGCCCTGCGAGAGGAGCAGCGTCGTCAGGAAGTTCCGCAGCTGCCGCTCGCGCAGCTCGTTGACGCCGGGGTCGTCGGTCGGGCCCTCGACGCCGCAGTTCCAGGAGCGGTTGTCGTCGCTGCCGTCGCGGTTGCCCTCGCCGTTCGCCTCGTTGTGCTTCTCGTTGTAGGAGACGAGGTCGGCGAGCGTGAAGCCGTCGTGGGCGGTGACGAAGTTGATCGACGCGAACGGCCGCCGCCCGTCCTCGGCGTAGAGGTCGCTCGAGCCGGTGAACCGCTGCGCGAACTCGGCGACCGGGGCCTGTCCCCGCCAGAAGTCGCGCACCGTGTCGCGGTACATGCCGTTCCACTCCGTCCAGAGGATCGGGAAGTTGCCGACCTGATAGCCGCCCGGACCGACGTCCCACGGCTCGGCGATCAGCTTCACCTGCGAGATCACCGGGTCCTGGTGGATCGTGTCGAAGAACGCCGACAGCCGGTCGACCTCGTAGAACTCGCGCGCGAGCGCCGCGGCGAGGTCGAAGCGGAAGCCGTCGACGTGGCACTCGAGCGCGAAGTAGCGCAGCGAGTCCATCACGAGCCGCAGCACGGACGGGTGCACCGGGTTCAGCGAGTTGCCGGTGCCGGTGAAGTCCATGTAGTAGCGCGGCTCGTCCGGCACGAGCCGGTAGTAGGAGGCGTTGTCGACGCCCTTGAACGAGAGCATCGGCCCGAGGTGGTTGCCCTCCGCGGTGTGGTTGTAGACGACGTCGAGGATCACCTCGATCCCGGCGCCGTGCAGCGCCTTGACCATCCCCTTGAACTCGCGCACCTGCTCGCCGCGGCGGCCGCCGGCGGCGTAGAGCGCGTGCGGCGCCAGGTAGCCGATCGAGCTGTAGCCCCAGTAGTTCCGCAGGCCGCGCTCGTGCAGGAAGCTCTCGTCGACGACGTGGTGGATCGGCAGCAGCTCGACCGCGGTGACGCCGAGATCCTTCAGGTAGGCGATCGCCTCGTCGGAGGCGAGCCCCGCATAGGTGCCGCGCAGGTGCTCCGGCAGGTTCGGGAAGCGCTGCGTGAAGCCCTTGACGTGCAGCTCGTAGATCACCGTCTGATGCCAGGGCGTGCGCGGCCGGACGAGCTCGTCGTCCTGCCAGTCGAAGGTCGGGTCGACGACGACGCACTTCGGGATCGCGGCCGCGTCGTCCTCGCCGTCGATCTGCAGGTCGGCGTCGTCGGCGCCCGTCGGAACGTACGGGAGCACGCTCGGGCCGTCCCAGTCGACCGCCCCCTCGATCGCCTTCGCGTACGGGTCGATCAAGAGCTTCGCCGGGTTGAAGCGCTGCCCGCTCGCGGGATCGTACGCACCGTGGACGCGGTAGCCGTAGCGCTGGCCCGGACCGACGCCCGGGAGGTAGCAGTGCCAGTTGAAGGCGGTGTGCTCGGCGATCGGAACCCGCTCCTCGGTGCCCGACTCGTCGAAGAGGCAGAGCTCGACCCGCTCGGCGTTCTCGGAGAAGAGCGAGAAGTTCGTCCCCTCGCCGTCCCACGTCGGGCCGAGGGGAAACGGCTCGCCGGGCCAGGCCTCACGCGGCACGGCGCACCGTCCTCTCGCCGAAGTCGACCTCGATCGCGACCGCGCCGCGACGCATGCGCAGCACGCTTCCGTCGACCCGCGTCTCGATCGAGCGCGGCAGCCCGCGCCGCAGGGCGAGCAGCTCCGCGTAGAAGGCGCGCAGCTCCCCGTCCTCCTCGCGCGTCAGCTTCGACGCGGCGAAGGTCTCGGGCGCCTGCGGGTCGGGAACGTCCGCGCCGGCGAAGGCGGCGAAGCGCTCGAACTCGCGCCTGCGGCCCTCGCGCGTCGCGTCGGCGATCAGCGGGTCGACGTGGTCGGTGAAGAAGCGAAAGGGCGCGCGCTCGCCGTACTCCTCGCCCATGAAGAGCAGCGGCGTCTGCGGCGCGAAGCAGACGACGGCGGCGCGGGCGCGGAGCTCCTCCCGGCGGGGCCTGTCCCCGAGCGCGCGATTGCCGACCTGGTCGTGGTCCTGCGAGCAGACGACGAGCCGCTCGGGCGGCGAGCGGCGGAGCTGCCGCGCGAGCCCGTCGGGCGAGCCGTAGCCGGCGTAGTAGCCCTCCTGCTCGCCGGTCAGGAGCGCGTGCAGCTCGTGGTGGAGCTCGTCCGCCCACTGCGCGTCGTGGCCCCAGTCGCGGGTCGGGCGCAGGTCGCCGGTCGTCATCTCCGCGATCACGAGCGCACGCTCGTCGATCGCCTTCACGCGGTCGCGCAGCTCGCGCAGGACGTGCACCTCCGAGTCGTCGAAGACCGCGTGGGTCGCGTCGAGGCGGAGGCCGTCGACGCCGTAGTCGCGGATCCAGAGCTCGGCGTTCTGGATCGCCCACTCGCGGACGAAGCGGCGCGAGTAGTCGAGCGCGTCGCCCCAGAAGGTCTCGTGCCGGTCGGTGAAGTAGGGGCCGAGGCGCACGAGCTCCGAGCCGGGGCCGACGTGGTTGTAGACGACGTCGAGGATCACGCCGAGCCCGGCGGCGTGGGCGGCGCGAATCAGCCGGGCGAGGCCGTCGGGGCCGCCGTAGGCCGGATGCGGCGCCGAGGTGAAGACGCCGTCGTAGCCCCAGCCGCGGTCGCCGGGGAAGGTCGCGACCGGCATCAGCTCGATCGCGGTGACGCCGAGCTCGCGGAGTGCCCCGAGGTGCGGGATCGCGCCGTCGAAGGTGCCCTCGGCGCTGAACGCGCCGACGTGCAGCTCGTAGAGGACGAGCCCGTCGAGCGGCACGCCGAGCCGCTCGGAACGCGGAACCGCGAGCACGCGGGACGGGCCGAGCAACCCCTCCGGCTGCCAGCGCGAGCAGGGGTCGCGCAGCTCCTCGCCGTCGACGACGAAGCGGTAGTCGTCGCCGTGGGCGGCCGGAGCGCGCCCCGACCACGTTTCGCCGTTGCGGAGGGGACTGTCCCCGCTTTCGAGCCGTACGGCGACCGAGCGCGCCCGCGGCGCCCAGACCCGGAACTCGACCTCCCCCTCTGCGACCGGAACGGCTCCCAGCGTGTGCTCGTTCGACAACGCGCCGAGCCTACCCGCGGGCGCGCCACGGAAACCAGCGCTCCTCCCCGCGCGTCGGGGCCGCGACGGACCGTCTAGGCGTGCGGGCGCGCGGATGCCCCCGGCAGGTGCAGCAGGCTCTCGACCTCGCGGACGCCCTGGATGCGGCGCGCCTTCCGCACGAGCTCGTCGATCAGCTCGGGCGTGTCCGCCTCGCCGCGCAGGACGACCTTGCCGTTCTCCGCGTTGACGTTGATCTTCCCCTTCGGCACGTCGGCCGGGCGAAAGATCTCCGTCTCGACCTTGCGCGCGAGCGTGACGTCGTCGACCGGGCCCTTCGGCTGCTCGTGCAGGTGCAGCGCGTGCTGCTTCAGCCCGTAGGCGTGGGCGGCGGCGCCGCGCCCGGCGCGCCGCGAGCGGCGACCGAGGCGGCGAAGCGACGCGAGCCCGCGATCGCGCGACATCGCGCGGCGGCGGCGCCCCTGCTGCGGGTCGGCGAACCAGGCCGCGAGCCAGCCGAGCGCGACGTACGAGACCAGCTTCCTCACTGGAACGACCTCCTTCCGTCTACGAGTCTCCGATTGCACCGCGCGACCGGCCGCAAACGCGAGGCCTCGACCTCCGGTCAGTATCCGGCCGTTCGCCGGCCTCCTACACTCGGACGATGCTCGCCCGGATCGCCCTCCTGCTCGTGGCGGCGGCGGTCGCCGCGCCGGCCGCGGCGGGCGACCGGGGCGGAGCGAGCCCGCCTCCGGGCCGTTGCGGAACGCAGCATCCCGCCGGCGCCAACTGCCCCGCGGCGCCGCTGCTCTACCTGTCGCCGACCGGCTCCGATGCCGGCCCCTGCACGGTGGCGGCGCCCTGCGCGAGCTTCGACCACGCCTACGAGACGGCGACGCCCGGCACCCATGTCGAGCTGGAGCCCGGCACCTACCCGGGGCAGACCGTCGGCGTCGACGCGAGCAAGCTCGACGCGCCGGCCGACGTCGTCTTCGAGCCGCTGCCGGGCGCCGGCGTCGCGCTCGACGGCGACCTCGTCGTCTACGGCTCGCACCTCGTCTTCCGCGACTTCCGCCTGCACAAGCTCGTCAGCCAGGGCACCGCCGGCCCGGCCACCTCGCACGACGTCGTCTTCGAGGACCTGCACGGCGAGTCGTTCGACATCGGCCCGAACTACGAGATCACGCTGAAGGGCGGCGACTGGGGCCCGAGCCTCGCCTGCTACCCGGAGGGGAGCGACCATCCGCCGGCGACGTGGTGCCCGTCCTGGAGCCCGTACGCGCTGACCGGCAACTACGGCAACAACGGCGACTGGGAGAACCACATCGGCCCCGACGGGACGATCCCGAACCAGTGGCCGCGGCAGATCCTGATCGACGGCACGCGGATCCACGACCAGAACTCGACCGACCTCGACGCGATGCACACGGGCGGCCTGTTCCTGATCAGCGGCGGCGAGATCACGATCCGCAACACGATCTTCCAGCAGGACGCGGTCTACGACCTGCAGGTGCAGGACTTCTCGAATCCCGATTGCTGCGGGATGACCTTCGGGCCCGTGCACGACGTCGTGCTCGAGAACAACTGGTTCGAGGCGCCCGTGCGCGGCGTCAACGACCCCGGCGGCGACAGCTTCGACGACCAGCAGCCCGAGGTGCAGCTCGACCCGCGCCACGGCGCCTGCTGGTCGAACTGGCTGATCCGCTTCAACTCGTTCACGAACGGCCTCGCGCTCGGCTTCGACGGCGAGCCCTGCTTCGACAACGTGCGCGTGGTCGGCAACGTCGGCGGAGTGCCGGGCTGGCAGTGCTTCGCCGGCGCGCCCGGCCTCACCTGGGAGTACAACGCCTGGACGGGCGGCACCTGCGGCGGCTCGACCGACATCGCGATCCCGTCGCTTCCCTACGTCGACGCGCGGATCGGTCACGAGAACTACCACCTGCGCGGCGACTCGCCGGCGATCGACCTCGTGCCGGGCAGCGACGACGACCAGCGGCTCGCCACCGACATCGACGGGCAGTCGCGGCCGCGGGGCAGCGGCTGGGACGCGGGCTCCGATGAGCTTCGTTGAGCCGCGGGGCGGCGCGATCGCGCGCGCCGGCGTCACGCCGGCGATCCGCCTCGGCAGCCCGCTCCCGCTCGCGGCCGGCTACGCGGCGAAGCGGTAGGCCGCTTCGCCGACGAGCCGGCAGACCACGAGCGGCGCGCGCCGGATCCCCGCGGCGAGCGCGCCCCCGAGCCGTCCGTGCGCGAGCGCGCGCGGAGGCGTGCCGGCGAAGGTGTAGACGAGCGGCTGCTCGCGCGCCCCCCAGCCGCGCTTGAACGCCCGCAGCCCCTCGTTGCCGAGGTCGGTGCGCCCGAAGTCGAGCCGCCGGTCGCCGCGCTCGCACGCCCAGCGGATCGCCTCCCAGAAGAGCAGGTTGTTCGGCCGCAGCCGGCGGTAGCGCACGTCGGAGGCGCCGAACTTGTAGACGACGGTGCCGTTCCACGCGAGGAAGACGGCGCCCGCGACCGGGGTCGCGCCGGCGTAGGCGAGCAGGACACGCGCGAGGCCCGGCTCGGCCAGCCCGTCCCAGAGCAGCCGGAAGAAGCGGCGCGGCTGCACCGGCACGCCCTGACGGCGGCGGGTGCGCAGGTGCAGGCCGTAGAAGACGTCGACGAGGTCGGAGCGCCGCTCGCCGGGCCGGACGACGACGCCCTCGCGCTGCGCGCGGACGACGTTGCGCCGCATCTGCGCCTGGAAGCCGCGCCGGAGCTCCTCCGGGCCGGGCGCGAGCTCGAGCGTGTGCGAGACGGCGCAGACGCGCGAGGTGAGCCCCGGCCCCTCGAGCGGCGCGCGCAGCTCCAGCCGTCCTGCCGCCGCGACCGCCGCCGCGAGCCGCGGGCGCGCGTCGTCCGAGCGGCAGAGCGGCGGGCAGTGGTCGGTGTAGGGCAGCGACAGCCGGCGTGGCGGCTGCAGCGGCCGCTGCCGCTCGAGCACCGGCAGCCCCGCCTCGAGCGCGCCGTCGTCGCCGGTGACGACGAGCGCGAGCGGCCGGAACCCGTAGCAGTCGGCCAGCAGCTCCGCCCACGCCGGGTGATGGAACGGCCCCGCCTCCGGGCAGGAGGCGACGAAGGAGCGCCAGCGCGTGTCCGCGAGCGGGATCAGCAACGCGTTTCTCCCTACACTCCGCTCCGGCGGGCGAGCCTGCGCAGCAGCAGCGCGACGAGCAGCGGCACCTCGGCGAGGCCGGGCAACGGGTCGTCGCGCGCGAAGATCGCGCGCTCGCGCGGCCCGCGCAGCGAGCGCAGGTAGTCGCGCGGGCGAAGCCGCCCCTTCCGGATCTCGGCCGCCGCGGTCGGCAGGTCGGTGGTCAGCCGCGTCCAGCGCACGCCGGCCCGGGCGGTGCCGGCCTCCACCGGCTCGCCCCGGGCCTGCAGCCAGGCGAGCCAGGCGAAGTCGATCCCGGCGCGACCGCAGAGCGTGTGCCAGCCCCAGACGCGCGGGTTGACGTCGAGCAGCTTGCAGCGGCCGTCGCGGGGGTCGAGCTTGAACTCGACCTCGACGAGGCCCGTGTAGCCGAGCCGCGCCAGCAGCGCCCGCGCCGGTTCGGCGGCCTCCGGCAGGTGCGCGGTCTCGACGAAGGTGCTCGCGCGGCCGAAGTCCATCGGATACTGGCGCAGGCGCCGCGCCGTCAGCGCGCCGAGCGGGCGGCCGTGCTCGCAGATCGCCGCGTACGAGAGCTGCCCGCCGCCGCCCGGGATCAGCTCCTGCACGATCAGCACCTCCGGCTCGACGAGCGCGCACGCCGCGTCGTAACGGGCGACCAGCCCCGCGCGATCGTCGGCGCGCCACGCCTTCGCGGCGGTCAGCCGGTTGAAGCGGGCCTTGACCGCCGGCTTGATCACGACCGGGAAGGCGCACGGCAGCAGCGCGACCTCGTCGCGGTCGCGCGGGTACCACGTCTGCGGTACGTCGAGACCGATCTCCGCGGCGAGCGGATACGTCAGCCGCTTGTCGTACGCGTAGCGCGTCACCTCCCAGGGCGGCGTCGTCAGACGGAAGCGCGCGGCCAGCTCCGCGTGGTGGCGGGCGACGAGCGCCGCCGTCTCGTCCGAGCTCGGGAAGAGCGTCCAGCCGTCGAGCCGGTGCTCGCGGCCGAGCTCGAGCAGGAAGCCGGCGCCGTCGCGGAGCTCGACCGTCCGCCGCGCGTAGCGCGAGAGGCCGGCGAGCCGGTCGTCGCCGCGGCGGAGCACCCAGACGGGGACGCGGCGGCGACCGAGGCTGCGGACGACGCCGAGCGCGCGGTAGTCCGCGCCGATGACGAGGGCGCCGCCCGTCACCGGATGCCGCGGGCGAGCGCGCGGGCGGCGAAGCCCGTGCCCGCGACGAAGCGCAGCAGCGGACCGAAGCTGTAGGCGGTCGGGGCGCCGAGGAAGTGCAGCCCTGCGACGGACGACTGCAGCGCGCGGTCGAGCAGCGGATAGCCGTCGACGAGGCGGAGTCCGCGCAGCAGCTCCGGCGCCAGCAGCCCGCAGCGGGCGACGTCGACGCGATAGCCCGTCCCGAGCAGCACGTGGTCGGCGGCGAGGCGCCCTCCGTCGTCGAGCAGCAGCCGAACGCGCCCGGAGGACGCCGTCGCGGCGACGACCGCCCGGCCGACGTGGATCGGCACCTGCTCGAGCCGCGGCGCGAGCCAGCTCGAGGCGGCGGGGCGGATCGAGCGACGCGCGAGCGGGTCCTGGACGCGCCGCGGCAGCCGCCCGAACCCGGCCGGCGTGGCGACGAGCCAGCTGAGCCCCGCCGGCCCGACGTCCGCCGGCGCGTAGAGCAGCCGCCGCAGCGTCCCCAGCCGGTGCAGCCGCGAGCTGCGGACGAGCCAGTTCACCCGCGGCGCCCGCACGAGGACGCGCACGTCAGTCCCCGCCTCGTGCAGCAGCGCCGCGGACTCGAGCGCGCTCTGGCCGCCGCCGACGACGACGACGCGCCGCCCGCGGAACGCGCGCAGATCCCGGTGGTCCGACGCGTGCGAGACGAGCTCCGGCGGCAGCCCCGAGAACTCCGGCGGCCGCCACGCGTACGGCGCGATCCCGACGGCGAGCACGACGCGTGCGGCGCGCACGACGCCGCCGTCGACGAGCTCGAGCCGGAAGCGCCCGCCCGCTCGCTCGACCAGCAGCACGCGCCGCCGGTCGAGCGCGGGCACCGCCTGCTCCTGGAACCAGCGGCCGTAGGCGACGAACCGTTCGAGCGGCACGGGCCGCACCGCCTCGACGCCGAGCGCCTGCTCGTAGCGGTCGAGGCTGAGCTCGCCGGCGGGATCGGCCAGGTGCGACGCCTCCCGCGGCGAGCGGAGCAGCATGCCGGCCGGCATCTGCTCCTCCCAGAACGACATCGGCCGGCCGAGCACGTGCACGTCGAGCCCGCGGACGCCGCGGAGGTGCGCCGCGGCGGCGAGCCCGTAGGGCCCGGCGCCGACGACCGCGACGTCGCAGGCCACCGTGTCCGGTCGCGGCGCCGCAGCCCGAAGCGCCGTCTCTGCCGTCATCCGCTCACCACCGCCCGTCAGGCTTCCACCCCGCCGCCGTCCGGCCAACTGGCCGAACGAGCGGACTCGCGGGCGCCCTAGCTCATCGTCCAGTAGGCACGCCGACAGCCGCTGCCTAGCATCGAGCAGGGCGATGGACCTCCCGCTCTACTTCCGCGTCGTCTGGCGCTTCCGGATGCTCGTGCTGCCGGGCGTCCTGCTGGCGATCGCGCTCGCCGTCCTCTCCTACGGGAAGGTCGACCTCGCGCACGGGCTGAAGGTGACGCCGCGCCGCGCCCCCGTCTTCCAGGCGGACGGGCTGCTGCTGATCACGCAGCACGGCTTCCCGTGGGGCAGCTCGCAGCAGCAGTACGTCGCGGGCGACGCCGCGAAGGGGCTGCCGCCGGCGCCGATCGGCGACTTCAGCCGCATGTCGGGCATCGCGATGATCTACTCGGAGCTGGCCGACAGCGACGCCGTGCGGGCGCTGACGCGGCCGAAGCCGTCGAAGACGGAGAAGGTCGTCACGAGTCCCTACGCACCGGCGAGCGCGCCGCCGGGGACGGTGCTGCCGATGGTGGCGCTGAGCGCCCAGGCGGCCACGGCGGCGCGGGCGGCCCTGCTCGTCGACGCGCGCGTCGACGCCTTCCGCCGCTACCTCCTCGACCGGCAGGCGCGGGCGAAGACCCCCGACGCGGATCGCGTCGTCATCCAGGTGTTGAAGCGCGGCGACCCCGCGACGGCGACGCAGATCTCCGGCGCGAAGAAGACGCTGCCGATCGTCGTCTTCCTCGCCGTCGTCACCGCCGTGCTCGGGCTCGCGTTCATGCTCGAGAACATGCGGCCGCAGATCCGGCCGCTCGAGGCGCCGGCGCTCGAGGCCCGCCGCTCCGCCTGATGCAGGTGCTCGCAGGAGCCGGCCGGCGCGCGCCCGTCGCTTCCTCCGCCTTCGTCGCCGGCGCGCTCTGCGTGCTCGCGTGGACGGTGGTCGAGGGGAGGGCGGTGCTGCCGGCTGCAGGCGTGACGCTGGTGCTCGCGACGCTCGTCGCCGGCCACCGGACGCTCTTCCGCTGGCGCAACCTCGTCGTCGCGCTGCTGCTCGTGATCCTGTTCGTCCCGATCCGGCGCTACAAGCTGGCGGCAGGGCTGCCCTTCGACCTCGAGCCGTACCGGCTGATGGTGATGTTCCTGATCGCGGGGTGGCTCACCTCGCTGCTGATCGACCCGCGCGCGTGGCTGCGGCATAGCGTCTACGACCGGCCGGTCGCGCTGATCGTCGCGGCGACCTTCGCCTCCGAGCTGGCGAACCCCGCCCGGGTCGGCTCGCTCGGCTCCTATGTCGTCAAGTCGCTCACGTTCTTCGCGAGCTTCCTGCTCGTCTTCTACGTGGTCGTCGGGGTCGTGCGCAGCGGGCGCGACGTCGACCGGATCGTGCGGGTGCTGGTCGGCGGCGGCGCGGTGATCGCCTTCTTCGCGCTGATCGAGCGGCGCACGGGCTACAACGTCTTCAACGACCTCGGCCGGGTCGTGCCGCTGCTGCACTACCAGGGCGGCTGGGAGGGCGTCGGCGTCGAGCGCGGCGGTCGGCTGCGCGTCTACGGCCCGGCGGAGCACCCGATCGCGCTCGGCGCGGCGCTCGTGATGCTGCTGCCGCTCGCGCTCTACCTGATCCGCAGCAGCGGGCAGCGCCGCTGGTGGGTGGCGATCGCGCTGCTGACGACGGCGTCGCTCGCGACCGCGTCGCGGACGGTGATCAGCATGCTCGTCGCCGTCGTGCTCGTCTTCCTCTGGCTGCGACCCCGCGAGACGCGGCGCTGCTGGCCGGCGCTGATCCCGCTGCTCCTGGTCGTGCACATCGCGGTCCCCGGCGCGATCGGGACGATGACCGCCGCGTTCTTCCCGCAGGGAGGCCTGATCAAGGACCAGTCGACCGTCGTGCGCGGCAACGCGCTGCGCGCCGACGGGCGCCTGGCGAAGGTGGGGCCGGCGCTCCGCAGCTGGGAGGAGGAACCGCTGTTCGGCCTCGGCTTCGGCACGCGCGTCGTCGGCTTCCAGGTCGCGTTCAACAACGCCTTCATCCTCGACGACCAGTGGCTCGGGACGCTGCTCGACGTCGGCGCGGTCGGGACGTTCGCCTATCTGTGGCTGTTCGTGCGGGCGATCCGGCGCTGCGGCCGGGCGGCGAAGGCGGACGACTCGCCTCGAGGCTGGCTGCTCGCCGCGCTCGCGGCGGCGATCGCGGCGTTCGCCGTCGGGATGCTGACCTTCGACGCGTTCTCGTTCATCCAGGTGACGTTCTTCTTCTGGATCATGCTGAGCGCGAGCGCGGCGCTGCTCGCGCCGTCGCCTCGCGGGCGCGCCGCAGCAGGTGCCGTGCCCGCTGCTGCTCGCGCAGGCGCCGCGTGACCTCGGCGTCGGGGCAGCGCGGCTCGCGGCGCAGCGCGGCGGCGAGATAGGCGGGCAGGATCGCGAGCGCCGCCGGCTCGCGGCGCGCGCGGTGCAGCGTCCGCAGCAGCAGGTACGAGACGCGGTAGCCCATGTAGTGGGCCGCGCCGCCCTGCGCCGCCCAGGCGCGACGGCGCGAGCCGTCCCGGGCCCCCTCGCGGCGGTGGTGGCGGAAACGGAGGTCGGCGACGCGCTCGACCTTCCAGCCACGCGTCGCCGCCCGCAGCTGGTCGATCCCGTCCCAGCCCATGCGCTCGTCGAGCGGCAGCAGCTGCTCGAGGCAGGCGCGCCGGTACGCGCGCGCCGCACCCCAGACGTGCGTGCCGGTGACCGGCCGCTCGCGCCAGCTTCCCGCGACGAGCTCGATGCAGTCGCCGCTCGCGAGCCCGAGCGCCGGCTCGGCCGCGAAGGCGCGGAGCAGCCGCTCGAAGTAGTCCGCGGGCAGCGAGACGTCCGCGTCGACCTTCGCCACGATCTCGATTCCGCCGGCGAGCGCGGCGAAGCCCGCATGGAGCGCGCGCACGACCGGGGCTCCGCGCAGCCGCGGCGGGCCCGGCGGCGCCGCGGCGAGGACGATCCAGTCGTGCTCGGCCGCGAGCGCGCGGGCGACGGCGGCCGTCCCGTCGGCGGAGCCGTTCTCGACCACGACCCACGTCGCGGGCGGCACCGTCTGCGCGGCGAGGCAGGCGGCGAGGCGGGGCAGCTCCGCCGCCTCGTCGCGCGCCGGCGTCACGACCGCGTACTCCGTCAGCCCTCCGCCGGCGCCGGCGCGGGGATGCGCAGGCGGTCGGGCTGCGGCTCCGGCACGGCCAGCGCCCGCGGCAGGTACGTCGAGAGCCAGACCTCCAGCATCAGGATCGCCAGCAGCAGGTGCGTGTCGCGCCCGTCGCCCGCCCGCTGCCGCCGCACGAGCCGCTCGACGCCGCCGCGGTCGAGGAAGCCCGAGCAGCGGAGATCCGGCCCGAGCAGGTAGTCCGAGAGGGCGCCCGAGAGCTGCGAGCGCAGCCAGCCGTCGGAGGCGCCGCGGAAGAAGCCGATCTTCGGCTTGTCGACGATCTCGTCCGGCACGAGACCCCGCGCCGCCTGCTTCAGCAGCACCTTCGTGCCGAGGCCGCGCACCTTGAGCCGCGCCGGCAGCCGCGCCGCCCACTCGACGAGCTCGTGGTCGAGGAACGGCACCCGCACCTCGAGCGAGTGCGCCATCGAGGTCCGGTCGAAGTAGTGGAGCATGTCGTCGACGAGCGCGAGCTGCGCGTCGAGGAAGAGCGTCGAGGTGAGCGGGTCGTCGCCGGCGCCGCGGGCGACCCGCTCGATCGCGCGCCGTGCCGCGCCCTCCGTCCGCTCGAGCGGGCCGCGCAGGAGGTCGCGCCGCAGGCCGGCGTCGAGCTTCCCGCTCATCGCGAGCAGCCGCTCGACCGGTCCGCGCGCGGCCACCGTGCGGGCGGCGCGGCCGGGCGCGAGGCGCGCGAGCGGCCGCAGCGGCCGCGGCACGAGCCCGGCGAGCGCGGCCGCCTGGTGCTTCCGGTAGCCGCCGAAGAGCTCGTCGGCGCCCTGGCCCGAGAGCGCGACCGTCACGTGCCGGGCGGCGAGTCGGGAGAGCGCGAGGAAGCCGAGCGCCGACAGGCTCGCGAGCGGCTCGTCGAGCGCCCAGGCGAGCTCGGCCAGGTCGACCGCCTCGTCCGCGTACGAGAGCTCGAGCTCGTGGTGCTCGCAGCCGAGCCGGGCGGCGACGAGCCGCGCGTCGGCGAGCTCGTTGGCGCGGCCGGCCTCGCGGAAGCCCACGGAGAACGTCTTCACCGGCGTCCCCGCGCGGCGCGCCATCAGCGCCGCGATCAGGCTCGAGTCGAGGCCGCCGGAGAGCATCGCGCCGAGCGGCACGTCGCTCATCAGCCGCAGCCGCACCGCCTCGTCGAGCAGCTCGAGCAGCTCGGCCGCGTACTCGGCTGCCGGCCGGGCCGGCCGCTCCGGCTCCGGCTCCGGGTAGCGCCAGTAGCGCTCGCGTCGTAGCGTCCCGGCGCCGGCGACGAGCAGCTCGCCGGGAGCGAGCTTCCGCACTGCGGCCAGCGGTGTCGCCGGCGCCGGCACGTAGCCGAGCGGCAGGTAGGCGTCGATCGCCTCGTGGTCGAGGCCGACCGGGACGAGGCCGGCGGCGAGCACGCTCTTCAGCTCGGAGGCGAAGACGAGCAGGCCGCCGGCGACCGCGTAGTAGAGGGGCTTGACGCCGAGCCGGTCGCGGGCGATCACGGCGCGCCGCCGGTGCCCGTCCCACACCGCGAGGCCGAACTTGCCGCGCAGCCGGGCGGGGAAGCCGGGCCCGCACGCCTCGTAGAGGTGCGGCAGCACCTCGGTGTCGCAGCGGCTCGCGAAGCGATGGCCCGGGAGCTGCCGGCGCAGGTCGAGGTGGTTGTAGAGCTCGCCGTTCTGCACCGCGACGACGCTGCCGTCCTCGCTCGCGACCGGCTGACGGCCGTGCACCGGGTCGACGATCGCGAGCCGCCGCACGCCGAGCGCGATCCCCGGCGCGAGGTAGGTGCCGCGGTCGTCCGGCCCGCGGTGGACGAGCAGGTCGGTCATCCGGTCGAGCGCCGCCGGCGCGATCGGGTCGCGCGGGGGCCCGTCGAGCTGCACGACTCCGCAGATCCCGCACACGCCTCCACGCTAGAAGCAGCGCTGCGCCGCTTCGACCGGCGAACGGGCGGACCGGGACCAGCCGGACGGCTAGGCGCCGCGACGGCCGATCCGGCGTAGCCTCGGGCGGATGCGGATCCTGCTCGTCGTCCACGGCTTCCCGCCGGAGGAGCAGTCCGGCACCGAGCTCTACGCCGAGGCGCTCGCGCATGCGCTCGTGCGCGGCGGCCACGACGTCTGCGTCTTCGCCGGCAGCCACACGGCGGCGGCACGGCTCGACGCGCGACGGCGCGAGGGGGCGGTCGAGGTCGAGCGCTGCGCCCGGCCGCGGCGCCGCCTGCGCGTCGCCTGGCACGACGGCTCGACCGAGGCGGCGCTCCTCGCGCTGCTCGACCGCTTCGAGCCGGAAGCGGTCCACGTCCAGCACCTGCTCGGGCTGACGATGCCGCTGATCCCGCGCCTGCGCGCGCGCGGGCTCCCGGTCGTCCTGACGCTGCACGACCACTGGTTCCTCTGCCCGGAGGTGCAGCCGTACCGGCCGTGGGCGCATCCCCTCCACGGCGACCTGCGCGGCGCCGCCTGCTTCGCGCACCTCGAGCTCGTGCGACCGCTGCGGCTCGCGTCGATGCTGGCCGAGCGCGGCCTGAGCGCCCGCGCGCGCGCCCACGTCGAGCGCGCACGGCTGGCGCGGGCGGAGCTCGCGGCGGCCGACCTGGTGATCGTGCCGTCGTGCTTCCTGCGCGACCGCTACGCCGCGGCCGGTCTCGCGGCGGCGAGGATGCTCGTGCTTCCGCACGGGATCGTCGAGCTCCCGCGCGCGGCGACCCGGCACGAGGGCGTCGCCGTCGGCTACCTCGGACCGCTGCTGCACGGCAAGGGGCCCGACCTGGCGGTGCGGGCGTTCCGGGGCGTCCGGAACCCGGCGGCGCGGCTCGTGCTGCGCGGGCCGGAGCCGGATCCGCGGTTCGCGCGGCACGTGCGCCGGCTCGCGCGCCGGGATCCGCGGATCGCGATCGGGCCGCCGCTGCCGCGCGCGCAGGTCGGTCCCTTCCTCGCCTCGCTCGACCTGCTCGTCGTGCCCTCGCGCCTGCACGAGTCGTTCTCGCTCGTCGCGCACGAGGCGCTCGCGTGCAGCGTGCCGGTGCTG
>DASSSQ010000070.1:0-5410 GCA_035708405.1 Gaiellaceae bacterium
ACCGAGATAAGGCTGGGCGCCCGCGCGCACCGACACGACCACCTCGACCGTGCGCACCCGCCGCCCAGACCCCCGCAACACCCAACCAGTAATCAACGCGGACGCCGCGCTTGCCGTGACGTCCCTGGACAGATAAGGAGACGCATGTCCACGTCCAAGTCGAACCTCGCGGGAGCGGCCGCGCTCGTCGTCGGCCCGCTGCTCGCCCTGATCTTCGCGATCGTCGCGCCCAGCGTGTCGGACGACGCAGGCGACCAGGTCGCGGCGCTCGGCGACCACCGCTCGACCGTGATCTTCGGCCTGACGCTGCAGACGATCGCGATCGTGCTGCTGACCGCCGGCACGATCTGGCTCGCGATCGTCGTCGCCCGCCGCGCGCCGAGGCTCGGGCTCTGGGGCGGCATCCTCGGCGTCTTCGGGTCGCTCGTCGTCCTCTGGGAAGACGGCGTCTCGGCGGCGATGCCGGCGATCGCGAGCGGCCTCGGGCAGGCGCAGGCGACCGCGGTCGTCGACCGCGTCACCTCGAGCGCGGCGATCTCCGGGCTCGAGCCGGTGACGACCGTGAGCGACATCGGCCTCGTCCTGCTGGCGGTCGCCGCCGTCAGGTCCGGCGCGCCGCGCTGGGCGGCGATCGCCTTCGCGGTCGGCTCGTTCGTCGAGACTGCGGGCTTCGCGACCGGGACGCGGGCGCTGCTGCTCGTCGGCTTCGCGCTGCTCGTCGTCGGGTTCGCGGGCGTCGCGCGGGCGCTGCTCGGCTCGCCGGCGGCGGAGCGGGTCGGGGAGGCCGGGGCGGTCGCCGCCTGAGAGAGGGGCCTCAGCGCGGGACGGCGGCCGCTGCGAGATAGCGGCCGCCGACCGCCTCGACGTGCACCGGCACGCCGAAGCAGGCGGAGAGCGGCGTGTCGGCGAGCACGTCCGCGGCCGGGCCTGACGCGACGACGGCGCCCGCGTGCAGGAGCAGCGCGTGCGTCGTCGAGCGCGGCAGCTCCTCGACGTGGTGGGTGACCGTCACCGTCGTCAACCCGGGCCGGCTCCGTGCGAGCGCGTCGAGGGCGGCGAGGACGAGCTCGCGGCCGGCGAGGTCGAGGCCGCCGGTCGGCTCGTCCAGCAGCAGGAGCGGCGGCTCCGCCATCAGGGCGCGGGCGAGCAGGAGCCGCGTCCGCTCGCCCTCGGAGCAGTCGCCGAGCGCGCGGTCGGCGAGCGCGGCGACGCCGAGCAGCTCGAGCAGCTCGCCGGCGCGGCGCCGGTCGCGCCCGGTCAGCCGCTCGGCGTGGACGGCGATCGTGCCGGTCGCGCCCGAGAGCACGAGCTCGACCCCCCGCCGCGAGGGATGGAAGCGGCGCAGCAGCGCCGGCTCGACGAGCCCGATCCGCTCGTGCAGCCCCGCGACCGCGACCCGGCCGAGCCGCTCGCCGAGCACGTGAGCGATCCCCGTCGTCGGATGCGAGCGCGCGGCCGCGATCCGCAGCAGCGTCGTCTTGCCGGCGCCGTTCGGCCCGAGCAGCGCCCAGTGCTCGCCGCGCTCGACCCGCCAGTCGACGCCGCGCAGCAGCTCGCGCCGCGCGCGCCGCACCGAAACCTGCTCGAGATCGAGGACGGTCACGGCCCCAGTCTGCTGGTAGATTCGGACGCGCGATGCGCTGGTACGCGCTGACCTTCCAGCAGAACGGCTGAGCCCCCGCTTCCTCTACATCTAGATGTGCAGCCGGGCGCGGGCGAGGAAGGCGGCGACGAAGCCGGCCGCGGCGGCGACGACGAACGGCAGCGCGGCGAGCCGCGGGACGACCTGCGACGGTGTCGTCGGCTCCGGCTGCTCGTGCACGAGGCAGAGCGTCCCCATCGTCAGGGTGCTGCAGCCGGGGTGACCGCACTCGTGGACGAGCGACATCGCGGCATCCTCTCATGTTTCCGCTCCGGCGGGGAACCGGCGATCGACACCGTGGCGCTACCCGCCGCGACAGCTCTCGGCGAGCGCGAGCAGCTCCGCGTTCGCGAGCGAGTCCTCGAGCGTGTTCGTGATCCAGACGCGCGTGCCGCCGAGGTGCCAGGCGACCTGCCGCAGCTTGCCGCCCTCGGTGTAGAGGTCGTAGCGGCGGCCGCCGCGCACGATCGTGCCGGTCGGGTCGTCGAGGATCGGCGGATCCTGCCAGGTCGTGTACATCCAGAGGACGGAGTCGCCCGAGCCGGCGGTCGAGTAGAGCGCGATCGCGGGATGGCCGTCGAGGACGTACGAGCGCGCGGCGTCGCCCGGCCAGGAGAAGCCGTACGGGAGCGCCGTCGGCGCGCAGGTGCGGATCCCGTTCCGCACCGAGGCGAGCAGCGCCGCGCCGCGGCCGCCGTCGGGCGCGAGGCGCACCTGTGCGCGGGTCGCCGTCTCCTCGTGCCTGGCCGGCCCGCGGCGGCGAGGCTGCGGCGAAGGCGCGCCGAGCCAGGCCCGCACGGTCGCCTTCAACTGCGCCGGGGTCGCGCTCAGGTAGTCGGCGCCGTAGAGGACGAGGTCGCTCGCGTGGACGGTCAGCCGGTCGATCCGGCTCGCCGGCGTGTCGTGGATCGCGCGGGCGAGCGAGAGCACCTCGCCGAGGTTCGAGATGTCGGACGCCGTCGCCTTCGCGAAGGCGAGCGCGAGCCGGCGGAGCCGGAGCGGGTCGAGGCCGCCTGCGAGCGTCTGCCGTGCCGCCGTCCGGATCAGCAGCTGCTGCCGCGAGGCGCGGACGAGGTCGGAGTCGGTGTGCCGGAAGCGCGCGAACGCGAGCGCCTGCGCGCCGTCCAGCTTCTGGTAGCCGGGCTGCAGGTCGATGTTCGCGTAGTTCGTGCCGTAGGTGCCGACGTTCTCGTTGTAGTAGCGCTGGTCGACCGGCAGGTAGACGCCGCCGAGCGCCGCCACGAGGTCCTTGAAGCCGTGGAAGTCGACCTCGACGAAGTGGTCGATCTCGACGCCGAAGGTCTCGCGCACCGTCCGGGTCAGCAGCCGCTCGCCGCCGTAGCGGAAGGCCATGTTGATCCGGTCGTGGCCGTGGCCGGGGATCGCGACGTAGAGGTCGCGCGGGATCGAGAGCAGGGCGATCCGCCTCCGCGACGGCTCGATCCGGACGAGGATGATCGTGTCGGAGCGCGCGTTCCCGGCGCCGCCCTCCCAGCGGTGGTCGGAGCCGATCACGAGGATCGTCTGCGCGCTCGCCTCCGGCGGCGCCGTCACGAGCACGTGCGCCGGCGCCCGGCGCAGCTCCGGCTCGACCGCCTTCACGACCGCCGCCTTCGAGCCCGCGTGCAGCTGCGCGAGCACGTCGCTCGCCTGCCAGTACGCGACGCCGACGAGGGCCGCCGCGAGGCAGACGACGGCGGCGAGCGCGATCAGCAGCTTCCGGCGCACTGCTGCGGAGGATGCCCGCTCCGCCCGTGCTTATGCGCGGGAGGCGATCAGCCGCCGCAGCCGCGCCCGCTCCGCCGGCAGGTAGAAGCCGAGCGGCGCGAGCACGAGCGGGTAGACGACGCAGAGCCCGATCGCGACCCCGAGCGGCACGTGCAGCCCCCACGCGAGCCCGGTCAGCCCGCCGGCGACCGACGAGAGCAGCAGCACGCGCCGCCACTGGTAGGGCACCGGGTAGACGCGCCGGCTGTTCAGCCACATGCCGAGGAAGAGCGCGACGTACGCGACCAGGGTCGCGACCGCGGCGCCCATCATCCCGTAGCGCGGGATCAGCGCCACGTTCAGCCCCACGTTGACGATCGCGGCGGCGCCGGTGACGATCCAGTTGTACTGCGTCTGCCGCGCGCGGCCGATCCCGATCGCGAGCACCGTGTAGCCGCTGTAGGCCGCGGTGGCGAACGCGAGCAGCGGCACCGCCTGCGCCGAGCGCGCGAAGCCGCCGTGCCGCGCGAAGACGTCGTGGACGAGCCACGGCGCCAGCACGCCGAGCGCGAGCGAGATCCAGCAGGTGAGGAAGAGCAGGTAGGTGAGGACGTACGAGTAGGTCCGCCGCGCCTCGCGGTCGTCACGGATCGAGTACGCGAAGGCCGGCCACGCGAGCTGGAACGCCGTCATCAGGAACGTGATCACCGACGCGATCCGCACGGCGAGCGAGTAGATGCCGAGCTCGGCGTTGCCGCGGTACTGGTTGACGAAGAAGCGGTCGATGAAGTTGATCGCCCAGAGCGCGAGCGCCGCCGGCACGAGCGGCATCCCGAAGCGGTTCATCTCGCGGAAGAGGTGCCGGTCGAACTCGAGCCCGAGCTGGAAGCGCCGGTAGCCGAGCAGCACCGAGTAGACGGCGAGCGTCCCCAGGAAGTTGCCGACGATCGCGCCGCGCGCGCCCTGGCCGAGCACGACGACGAGCACGAGCGTCGAGACGATCGTGATCAGCACGTTGGCGACCGAGGCGATCGCGAACGGGACGGGCCGCTCCTCGACGCGGAAGAGCGCCGTCATCTGCGCGTAGTTCATCTGCGCCCAGAGGCCGACGAACGCCCAGATCACGAGCCAGGGGTCGTGCAGCTTCAGCCAGCCGGAGAGCGGGTGCGCGAGCGCGACGCCGACCGCGAGGCCGAGCGTCGCCATCGCCATCGTGAACCAGAACGCGGTGCGGACGACGCGCGTGCGGGCGGCGTCGTCGTCGGCGTCGAAGTAGAAGCGGAAGAACGCGCTCGAGATTCCGAGCCGCAGCAGGATCACGAGCACCGCGCTGAACGCGATCACCTGCTCGATCCGGCCGTAGCCGACGTTGCGCAGGTAGGCCGTGTAGACCGGGAGCAGGACGACCGCGACGAGCCGCGAGACGATCCCGCCGAGCCCGTAGATCGCCGACTGCGTCCCGAGCCGCCGCAGCTCCTTGGCGAGAGCCATTAGAGGCGAGCGTAGACGTCGAGCAGGCGATCGGCGACCCGCTCGATGTCGTGGACCCGCTCGACGTAGGCGCGGCCGGCGGCGCCGAGCTCGCGCCGGCGGGCGGGCTCGGCGACGAGCGGCCGCAGCGCCTCGACGAGCGTCTCCTTCGTCGCCGAGACGATCGGGACGCGGGTTCCGTACGCGCGCTCGGCCCGGTCGACGACCGCGGGGTCGAGGTTGCAGACGACGGGTTTGCCGAGCGCCATCGACTCGAGCGCGAAGATGCCGTGCCAGCCCGCGTTCAGCTGGTCGACGACGATGTCGGCTCGCCGGTAGCGCTCGCGCGCCTCGTCGTGCGGCAGCCCCTCGACGATCTCGAGGTCGACCGGCAGCTGCGCGCAGGCGGCGATCACATGCTCGGTGCCCTTGCGGACGCGGCTCGACGGCGCGTGGACGACGAGCGGCCGCTCGCGGTCGGAGGGCGGCGCCGGCGTAAACGGGCGCAGGTCGAGGCCGGGCGGCACGAGCTCGGCGTCCGGGATCGCGGCGAGCGCCGCCAGCGAGCCGGCGATCCGCGCGTCCGCCCGC
>DASSSQ010000071.1:0-7384 GCA_035708405.1 Gaiellaceae bacterium
CGCGGACGTCGAGGTCTCGCTCGGCACTGCGCCCGGCCGGCCGAACCCCGGGCAGGATCGGGCTGCGCCGTTCTCGTCGCAGGGGCTCGCCTTCGACGGCCGCGTCAAGCCGGAGCTCGTCGCGCCCGGCGTCGGCCTCGCCACCACGGACCCGGATGCGGGCTTCGTCAGCGTCAACGGATCGAGCGCGGCCGCCGCGGTCGCCGCCGGCGCCGCCGCGCTGCTCGCCCAGGCGCGTCCCGGCCTCGACGCGCCGGCGCTGAAGAGCCTGCTCGTCGGCTACGCGCACCCGATCGAGGACCCGGTGACGGCCGCCGGCGCGGGCGCGCTCGACGTCGGCGCCGCCGCCGCGGCCGAGGTCGCCGTGGAGCCCGCCTCGCTCGCGCTCGGCGCCTGGACGGGGAAGACGTGGCACGTCACGAAGACGCTGACGCTGCGCAACGTCTCGACCCGCTGGCTGCGGATCTCCGTCGTCGCGCGGCCGGACGGCGGCGAGTCGGAGCTGCTCGCGATCCGCTCGCGGCCGGACCAGGTCGTGCTGCGACCCGGCGCCTCGAAGCAGGTGGCGCTGACGGTCGGCCTCGCCGCGCTGCCGTCCGGCCGGCTCGCGACCGGCTCGATCGAGCTCGACTACGGCGGCGCGCAGCCGCTGCGGATCCCGTGGGCGATCGACTACCGGCCCTACGCCGGCCCGCTGATCGCCGCCGCGCGCCTGACCGCGAAGCGCCTGAAGCCGTCCGACGCGGCGCCGGTGCGGCTCGAGCTCGACGCGGGCGCCGTCGTCCGCGCGGGCGGCGAGGTCGAGGTGCAGCCGGTCTCGCGGCTCGACGTCCAGCTCTACCGTGCCGACGGCACCGGGCTCGGCCTGCTCGCCCGCCTCCGCGACCTGCTGCCGGGCCGCTACACCTTCGGCCTCACCGGCCGCGACCCCGCCGGCCGCGTCCTGCCGCCGGGCGACTACCGGCTGCGGCTCGTCGCCTGGCCGACGCTGCCGGGGAAGCCGTCGGTGCGCGTCCTGCCGTTCGCGGTCCAGTAGACTCGCCGCGGCATGGCGACGGCCGCTCCCGAGACGCACCTGAAGGAGAATCCGTTCGAGATCGCGCGCGCCCAGCTGCGGCGCGTCGCCGACACCTTCGGCATCGACGACCGCCTCGTCAACGTCCTGCAGGAGTGCAAGAAGTCGGTCGTCGTCTCGGTGCCGGTGACGATGGACGACGGCACCGTGCACGCGTTCGAGGCCTTCCGCGTCACCCACAACGTGACGCGCGGCCCCTCGAAGGGCGGCATCCGCTACCACCCGAACGTCACGCTCGACGAGATCAAGTCGCTCGCGATGTGGATGACCTGGAAGTGCGCGCTGATGGGCCTGCCGTTCGGCGGCGCCAAGGGCGGCGTCGTCTGCGACCCGAAGCGGCTCTCGCGCGGCGAGCTCGAGCGGCTGACGCGCCGCTACACGAGCGAGATCGTCAACGAGATCGGCCCGGAGAAGGACATCCCGGCGCCCGACGTCGGCACGAACGCCGAGATCATGGCCTGGATCTTCGACACCTACTCGATGAACAAGGGCCACTCGGTGCTCGGCGTCGTCACCGGCAAGCCGCTGACGATCGGCGGGTCGCTCGGCCGGCAGGCGGCGGCGGCGCGCGGCGCGCAGTACTGCATCGAGCAGGCGCTCGGCAAGCTCGGCCGCTCCTTCGACGGGCTGACGGTCGCCGTCCAGGGCTTCGGCACCGTCGGCGCGAACCTGGCGCTCTTCCTCGCCGAGGCCGGCGCGACCGTCGTCGCGGTCTCCGACTCGCAGGTCGCGCTCCACGATCCCGCCGGGATCGACGTCCGCACCGCCTACGCGCACAAGCAGGAGCACGGGACGCTGCGCGGGCTGCGGGGGGCGGACGAGATCGGCGCCGACGAGCTGCTCCTGCTCGACTGCGACGTGCTCGCGCCCTGCGCGCTCGAGCAGGTGATCACGCGCGACAACGCCGCCGGCGTGCGCGCGAAGGTCGTCTGCGAGGGCGCGAACGGCCCGGTGACGCCGGAGGCCGACGCGATCCTCGAGGACAAGGGCGTGCTGATCCTCCCCGACGTGCTCGCGAACGCGGGCGGCGTCGTCGTCTCCTACTTCGAGTGGGTGCAGGGCCTGCAGGAGTACTTCTGGAAGGAGGACGAGGTGAACGCGCGCCTGAACGAGATCGTCTCGCGCGCCTTCCAGGAGACGTGGGAGGTCAAGGAGAGCCGCGACGTCCCGATGCGCGTGGCCGCCTACGGGCTCGCCGTCCAGCGCGTCGCCGAGGCGACGGTCACGCGTGGGCTCTACCCCTGACGTGATGGGTAGCGCGCGGGTCGTCGTCTTCCACGCGGCGGGCTGCCATCTCTGCGAGCGCGCGCTGGCGCAGGTCGCCGCGCTGCAGGCCGAGCTCGGCTTCGAGCTCGAGACGGTCGACATCTCGGGCGACCCGGAGCTCGAGGCCCGCTACCGCGAGTGGCTGCCGGTGGTCGAGATCGACGGCGAGCGCGCCTTCGTCTACCACGTGCACGAGGACGCCTTCCGGCGGCGCGTGGCTGTCACGAAGTTCCTCGCGACGTAACGGTTCGTGGCACGTGCGACGGCGCCCCGTCGTGTCAGGCAGAATCGCCTGTGGCTGGTACAAACTCGACGCAAGGAGCTCCTTTGGCGGAACGTCTCACGGTCGGCGTCGCCGCGCGCCTGAGCCGCTATCTCCAGGTTCTGACGCAGGCGAAGAAGATGGGCAAGGACCGGATCTCGTCGCAGGAGATCTCGGACTACACGAACATCAACGCCACCCAGATCCGCCGTGACCTCTCGCAGTTCGGCAAGTTCGGCAAGCGCGGGGTCGGCTACAACATCGAGTCGCTGCTCGGCGAGATCCGCAAGATCCTGCGCACGCAGGGGCAGCACAACATCGCGCTCGTCGGCGCCGGCCGGCTCGGCCAGGCGATCGGCTCCTCGCCGATCTTCGCCGAGCACGGGATCAACATCGCCGCCGTCTTCGACACCGACCCGGACAAGGCGGGCCGGCAGGTCGGCGGCGTCGGCGTCGTGCCGTACGCGCAGCTGAAGGACGCCGTCCGCGACAAGAACATCGTCGTCGGCGTGCTCGCGGTGCCGGCGGTCGCGGCGCAGCAGGCCGCGGACGACCTCGTCGCCTCGGGCGTGCGGATCATCTTCAACTACTCGGAGGCGCTGCTCGACGTGCCGTCGGATGTCACCGTCCACACGTCGAACCCGGCCGTCGAGCTGCTGCACGCGCTCTACTTCCATCTCACGTAGGTCACGCAGGTGGACGCCGACGCCGTCGAGCTGCGCGTCCTCGGCTCGCTGATCGAGAAGCAGCGGACGACCCCGGACGTCTATCCGCTGTCGCTGAACGCGCTCCGGCTCGCGTGCAACCAGGCGACGAACCGCGAGCCGGTCGTCGACTACGACGAGCCGACGATTCGCGCGGCGCTCGACCGGCTGGCGCGGAAGGGGTGGACGCGGCTCGCGAGCGGGCCGGGGAGCCGCGTCGCGAAGCACCGGCATCTGCTCGACGACGCGCTGCGGGTCGACGTCGGCGCGCTGGCGCTGCTCGCGGTGCTGATGCTGCGCGGGCCGCAGACGGCGGCGGAGCTGCGGACGCGGAGCGAGCGGCTGCATCCGTTCCTCTCGCAGGACGAGGTCGACCGGACGCTGCAGGAGCTGGCCGGCCGCGAGCTCGTCGCGCTGCTCGAGCGGCGGCCCGGCGAGAAGGCGGCGCGCTGGACGCAGCTGCTCGGCGAGAGCGGGGAGGAGCCGGCGGCCGCGGCGCCTGCGCCCGGCTCCGACCTGGAGGCGCGGGTCGCACGGCTCGAGGCGCAGGTCGCCGACCTGCTCGAGCGGCTTCGGTAGTGCGCGTCCTCCTCTGGCACGGCTACCTGCTCGGCGGCACCGGCTCGAACGTCTACACGCGCGCGATCGCGCGGGAGTGGGCGCGCGCCGGGCACGAGGTCGTCGTCGTCTGCCAGGAGCCGCGGCCGGAGCTGTACGACCTCGGCGGCGCGCGGGTGGTGCGGCCCGAGCTGCCGGGCGGGCTGCTGCCGGTCTTCGTGCTCGACCGCTACGAGGGGCTCGAGCCGCGGCTCCTGCAGGACTTCACGCGCGCCGAGCGCGAGGCGTACGTCGAGGCGAACGCCGCCGCGCTGCGCGCGCTCGGCCCGGCCGACTGCGTGTTCGCGAACCACGTGCTGCTCGGCGGGCCGGTCGCGGCGGCGAGCGGGCTCCCGTTCGCGGTCAAGGCGCATGGCTCCGAGCTCGAGTACTCGATGCGCGGCAACCTGGAGCTCTCGGCGTGGGCGCGGGAGTCGCTCGCCGGCGCGCGGGCGGTCTTCGCCGGCTCCGCGCACATCCGCGAGGTGCTCGAGGAGGTCGTCGGCCGGGTCGAGCGCGTCCGCGAGGTGCCGCCGGGCGTCGACGTCGAAGAGTTCCGGCCGCGCGAGCGGGCGCGGGCGCTCGCCGACCTCGTCGCCGAGGCGCGCCGCGACCCGCCGAACCCGGGCAACGCCGAGGAGCGGCTGCCGGACGAGGGCAACGCGGAGCGGCTCGCCGGGTTCCTCGCCGGCGACGAGCCGACCGTCGTCTACTTCGGCAAGCTGATCGTCCAGAAGGGCGTGCAGCTGCTGCTCGAGGCGCTGCGGAGCCTGGACGCGCGCGCGGTGATCGTCGGCTTCGGCGACTACCGGGCCGAGCTCGAGGCGCTCGCGCCGCCGCGCACGCTCTTCACCGGCCCGCTCGAGCACCGCCACCTCGTCCACCTGCTGCCGCTCGCCGACGCGGCCGTCGTACCGTCGATCTTCCCCGAGGCCTTCGGCATGGTCGCGGCCGAGGCCGCCGCCGTGGGGGTGCCGCCGCTCGTCGCGCGCCATTCGGGGCTGGCGGAGGTCGCGGACGGGATCGCCGCGGAGTATCCGGCGCGCCACCGCGACCTCGTCGCCTTCGCACGCGGCGACGCCGCCGACCTCGAGGCGAAGCTGCGCGCGCTGCTCGCCCTCTCCGCAGAGGGGCGCGCCGAGCTCGGCGCCGCCGCCCGCCGCGCCGTCGTCGCCCGCTGGAGCTGGGCCCGCGTCGCCGGCCAGCTGCTCGAGCCGCTCGCCCGCTGAACCGGGGTCAGACACGCTCTCGCCGCGCTTTCGCGACACTTTTGTTGCGGGGTCTGACCCCGGGGTCGCGGTGTCGCGGCGGGGGCTCCCGACCGACTACTCTCTCCCCGTGGGCGACACGCAGAAGGTGCCCTGGCAGGAGCTGCTGCCGCTCGCGCGCGAGCGCTTCGAGAGCGCCGACGACCTGACGCTCGCCGTCGAGGAGGAATTCGCGATCCTCGACGTCGAGAGCCTCGACATGCAGAACCGCTTCGAGGACCTGCAGGCGGCGGCGCGCGGCACCGACCTCGAGGAGCATCTCGTCGGCGAGCTGATCGCCTCCGAGGTCGAGACGCGCACGGGCCGCTGCGAGACCTTCGCCGGGGCCGCGCAGAAGCTCGGCGAGCGGCGCGAGCAGGTCTACGCGCTCGCCGGCTCGCTCGGCCTGACGCTCGCCGCGACGGGCACCCATCCGTGGGCGCGCTGGCAGGACCAGCGGATCATCGACACGCCGCACTACCGCCGCAACGACGAGATCCTCCGCTACGTCGTCTGGCGGAACAACAGCTTCGGCCTGCACGTCCACGTCGGCATCCGCGGGGCCGACCGCGCGATCGCCGTCTGTAACGGCCTGCGGAGCTTCCTGCCGGAGCTGCTCGCGCTCTCGGCCAGCTCGCCGTTCGTCGAGAGCGTCAACACCGGCCTCCACTCGGCGCGCACGCAGATCTTCACGCGCATGTTCCCGCGCTGCGGGATCCCCGACGACTACGACGGCTGGGCCGGCTTCGAGGACTACGTGCGCCTGCTCTACGAGACCGACTCGATCGACGAGCACACCCAGCTCTGGTGGAGCGTGCGGCCGCACCTCGCCTTCCCGACGATCGAGATGCGGATCTGCGACGCGCAGCCCGACCTGCGCGAGGCCGAGGGCCTGTCCGCGCTGATCTACTCGCTCGTCGCGCGCGTCGCCCGCGCCGTCGACGAGGGCGAGCCGCTGCCGGACCGGCCGCGCCGGCTACTCGAGGAGAACTTCTGGCGCGCGATCCGCCACGGCCTTTCCGGCGAGTTGATCGACCTCGACCGCCGGGAGACGCTGCCGGCGCGGGCGCGGATCGAGCAGCTGATCGAGTGGGTGCAGCCGGTCGCCGACGAGCTCGGCACGACGCCGTGGCTCGCCGTTCCGGCTCGGAACGCGGCCGAGCGGCAGATCGCCGCGTACGAGGGCGGCAGCACGCTCGAGGAGATCTACGCCGACCAGGTCGCGCAGGGGGAGCCGGTCCGTGACTGAGGTCTCGCAGGCCGAGCTCGCCGCGCAGATCGAGGCGGAGCTCGAGCGGCTCCAGGTGGCCGACGTCCTCGTGCACGCGGTGACGACCGTCGCCTCGCTCGCCTACCGCCGCCTCGGCGCCGAGCAGCCCGACCTCGCGCAGGTGCGGCTCGCGATCGAGGCCCTGAAGGCGCTCGTGCCGCTGCTCGAGCAGCAGGTGCCGGACGAGCTGCGGCGTGACTTCCGCCAGGCGATCTCGAACCTGCAGCTCGCCTACGCGGCCGCCGCTTCCCCGGCCGCCGACCGCCGCCCGCGCTAGGATCACCCGCCGGACTTTGTGATACAAGAGTCCGCGCGCCGGGGCCACTCGGCGCCGACTTTGTGAGGGGAAACCGAGGAGGAAGTTTGGACTGGTTCAATCACCACCCCGTGCTGTTCGCGATCCTGTGCGGCGTCGTCGGGACGGGGTACGGACTCTGGCTGACGTACTGGCTGCTCAGCCGCAAGGCCGGCAGCGAGCGGATGCAGGAGATCGCGCGGGCGGTGCAGGAGGGCGCCGCCGCCTACCTGCGCAAGCAGTACACGACGATCGCGATCGTCGCGATCGTGCCCTTCTTCCTGCTCGGGTTCTACGAGAATCTCGGCTGGGGCACCGCCTTCGGCTTCCTGACCGGCGCCGTGCTCTCCTCCGCGGCGGGCTTCATCGGCATGAACGTCGCCGTGCGCTCCAACGTGCGGACGGCGGAGGCGGCGAAGGACGGCCTGCGCCCGGCGCTCAACGTCGCGTTCCGCGCCGGCTCGGTCACCGGGCTGCTCGTCGTCGGCCTCGGCCTGATCGGCGTCGCCGGCTACTACTGGATCCTGACCGCGGGCTTCGGCGACAGCCAGACGCGCGCGATCAAGGCGCTCGTCGGGCTCGCGTTCGGCGGCTCGCTGATCTCGGTCTTCGCGCGGCTCGGCGGCGGCATCTTCACGAAGGCCGCCGATGTCGGCGCCGACCTCGTC
>DASSSQ010000072.1:0-3837 GCA_035708405.1 Gaiellaceae bacterium
CGGCCGAGCATCGCATCGGCGGCGAGCCGGCCGCAGCCGAATCCCATGACGTTGCCATGCCCGGAATACCCGGCTGCAATCCACACGCCGTCTCGGCTCGGGATCGGGCCGACGAGCGGAACCATGTCCTGCGTCAGCGCGAAGATGCCCGCCCAGCGATGGCCGACCCGCGCCTCGCCGTCGCTCAGCTCGCCGAGGAACTGCTCGAGCGACGCCTGGATCGTCGGCGTCGTCTCCTCCACGTCGGTGAGCTCGTCCATGATCGAGACGTCGCGGAAGCCGCCGAGCAGGAGGCGGCGGTCGGGCAGCTGCTGCCAGTAGTCGAAGCCCTGCCGTGCGTAGTGCGGCCTGTCGTAGAGCACGCGGTCGAGCGGCTCGCTGACGATCACCTGCCCGCGCGTCGGCCAGATCAGGTCGGCGAGCTCCGGGACGAGCCCGTGGCCGTAGCCGTCGGTGGCGACGACGACGTGGTCCGCGTCGAGCGCGTCGACGTCGTCCACCCGGTCGTGCTCGCGGATCTCGGCGCCCGCCGCGGCGGCGCGCGCGGCGAGCCGCCGCACGAACCGGGCCGGCTGCAGCGCTCCGTCCTCCGGGTGGAGGATCGCGCCGTGGAACGGCCCCTCCGGCTCGTCCACCCACTCGGCGTCGATCCCGTCCTCGCGCATCGCCTCGAACTCGCCGCGGATCTGCGCGCGCTCCTCCTCGTCGGCGGCGAGGCGCAGGCTGCCGGGGCGGCGGAGCGCGTCGCCCGCGAGCCCCGCCATCCGGTCGAGCGCCCGCTCCGTCCAGTGCCAGAGCTCGGCGGCCGCCTCGCGGCCGTAGGTGTCGCGCGCGACGTCGTAGCGGGACGCGCCGCCGCGCAGCGCGAAGCCGCCGTTGCGGCCGCTCGCGCCCTCGGCGACGCCGCGCGCCTCGTGCACGCGCACGCGCAGCCCGCGCTCGGCGAGCCGCAGCGCCGCCGAGCAGCCGGTGACGCCGGCACCCACGATCGCCACGTCGACGCGGCCGTCGTGGACCGGGCCCGCCGGCGGCGGCGCCTCCTCCTCCAGCCAGTACGGGTTCACTCGTCGGAGCCTGACAGCTCGCGCGCCACGTCGGCGGCGATGCCCACCTTGCGCACGATCACGAACTCCTCGCTCCGGTAGACGACGCGCTCGACGAGCGGCGTCACCTCGTGACCCGGGACGACGACGAAGCGGGCCGGGATCGCGCGCACGTCGTCGTACTGCGCGGTCGTCAGCGACACGCGCTCCACGCACGTCTCGTCCGCGCACTCGCAGACGAACGCGAGCGGGTCCGCCGGGTCCTGGTCGAAGCGCGTCGCGAGCTCGCGGATGCGCTCGTTGATCGCGCGGAACATGACCTCGTTGCGGGCGAGGCGTGCATGGAGAGACTGCATGCGCGTTCATCATCTCACCCGCGCGGGACGATGCTCCTGTAGATCCCCTCGTCTGCGCGCGCGCGACCCGCGAGCTCGAGCTCGACGAGCTCGCGCCCGAGCTCCGCGGCCGTGCGGCCCGTGATCCGCGAGAGCTCGTCGACGCTCGCCGGCAGCAGCGCGAGCAGCTCGTGCGGCTCGTCGCATGCGTCGCCCGCGAGCCCGTAGGAGGCGAGCACGTCGCCGGCGGCCGTGAGCGGCGCGGCACCGAGCTTCAGCAGCGCGTTCGTGCCCGACGAGTGCGCAGAGCCGATCTCGCCGGGGACCGCGAACACCTCGCGGCCCTCCTCGAGCGCGAGGTCGGCGGTGATCAGGGCTCCGCTCCGCTCGCGCGCCTCGACGACGACCGTCGCCGCGCACAGGCCGGCGATGATCCGGTTGCGCGCCGGGAACCGCCACGGCGCGGGCTCGACGCCGGGCGCGTACTCGGAGACGACGAGCCCCTGCTCGGCGATGCGGCGCGCGAGCTGTGCGTGCGCCGCCGGGTAGTCGCGGTCGACGCCGCAGCCGAGGACGGCGACCGTCGCCCCGTCCGCTTCGAGCGCGCCGCGGTGCGCCTCCGCGTCGACGCCGCGGGCCATCCCCGAGACGACGACCAGCCCGGCGGCGGCGAGCTCGCGGCCCAGCATGCGCGCGACCGAGGCGCCGTAGCCGGAGCACGCCCGCGCGCCGACGACGGCGACGGCC
Source organism: Gaiellaceae bacterium (assembly GCA_035708405.1). Classification (GTDB taxonomy): domain Bacteria; phylum Actinomycetota; class Thermoleophilia; order Gaiellales; family Gaiellaceae; genus DASSSQ01. The sequence goes on from DASSSQ010000072.1 coordinate 2,126, forward strand.
GGACGGGCGAGCAGCCCCGCGTCGCCCGCCCCGCGCAGGAACAGGCCCGGCGGCGGGTCGTGGATCGCCCTCAGCAGCAGGGGCAGGCCGGCGCGCGGCACGAACCGCAGCCCGTGCGCACCGAGTCGGGCTGCGTACGCGCGCGCGTCGAACGACCGCACGTGGTCCGCCCAGCGCCGTCCGGCCGGCGGCCGCACGAGATGCGCGTTCGTGGCCGACGCGAACACCGCGAGCGCGAGGTCGTCGCTCATGGCGCGAGCTCCTCGGCGTTCCGGTAGGACAACGCCTCGGCGACGTGCTCCGGCTCGACGTGCTCGCTGCCGGCGAGCGCCGCGATCGTCCGCGCGACGCGGGCCACGCGCGCCCGGCCGCGGCCCGAGAGCGGCAAGCGGTCGACCGCGCGCGAGAGCAGCTCGTCCGCGGCGGCCGAGCGCCGTGCGGCCGGCGCGGCGCTCGCAGCCGCGACGCGCGCGGCGACGGCCGCCGACCCCTCCGCCGGTGCGCCGGCGAGCTCGGCCGCGCGCGGGCGCGGCATCGGCACGACGAGGTCGAAGCGGTCGAGCAGGGCGCGCGAGAGCTTCGCCCGGTAGGCGGCGAGCCGCTGGGCCGTGCACGCGCACTGCAGCGCGGCGTCGCCGCGCGCGCCGCACGGGCAGAGGTTCATGCTCGCGACGAGCTGGAAGCGCGCCGGGAAGACGGCGCGGCCGGCGGCGCGGGCGATCGAGACGATCCCGTCCTCGAGCGGCTGGCGCAGCGCCTCGAGGGCGGGCCGCGGGAACTCCGGCAGCTCGTCGAGGAAGAGGACGCCGCGGTGCGCGAGGCTCGCCTCGCCGGGGCGGATGCCGGCGCCGCCGCCGACGATCGCGGCGGTCGACGCGCTGTGGTGCGGGGCGCGGAACGGCGGCACGACGAGCAGCGGCTGCTCCGGCGAGAGCAGCCCGGCGACCGAGTGGATGCGCGTCACCTCGAGCGCCTCCTCCCGCGTCAGCCGCGGCAGCAGCCCGGGCAGCCGGCGCGCGAGCATCGTCTTGCCCGTGCCGGGCGGGCCGGCGAGCAGGAGGTTGTGCCGGCCCGCGGCGGCGATCTCGAGCGCCCGGCGTCCGCGCTCCTGCCCGCGCACGTCGGCGAGATCGGGCGGCTGCGCCGTCTCGCGCAGCCGCACCGGCTCGACCTCGGGCGGCTCGAGCTCGCCGCGCAGGTACGCCACCGCCTCGGCGAGGTGGCGGACGCCGACCGGCTCGACGCCGGCGAGCTGCGCCTCCGCCGCCGCCTCGCGCGGGCAGACGACGCGCTCGAGCCCGGCCCGGCGCGCGCCCTCGGCGACCGCGAGCACGCCGCCGACGCCGCGCAGCCGTCCGTCGAGGGCGAGCTCGCCGACCGACGCGTGCGCGTCGAGCCGTTCCCGCGGCACCTGCCGCGAGGCGGCGAGGATCGCGAGCGCGATCGCGAGGTCGAAGCCGGAGCCCTCCTTGCGCAGCCCTGCCGGCGCGAGGTTGACCGTCACGCGCCCCCTCGGGAAGTGCAGCTCGGCGGCGGCGATCCCCGAGCGGACGCGCTGCCGCGCCTCCGCGCAGGCGCGGTCGGGCAGGCCGACGATCACGAAGGCCGGCAGCCCGCGGTCGTTGACCTCGGCCTCGACCTCGACGCGGCGCGGCTCGAGGCCGACGAGGGCGTGGGTGACCGCGCGTGCACGCACGCCTCGACGCTACGGG
>DASSSQ010000073.1:0-25870 GCA_035708405.1 Gaiellaceae bacterium
TCGAGCTTCAGGGTCTCCAGGTCGTCGGCCGGCACGCGCGTCCCCGAGAACCCGTCGAGGACGACGAGCAGCGCGTCCACCTGGCGCAGGTTGCCGAGCAGCGCCGGGCCGGCCCCGCGCACCTCGACGACGCGGATCGCCGCCGGCGTCACCTTGCGCGCGTGCACGACCTGCGCGAGCTGCCCGAGCCGCGGGTCCGGCACCGGCGCCATGCCGACGTGCTCCTTGCCGGAGCCGGACGCCTCTGCGCGCGTGAGCACGCGGAAGAGCGTCGTCTTCCCCGAGCTCGGCAGGCCGACGATGCCGACGTCGAGAGCCATCGCGGCGCAGACTAGCTACGCGCTACGGGCCTGCTCGCGCTTGGCGAGCTGCTTCTGCAGCGAGGCGAGCGCGCGGTGCTGCAGCGACTTGATCGCGCCCTCGGTCTTGCCGAGGATCGTCGCCACCTCGCCGTTCGAGAAGTTGAAGACGAACTTGAGCGTCAGCACCTGCTGCTGCTCGGGCGAGAGGTCCTGGATCAGCTCCAGCATCGAGCGGCGGCCGATCGCGTCGAGCGCGCCCATCTCGGCCGAGGTCGACTCGTCGGCGGCCGGCTCCGGCACCTCCTCCTCCGGCTGCCAGCGCCGCGCGGCGCGGAAGTGGTCCATCGCCAGGTTGTGGGCGATCCGGAAGAGCCACGCCGAGAACGGCGCCGACTGCCAGCGGAAGCGGCCGATCGACTCGAGCATCTTCAGGAAGGTCTGCGTCGTCAGGTCCTCGGCGTCGTGCTTGTTGCCGACGCTGACGTGCAGGTAGCTGTAGATGCGGTCGAAGTGGAGCAGGTAGAGCTCCTCGAGCGCGCCGCGGTCGCCCGCCTGCGCCCGCTCGACGAGCGCCCGCATCTCGGGGCCGCGGTCGCTCTTCTCCTGAGAATCGCCCATCCCTGCCGGAATGCCCGCGCCGCCCGCGGCGCTAACGCGGCCTACTCCGCCGCCTGGGCGCCGAAGCCGACCCTCGCCTCGCGCAGGAACCGCTTCAGGTAGTCGACCCGGCGCAGGACGACGCTGTAGCGGCCGTCCTCGGCGTCGAACGCGAACGCGCCCTCCTCGCCGCGCTCGAGCGCCTGCTCGAGCTGCTGCGCCGCGTCGATGCCGACGACGGCGCTCATCACCTGACCGCCCTCGAAGCCGATCTCGATCCGGATCCGCTCCACGTCAGACCGCCACGAGCTCGGTGAGGACGCCGTGCACGGACGCCGGCTGCACGAACGCGATCTCGTGGGCGAAGAGGCCGACGCGCGGCTCGGCGTCGATCAGCTCGACGCCGCTCTCGCGCAGCGACCGCAGCTCGCCGCGGATGTCGCCGACCGAGTAGGCGACGTGGTGGAGGCCCGGGCCGCGGTTGGCGAGGAACTTGCCGATCGGCGTCTCGGCGTCGGTCGAGGTCAGCAGCTCGACCCGGTCGGAGCCGACGCGCATCATCGCGCCGAAGAGGCCGCCGCCCTCCGCCCGGCGCTCGACCTCGGCGCCGAACATGCGCTCGTAGGTCTCGACCGCCTCGTCCAGGTCCTCGACCGCGAGGCCGACGTGGTTGACGCCGCGTGGAGCCACGGCGGCGATGCTAACTACTGCAGGCCGTCGGGCGTGGCCGGAAGCGCGCGGATCGCGCCGACGGTCTCCGAGGACTGCGACTCCGGCTCGACGTCGGCGAAGAGCGCGAGCAGCTCGTCGCGCGAGAGCGTCTCCTTGTCGAGCAGGGCGCCGGCGACGCGGTCGAGCGCGGCGCGGTGCTTCTGCAGGAGGCGCAGCGCGACCTCGTAGGCGTGGTCGGTCAGCCGCGCCTGCTCGGAGTCGCGCAGCCGCTTCGTCTCCTCGGAGAGCGCGTAGTTGTCGGCGCGCATCGTCCGCGAGGTGACCGTCTCGGACATGCCCCACTCGAAGACCATCGAGCGCGCGATCTCCGTCACCTTCTCGAGGTCGTTGGCGGCCCCGTTCGTGACGCGGCCGAAGACGATCTGCTCGGCGGCGCGGCCGGCGAGCGCGATCGTCATCCAGTCGATCAGCTCCTCGCGCGTGTGCAGGTAGCGGTCCTCGGCCGGCAGGTTGAGCGTGTAGCCGAGCGCCTGGCCGCGGGCGACGATCGTCGCCTTCTGCACCGGGAACGCGTCGCCCATCAGGTGGCTCATCAGCGCGTGGCCGCCCTCGTGGAAGGCGAGGATCCGCTTCTCCTTCTCGGTCACGACCTTCCGCTGCTGCAGGCCGGCGACGACGCGCTCGAGGGCGTGGTCGAAGTCGGCGTGCGTGATCGCGTCCTTGCCGAGCCGGCCGGCGTGGATCGCCGCCTCGTTGCAGATGTTGGCGAGGTCGGCGCCGGTCAGGCCGGCGCTCTGGCGGGCGAGCGTGTGCAGGTCGACGTCGCCGGCGAGCGGCTTGCCGGCGCAGTGCACGTTCAGGATCGCCTCGCGGCCGGCGAGATCCGGCTGGCCGACGAGGATCTGACGGTCGAAGCGGCCCGGCCGGAGCAGCGCCGGGTCGAGATCCTGCAGCCGGTTCGAGGCTCCCATCACGACGACCTGCGAGCCCTGCTCGAAGCCGTCGAGCTCGACGAGCAGCTGGTTCAGCGTCTGGTCCTGCTCGCGGTTCAGGCCGTGGCCGCCGCGCGCGGCGCCGACCGCGTCGAGCTCGTCGATGAAGACGATCGCGGGCGCGTGCTTGCGCGCCTCGGCGAAGAGCTTGCGGATGCGGGCGGCGCCGAGGCCGGCGAACATCTCGACGAAGCTCGACGCGCTCTGCGAGAAGAACGCGGCGCCGGACTCGTGGGCGACGGCCTTCGCGAGCAGCGTCTTGCCGGTGCCGGGCGGCCCGTAGAGCAGGATTCCCTTCGGCACGCGCGCGCCGAGCTTGCGGAAGCGGCCGGGCTCGCGCATGAACTCGACGACCTCGTTCAGCTCCTCCTTCGCCTCGCCGAGGCCGGCGACGTCGTCCCAGCGCACGGTCGACGACGACTTCGCCGAGAGCGTCTTCGGCTTGACGCGCGGCATCAGCGAGATCGTCTTCCAGAGGAAGAAGACGATCACGGCGAAGAAGCAGATCGGGAGCCAGAGCAGCAGGTCGCCCTGGATCCGGTCCCACGTGACGGCGGCGAGCATCGAGGTCTGCATCGGCAGCGGCGGCGCCCGGCTAAAGCGCCGCGACGATCTCGTCGGCGGCGGCAAAGGCGACGCCCCGCTCGCGCCAGGCGGCGAGGCAGGCGTCGGTGCGGCGCTCGTCGAGGCCGCGCGCCGCGTCGACGGCGAAGCGGACGCGGCGGCCGCGCTGGAGGAAGCCGCGGATCGCCGCGTCGTCGCAGACGTCCGTGGCGACGCCGAAGACGACGATCTCGTCCGGGTCGAGCGCGGCGAGCAGCGGCTCGGCGTTCGGGTTCGTGAAGACGTCGAAGTTCTTCTTCAGGAGCAGCAGCTCGCGACGTCCCTCGATCAGCCCGGGGACGAGCCCCGGCGGGAAGGGCAGCAGGCCGAGCGGCAGCGGATCGTCCTGCTCGGTCTCCGGGATCTTCCGCGCGCCGCGCGTGCCGCGCAGGCAGTGCGGCGGATAGGTGTTGCGGAAGTCGGGATCGTCGGCGATCTCCGGGTCGGTCAGCTCGTGGTCGTCGGCGGAGGCGACGTGCACGATCCCGCGCGCGCGCGCCGCCTCGACGAGCCGCCGCATCGCCGGCACCGTCTCCTCGGCGCCCGGGACGTAGAGCTTCCCCTCCGGCAGCACGAAGTCGACCTGCGTGTCGACGTCCCAGAGGACGGTCCCGGCCATCGCCGCATTCTGCCCGAACCCCGGGGCCAGACCCCGCCGTTCCGGCGCTACTCGACCCGCTCGAGCCGCGGGTTCTCGCGGTAGCGGCGGCCGAACTTCGCTGACGGGCGGCCGTCGGTGAGGACGACGTCGGCGGTGAAGTCGTTCGAGCCGCGGATCAGCGAGGAGCCGATGCCGTAGGCGTCGACCGGCACGCCGCCGCGCTCGAACTCCTCGATCTTCTCGACCGTGAAGCCGCCGGAGACGACGATCTTCACCCGCTCGAAGCCGTCGCGGTCGAGCGCCTCCCGCACCTTCCGGACGAGCCGCTCGTTGACGCCGGTCGGCCGGAAGTCACCCAGCTCGTCGACGATCGAGAAGTCGACGAGGCTCTCGGAGGTGTCGAGCCGCACGCCCCAGAGCCGCGGCCCGAGCGCGCGCGCCACCTCGAGCGCGGTCTCCACCGAACGGTTCTCGAAGTCGACGAGGACGGTCACGTTCATCTCCGGCGGCGCCCACTCGGCGAACTTCGTCGCCGCCAGCACGGTGTTGCCGCCGTAGGCCGCGATCAGCGAATGCGGCACCGTGCCGAGCCCCTTGCCGCCCCACCAGGAGGCCTGCTCGTCGGTCGTGACGCCGACCTCGGCGCCCGTGATCCGGCCGGCGATGAAGGCGGCGTACCCGTCGCCGGTCTGGACGCGATGGTGGTCGTACCGGGCCGGCATGAAGATGATCGGCTTGCCGTTCGCCGCCTCGATCACGCGCACGGTATTCGTCGTGATCAGCGTCCGCCGCGCGAGCACGCCGAGATAGAGCGTCTCCAGGTGCGCGAACGCCGTGTAGTCGCCCTCGATCGTCATCACCGGCTCGTAGGGGCGCAGCTCGTCGCCGTCGTAGAGCGCGCGCACGGTCAGCGCCTCCCAGTCCTCGACGCAGAGCTTGACGATCGCGATCGCCTCGTCGATGCCGCCGAGCCAGGAGTGCCGCTTCTGGAAGACCTGCATGACGACGCGTGGGCTGCGGCCGTCGGCGCGCAGCATCTCGCGGACGTGGTTGAAGTAGGCGTCCGTGTAGTAGCCGGCCCGCATCTTCTCGACGGGCAGGTCGAAGACCTCGGGCCCGAGGCGCCTAGGTGTCTGCCGGGTCGTCGCCATCTTCGAGGGCGAGGCACGCGTCGAGCGCCGTCCGGGCGACCGCGAGCTGCTCCGCGGTCGGCTCGGCGGTCGCGATCCGGTGCTGCAGCTCGTGGCCGGGCCGCGCCAGCGCGCGCGCGAGCGGGTGGGACGGATTGCGGGTCATCCAGCCGAAGAGCTCGGTCGAGGCGGCGAGCGCGCCGAACGCGGCCGCGAGCCGGGCCGGCCGGCGCAGGCGGGCGGGCGCGGCGCCGGCGAGCACGTTGCCGGCGGCGGTCGTGACGAGCAGCGGCCCGACGAGGTGCGAGCCGCAGCGCTCGTGCTCGCGGGGACGCGGCTCGCTGTGCTCGTAGCTGCCGATCGAGATGTGCTCGGCGCCGTGGTTGGACGCGAGCTCGCCGCCGCGAAGCGCGAAGAGCGCCGGCGCCGCCGAGAGGACGCCGCTCGCGAGCTCGCGCGCGGTCGCGCCGAGCCGGTCGGTCTCGCGCAGCGCGCGCACGGCGACCGCGGTCGCGGCCACCGCGCCGAGCACGGCCGGACGCTCGAACGGCAGCCGCGCCGGCGGCAGCGCGCGCTTCACCTGCGGCAGGACGGCGAGCGCCTCGAGCAATCGAGCCGGGCCGCGCACGAGCGGATTCTCGAGCCGCGCGGCCGCGAAGAGCTTGCGCCCGGAGGCCGAGCGGATCGAGCCGTCGTCGGAACGGACGGCGCAGCCCCAGGCGGTCGGCCCGTGCACGAGCACGCCGTTCGCGAGCGCCATCCCGCCGAGCCGGACCTTCTCCTCCACGCAGGCAGCGTACCCCGCGGCCGCTACCCCGAGACCGTGCGAGCGACCGCGCGCAGGAAGCGGACGCCGAGCTCGAGGTCGTCGACCGGGACGCGCTCGTCCGCCGAATGGATCAGCCGCGCCGCCAGCTCCTGCTCCATCGCGCGGGCGGGGAAGAAGCCGTAGGCGACGGTGCCGAAGGCCTCGCGCAGCCAGTGCGAGTCGGTGAAGCCCGGGCAGACGATCGGCGCCAGGCGCGCGCCCGGCTCCTCGGCGGCGACGAACTCCTCGATCGCGCGCCAGAGCGACGTCTCGAAGGACGAGCGCGTGCCGCCCATCGCCTCCAGCCACTCGAGCTCGAGCTCGAGCTCGGTGTCGCCGAGCAGGGCGCGGATCGTCGGCTCGAACGTCGCCGGGGACTCGCCGGGCGGCAGCCGGCAGTCGACGACGACGTCGCAGATCCCCGGGATCACGTTCCGCTTCTCCGATGCGGCGATCATCGTCGGCGCGAGCGTCGGGCCGAGCAGCGGCTCGACGAGTTCGGCGGCGGCGGGCGAGACGCGCCGGGCCGCGTCGAGCGCGTGCTCGGCGTCCGCGATCTCGGCGCCGACGACGCGCAGGAACGCCTCGGTCTCCGGCTGCAGCCGCGGCTCCGGCCGGTAGGAGCCGAGCCGCTCGACGAGCCGCGCCGCCTTGACGAGCGCGTTGTCGGCGATCCCCGGCTGCGAGGCGTGGCCGCTGCGCCCCCGGACGCGAAGCCGGAACGGCGCCGACATCTTCTCCGCGGCGGCGCAGAGGTAGACGACCCGGCCGCCGAGCTCGAGCCGGTCGCCCGCGCCCTCGTTGACCGCGAGGTCGCAGCGCACGGCGTCCGGATGCTCGGCGCAGAGCCACTCCAGGCCGAAGCCGTCGCCCACCTCCTCGTCGGCGGCGGCGACGAAGAGCAGGTCGCCGGACGGCCGGAAGCCCTCGCGCGCGAGCGACGCGATCGCGACCGCGCTCGCGGCCACCTGTCCCTTCATGTCGAGCGCGCCACGGCCCCAGACCTCGCCGCCCGCGAGGTCGCCCGACCACGGATCGCGCTGCCACTCCGCCGGGTCGGCGAGGACGGTGTCGGTGTGCGAGACCAGGCAGAGGCTCGGCCCGTCGCCGCTTCCCGGGAGGCGCGCGACGAGGTTCGCCCGCTCCGGCACGCGCGCGTGGAGCTCGCACGCGACGCCGTTTCGCTCCAGGTAGCCGCGCAGGTGCTCGGCGGCGCGCGTCTCGTTCCCGGGCGGGTTGACGGTGTCGAGCCGGATCAGCTCCTGCAGCAGCTGCGTGACCTCGTCGCGGAGCGTCATCCGCCGTAGCCTACGGGTCGTGAGCGATCTCTTCTCCGACGCCGCGACGCAGCGGGCGGGCCAGGTGGCGCCGCTCGCGCAGCGGCTGCGGCCGACCTCGCTCGACGAGTTCGTCGGCCAGCAGCACGTGGTCGGGCCGGGCACCGCGCTGCGGCTCGCGATCGAGGAGGACCGCGTGCCGTCGCTGATCCTCTACGGGCCGCCGGGCAGCGGCAAGACGACGCTGGCGCGCGTGATCGCGCGGCTGACCGGCGCCGAGTTCGAGGAGCTGTCGGCGGTGTCGGCGACCGTGGCGCAGGTGCGCGAGGCGATCGCGCGGGCGCGCGAGCGGCTGGGGACGAGCGGGCGGCGGACGATCCTCTTCCTCGACGAGATCCACCGCTGGAACAAGGCGCAGCAGGACGCGGTGCTGCCGGCGGTCGAGGAGGGGCTGATCACGCTGATCGGGGCGACGACCGAGAACCCGTACTTCGAGGTCAACTCGGCGCTGCTCTCGCGGTCGCAGCTGTACGAGCTGGAGCCGCATTCGGAGGAGGATCTGGCGGCGCTCGCGCAGCGGGGCGCGGCCGCGCTCGGGGCGGAGCTGCCTGCGGAGCTGGCGACGCTTGTCGCGCGGCGGGCCGGCGGCGACGCGCGGAACGCGTTGAACATCGTCGAGCTGGCGGCGGCGTCGGCGCGCGCGCAGGGCGTCGCGATCGCGGAGGACCACGTCGAGGACGCGTCGCGCAAGCGGCCGCTCGTCTACGACAAGGGCGGCGACGCGCACTACGACTTCATCTCCGCGTTCATCAAGTCGATCCGCGGCTCGGATCCCGATGCCGCGGTCTACTACCTGGCGGCGATGCTCGAGGGCGGCGAGGATCCTCGCTACGTGGCGCGCCGGATGATCGTGCACGCGTCCGAGGACATCGGCAACGCCGATCCCCGGGCGCTGCTCGTGGCGGTCGCGGCCGCGCAGGCGGTCGAGCACGTGGGGATGCCCGAGGTGCGGCTGAACCTGGCGCAGGCGGCGATCTACCTGGCGCGGGCGCCGAAGTCGAACGCGTCGTACGTCGCGCTGAAGGAGGCGAGCGCGGACGTGCGCGAGCACGGGCACCTGCGCCCGCCGGACGCGCTGCGCGACGCGCACTATCCCGGCGCGAGGAAGCTCGGGCGCGGCCAGGGGTACGTCTATCCGCACGACGACCCGCGCGGGTTCGAGGTCGACCACCTGCCGGACGAGCTGAAGGGGCGCCGCTACTACCGCCCGTCCGGGCGCGGCGAGGAGGCCGCGGACGAGGGCCCGGAGCGGAGCGACGCGTGAACCCGTCCCGTCGCGACGGGTGTGGACGAATCGTCGCGAAGAATTGACGGTCCCGTGACGGCCCGGTTGCTTCTGCGCCGGTACCGTCGACCGTGAGGGAGGTGGGTTGAGCCCCACCCAAGGGTGGGGGTGCGGGCTCGAGAACCGTCCGCTGCGGACCCGTCCGCTCGAGCCGGGTAGATTCGTCCGATGCGGTTGCACGTCCACGAGTGGGGCGATCCGGCTGCGCCCACGCTCGTCTGCCTGCACGGGATCACGGCGCACGGCGGGCGCTACCGGCGCCTCGCCGAGGAGCGCCTCGCGCAGCGCTGGCACGTCGTCGCGCCCGACCTGCGCGGGCACGGCCGCTCCGACTACGAGCCGCCCTGGTCGTTCGAGCAGCACCTCGACGACCTGCTCGAGACCGTCCCCGAGGACGCGCGCCTCTGGGTCGGACACAGCTTCGGCGGGCGGATCGTGCTCGAGCTCGCGCACCGCCGCCCCGACCGCATCGAGCGCGGCGTTCTCCTCGACCCGGCGCTCTGGGTGCCGCCGCCGTACGCGCTCCGCGAGGCGGAAGCGGCCCGCGCCGACATCTCGTACGCGAGCGTCGCCGAGGCCGTCGAGGCGCGCTTCGCCGCCGGCACCGTGTTCGGCGCCCGGCGCGAGCTCGTCGAGGAGGACTTCCGCGAGCACCTCGTCGAGGGCGGGGACGGCCGCTTCCGCCTCCGCGTCTCCCGCAGCGCCGTCGTGGCCGGCTGGGGCGAGATGTCGCGCATGCCGCCGCAGGAGCCGCTCGGCGTCCCGCTACTCGTCGTCCGCGCGCTCCGCGCGAACGTCTGCCCGCCCGAGCTCCTCGATCCCTACCGCGAGACGGCCGGCGCGCTGCTCGAGGCCGTCACCGTCCCGGGCGGGCACATCGTCATGTGGGACGCGCCGGACGAGACGGCGGACGCGATCGAGTCGTGGTTCTCGGCGGCTCCCTGAGCCGCTCACAGGATCCTGGCGCCGAGCGCGCTCGCGATCAGCTCGACCGCGAGCTTGCCGGTCGCGTTCCGGGTGTCGAGCACCGGATTCACCTCGACGACCTCGAGCGAGTCGGCGAGCTCCGACTCCGCGACCACCTCGAGCGCGAGGTGGGCCTCCCGGTAGCTGAGCCCGCCGAGCACCGGCGTGCCGACGCCGGGCGCGAACTCCGGGTCGACCGCGTCCAGGTCGAGGCTGACGTGGACGAAACGGCTGCCGGCGAGGAACGCGAGCGACTCCCGGACGGCGAGCTCGACGCCGTGCCGGTCGAGGTCGCTCATCGTGAAGACGCGCGCGTCGAGCTGCCGCAGCCGCTGCTTCTCGGCCGGATCGAGATCGCGAACGCCGACGAGCGCGATCCGCTCGACCGACGGCACGGGCCAGGCGTCGGTCTCGAACAGCGGCCCGGCGAGGCCGAGCGCGGCCGCGAGCGGCATCCCGTGGACGTTGCCGGAGGGCGTCGTCTCGGGATCGTTCAGGTCGCCGTGCGCGTCGATCCAGAGGACGCCGCCGGCGCCGCGGACACGGGCCATGCCGCCGAGCGTCCCGAGCGCGACCGAGTGGTCGCCGCCGAGCACGAGCGGTAGGCGGCCCTCGTTCGCCGCACGCTCGACGAGCTGCGCGACCTGCTCGCACGCGGCCAGGATCGCCGGCAGGTAGCGCGCCCGCTCGTCGTCGACCGGGATCGACTCCGGGATCGCCGTCTGCACGTCGCCGAGGTCGACGACCTCGCGGCCGAGCGAGCGGATCCGCTCGGCGAGACCGGCGTGACGGATCGCCGACGGCCCCATGTCGACGCCGCGACGGCCCGCGCCGAGGTCGAGCCCGGCGCCGATCACGGCGACCGGCTGCGGTGGCGGCTGCTCCTCCATCCGGGCAAGGCTAACCGGGCCGCGGCCGGAGCGAACCCGGTAGCCTCCGCGCGATGAGGGAGGTGCTGGAGCGGTCGCGGATCGCCGACCCGTCGCTCGCCGAGGCGGGCGAGCAGCGGATCGCGTGGGTCGCGCGCCACGCGCCGGTGCTGAACCGGCTCGCGCGCGAGCGGCTCGCCGACGGCGCGCTCGCCGGCAGGCGCGTTGCCGTCGTCCTCCACCTCGAGGCGAAGACCGCCTACCTCGCGACGATCCTCGCCGACGCGGGCGCGACCGTCGTCGCGGCGGGCTCGAATCCGGGCTCGACGCAGGACGCGGTCTGCGCCGCGCTCGTCCGGCGCGGGATCGAGGTGCACGCCGTCCACGACGCACCGCCCGACGAGTTCGACGCCGACCTGCTCGCGGTCGCCGCCACCGGGCCGGAGCTCGTCGTCGACGACGGCGCCGAGCTGACCCGCCGGATGCTCGACCACCGCCCCGAGGCGTTCGCGCGGCTGCAGGGCGTCGCCGAGGAGACGACGACCGGCGTCCGCCGCCTGCGCGCGATCGACGCCGCCGGCAAGCTCGGCTTCCCGGCGATCCTCTCCAACGACGCCTGGTCGAAGCACCTCTACGACAACCGCTACGGCACCGGTCAGACCGCGATCGGCGCGATCCTGCGGCTGACGAACCTCGCCGCCGCCGGCAGGAACGTCTGCGTGATCGGCTACGGCTTCGTCGGCAAGGGCGTCGCGCGGTACGCGGAGGGCGCCGGCGCCCGCGTCACCGTCGTCGAGGTCGACCCGGTGCCCGCGCTCGAGGCGCACATGGACGGCCACCGCGTCGCCGCCGCCGCGGACGCGCTGCCGGACGCCGACGTCGTGATCACCGCGACCGGCATCGTCGAGTCGCTCGGCGCCGCCCACTTCGAGCTGCTGAAGGACCGCGTGCTGCTCGCGAACGCGGGCCACCACGACCGCGAGATCGACGTCCCGGCGCTCGAGCGCCTCGCCGGCCCGGGCGAGGAGGTGCGCCCCGGCGTCACCCGCTACACGCTGCCGGACGGCCGCCGCCTGCACGTCCTCGTCTCCGGCCACCTCGTCAACATCGCCGGCGCCGACGGCCATCCGGTCGAGATCATGGACCTGTCCTTCTCCGTCCAGGCGCTCGCCGTCCACCTGCTCGCGCAGGGAACGCTCGCGCCGGGACTGCACCGCCTGCCGCCCGAGCTCGACCGCGAGATCGCGCGTACGAAGCTCGCCACGCTCGGCGTCGAGCTCGACGACCTGTCCCCGACCCAGAGGGAGTTCACGACGCAGTGGACGGCGTGATCGCCGACGCGAGCCTCGCCCCCGCGGGCGAGCGGAAGATCGACTGGGCGCAGACCTACATGCCGGTGCTGAACCTCGTGCGCGAGCGCCTCGTCGAGGACGGCTCCGTGCGTGGGCGCCGGATCGCCGTCATCCTGCCGGTCGAGCCGAAGACCGCCTACCTCTCGGCGATGCTCGCGGAGGCCGGCGCCGAGGTCTCGCTCGCCTTCCAGGGCGTGATGGTCGCCGACGACGTCGCCGCCGGGCTCGCCGCGCGCGGCGTCGCCGTCTTCGCGAAGGCCGGCTCGACGCACGAGGAGGAGCTCTCCTTCTTCGAGCAGGTGCTCGCGCGCCGGCCGGAGGTCGTGATCGACGACCGCGCCGACGTGATCCGGCTCGCGCACACGACGCATCCGCAGGTGCTGGAGACGCTCGTCGGCGCCTCCGAGGAGACGACCTCGGGCGTGACGGCGCTGCGCGCGATGGAGGCGGACGGGACGCTGAAGGTGCCGTGCATCGCCGCCAACGACGCGCGCTGCAAGTACCTGTTCGACAACCGCTACGGCTCCGGCCAGTCGACGGTGATGGCGCTGCTCGACCGGACGAACCTGCTGATGGCGGGCAAGCGGTTCGTGCTCGTCGGCTACGGCTGGGTCGGCAAGGGGATCGCGCGGCGGGCCCGCGGCGTCGGCGCGCGCGTCGTCGTCTGCGAGGTCGACCCGTTCGCGGCGCTCGAGGCCTACCACGACGGCTTCGAGGTGCTGCCGGTCGAGCAGGCCTGCGCGGACGCGGACTTCGTGATGACCGCGACGGGCGTCCGCGGCGCGCTGCCGCTCGCGGCGATCGAGCGGCTGCCCGACGGCGCCGTGCTCGGCAACGCGGGCGGGATCGACGACGAGTTCGACATGGTCGCGCTGCGCGAGCGGGCGGTCGAGGCGCGCACGGCGCGCGAGCACGTCGAGGAGTTCGTCCTGCCGAGCGGCCGCTCGATCTTCGTCGTCGGCGAGGGCGTCGTCGTCAACCTCTCGGCCGGCGAGGGCCATCCCGCCGAGATCATGGACCTGACCTTCGCCGTGCAGGCGCTCTCGGCGCGCTACCTGCTCCAGCACGGCCGCGAGCTCGAGCCGCGCGTCCATCTGCTGCCGGCGGAGATCGACGAGCAGATCGCGCGCATGAAGCTGGAGACGCTCGGCCTCGAGATCGGCGCGCTGACCGAGGAGCAGGAGCGCTTCCGCCGCTCCTGGGAGGCGTTCGCGTAACCACGTACGTCGCGGACGCGGTCGTCACCTGCGACGCGGAGGCGCGCGTCCTCCGGCCCGGCGCGGTCACCGTCGAGGACGGCGCGATCGTCGCGGTCGGCGAGCCCGACCTTGTGACACAGTGTCACGAGGAGGACACGGTGCGTCTCGAAGGCCTGCTGCTGCCCGGCCTCGTCAACTGCCACTGCCACTCGCCGATGACGCTCTTCCGCGGCGCGGCCGAGGACGTGCCGCTGCAGCGCTTCCTGCAGGAGGTGCTCTGGCCGCGCGAGGCGAAGCTGACCGAGGACGACGTCTACTGGGGCACGACGCTCGCGTGCGCCGAGCTGCTGCGGAACGGCGTCACGACGAGCTGCGAGATGTACGTCCACGAGCGCGGGATGCTGCGCGCCGTCCTCGACGCCGGCTCGCGCGCGCTGCTGACACCCGGGGTCATGCACGTGCCGGGCTGGCTCGACTGGCGGCGGCGACTCGACGAGGTGCTCGCCTTCCACGACGCCGAGAGCGGCCGCCACGCGCGGGTCGACGTCGGGATCGCCGCGCACGCCTACTACACGCTGCCGCCGGAGGCGCTCGAGGCGATCGCGGCGGCGGCGCGCGAGCGCGACGCACTCGTCCACGTCCACGTCGGCGAGACCGAGGAGGAGCGCGGCCACGCGCGCGCGCTCGACGAGCTCGGCTTCCTCGACGGTCGCGTGCTCGCGGCGCACTGCGTCCACCTCGACGACGACGAGCTGCGCCGCCTGCGCGAGCACGACGTCGCCGTCGCCCACTGCCCGACCGCGAACGCGAAGCTCGCCTCCGGCGTCGCGCGGCTCGCGGAGCTACTGCGGCTCGGCCTCCGCGTCGGCCTCGGCACCGACTCGACGGCCGCGAACAACACGCTCGACCTCTGGGAGGAGCTGCGCCTCGCGCCGCTGCTCGCCAAGCTGCAGGCGCGTGACGCCGCCGCGATCCCGGCCGCGGACGCGCTCGCCCTCGCGACCCGCCGCGGCGCCGAGGCGCTCGGCCTCCCCGTCGGCGCGCTCGAGCCGAGCCGCCGCGCCGACATGGTGCTGCTCCGTCTCGACGACGTGGTCTTCGTCCCCCAGGTCGAGGAGCGCGACCTCGTCAGCCACCTCGTCTGGTCGGCGTCGAGCCGGCTCGTCGAGTCGGTCTGGGTCCAGGGCGAGCAGGTCGTCGCCGGCGGGCGCCCGCTCCGGATCGACGAGGAGCGGGCGCGCGCCGAGGTGCAGGAGCGCGCCCGCCGGGCCGCGTCGCCCTAGCTCTTCGCCGTCGGCGTCGTCGGGATGTTCGCGATCTTGCCCGACCCGATCTTCTGCTTGGCCGCCTGCACCTTGGCGACGATCGACTGCGGCACCTTCGGGCTGATCTTGCCGATACCGACGCCGCCGTTCTGGACGTCGAAGTACGCGTCGGTGCCGCCCTTGAACGCCTTGCTCTTAACCGCCTGGATCGTCTTGTAGACGGCGACGTCGACCTTCTTCAGCTCGCTGGAGAGGATGTGCGGGCCGAGGTACGACTCGTCTGCGTCGCCGCCGAGGCCCCAGACGTGCTGCTCCTTGGCGGCGTCGAGCGCGCCCAGACCGCAGGCGCCCGCGTCGGCGAAGATCACCTTCGCGCCCGCGGCGATCTGGTTGAGCGCGATCTCCTTGCACTTGCCCTGGTCGACGAAGTCCTGCGAGTAGTCGAGCTTGACGGTGATGCCCGGGTCGGCCGCCTTCGCGCCTGCCTCGTAACCCGCCGCGAAGCGGTTGACCGGCGGGATGCTCTGGCCGCCGACCACGCCGACGACCGGCTTGCCGCCCGACGAGCCGCCCGGCGCGGCGACGTGGCCCTTGACCACCAGGCCGGCGAGGTAGCCGATCAGGTAGCCGCCCTGCTGCTCGCGGAAGAGCAGGCCCTCGACGTTCTTCGGCTTGTGCGGCAGCGAGGCCTGGTCGACGTCGATGATCGCGAAGTGCGTCTGCGGGAACTTCTGGGCGACGGTGTCGACCGCATCCGTCATCAGGAAGCCGACGGCGACGACGAGGTCGTAATGCTGCTTGGCGAGCGTGCTCAGGTTCGGCACGTAGTCGGCGTTCGACTTCGAGAGCAGGACGCGTCCCTTGACGCCGAGCTGCTTCTCCGCACGCTGTAGGCCCTGGTAGGAGAGCTGGTTGAAGCCGCGGTCGTTGAGCCCGCCGATGTCGGTGACGAGGCCGACCTTCAGCGACGTCGCGGCCGCGGTCGTGGTCGACGACGAGCTCTTGCTCGAGCCGCCGCAGGCGGCGAGCAGCGCGCAGAAGCCGAGGAGCAGCAGCGAACGGCGGACGGTGGTGACCACGGGCTCTCCTTACTGATAGCGGGCAGGCGGCGCGATCTTACCGCGCGGCCCTCGGCAGATCCTCGTTCAGCCGCCCGACGCCGGGCAGCAGCGCGAGGGCGGGGAGGATCGGCAGCCAGAAGGCGAAGATCCGGTAGAGAAAGGCGGCGAGCAGCGCCGGCGCGAGCGGGACGCCGACCGCGTGCAGCGTCAGCGCGACGACCGCCTCCATGCTGCCGGCCCCGCCGGCCGGAAGCGGCAGCGCGGTCAGGACGTACGCGGTCGCGTAGGCGAGGATCAGCGGCGTCGGCGCGATGTGGGCGCCGAAGGCGCGCAGGCCGGCGTAGAGCGTGATCAGGTCGCCGGCCCAGTAGACGGGGAAGCCGAGCAGACCGCCGAAGTGCCGTCGCGGCCGGGCGACCATGTGGCGCACTACGCCGACGCCGCCGATCGCGTCGCCGAGCCCGATCTTCGCCTCGTTCCAGAGCCAGCGCGCCCAGGCACGGGGGGCGAAGCGGCGCGGCCGCTGCCGGTCGCCGCCGAGCTCCTCGAGCCGCTCCAGCCGGCCCGGCTGGCTGACGTAGAGCGCGCTCGCGCTGCAGATCGGGACGACGACGATCCACCCGACGCACATGCCGAGCGGCGCGCCGGCGCCGCGGCCGGCGAGCACGGCGATCCCGGCGCCGACCGCGAGCCAGGAGAGCACGCCCCACTCGAAGGTGTTCAGCGCCAGCACCCGCCGCGCCGCCTCGTGCGGGTGCTCGCCCGCGCGCTTGAGCGCCCAGAAGTCGACCGCGAGGCCGCCGACGGAGGAGCCGACGACGAAGGCGCCGAAGCCGAGCCCGACGATCCGCGTGACCGTCCAGATGCCGAAGCAGGGCCCGCCGTCGGCGCGGGCGACGTCGCGGTAGGCGAGGATGTAGCCGACGTAGGCGAGCACCTCGCCGCCGAACGCGAGCGGGAACCAGACGCGGTTCGCGCGCTCGACGGCGCTCAGCAGCTTCCCGTAGTCGGCGACCTTGCCGATCAGGCCGAAGGCGACGACCGCCAGCACGACGGCCAGGCCGACCGCGAGCAATGCCTTGCGACGTTCGAAGCCGAGGATCTCGTCGTCTTCGTCCGCCACTGTCCGCTACGTTCCCGGCGCCGAGGCCCGGAAACGGCTGCGGCGTCCTCGGCACCACGAAGCGGGAAAATGGCGAGGGCCGGACTTGAACCGGCGACACCACGGTTTTCAGCCGTGTGCTCTACCAACTGAGCTACCTCGCCCTGCGGCGGTCAGTGTAGCCACGCCGCCCGCGAAAGAAGGGCGTCCCCGCCGGTGCTACCGCGCGGTCGACGCCCCGTTGCGCGGGACGATAACCGACCTCAGGCCCGGCGTGCGAGCAGGCAGGTCGCCTCGCCCGCTGCAAAGTCCGCAAAGTGCGCGAATCCCCGCCGGCCGAGCTCGGCGCGCAGCCGGTCGGACGGCACGTAGATCGGGGTGGCCGCGCCGTGCGAATAGCTGACGAGCAGCGTTCCGCCGGGTGCGAGCACGCGGTCGAGCTCGCCGAAGAACGGGATCATGTTCGCCATCGCGACGAGGTCGAAGGAGTCGTCGGCGAGCGCCAGCGCCGAGGCGTCGGCGACGCGGAAGCTCACGCGGCCCGCGAGTTCCGGCCCGATCTTGGCGGTCGCGGCGGCGACCATCTCCGGCGAGAGGTCGGCGCCGACGATCTCCGTCTCCGGGTAGCGCTCGGCGAGCAGGAACGCCGCGCCGCCGGTGCCGCTGCCGAGGTCGAGCGCGCGCCGCGGCGGCGGCACCTCCGCGAGCGCCGCGCGCAGCGCGTCGAGATGGCCCGGCCCGACGATCCCGTCCCAGCGCGGCGCGAGCCGGTCGAACTGGCGCCGCAACGGGCCGCGGAAGAGGCGCCAGAGCCACGGCCGGGCGACGACCGCGGCGGTGACGAACCGCGCGAACCGCTGCATCGCCGTCATCAGGCCACCGGCTCCACCCGCACCTCGTCGCCCGGCTTCGCCTGCAGCATCCGCGCCGCGTCGCCGCCGTTGACCGCGATCGCGAGGTTGCCGTAGGAGTCTTCGTAGAGGACGAGGTCGCCGGGCCGCGCGTCGGCGAAGGTGCGCGCGGCGACCGCGTAGTAGCGCTCGAGCGGCAGCGCCAGCTCGATCTGCGTGCCCGGCGCGACGCCGATCCGCAGCGCGTCGCCGGCGGTCAGGTTCAGCTGCATGTTCCCGAAGCGGTCGACGTAGAGGATCGTCGCACGCAGGTCGGCCGTACCGATCTCGGGCTCCGGCAGCTCGAGCCGGACGAGCGTCTCCGGCGCGACGGCCGGCCCGAGCTCGCGCGGGTCGAGGCCGCGAGCGAGCTGCGCGGCCGCGGGCGCGAAGACGTCGCGGCCGTGGAAGGTGCGCGAGACCGGCGTCAGCATGTAGCCCTCGTTCGCGAGCTCCCACGCCGCCTCGACGCCGCCGAGCGCCTCCGCCGCCGGCACGAGGAGCCCGTTGTCGGGCCCGACGTGGAGGCGCCCGTCGGGGCTGCGCAGCGCGACGGCCCGGCGCGCCGTCCCGACCCCGGGGTCGACGACGGCGAGGTGGACGCCCTCCGGCATGTACGGCAGCGTGTTCGCGAGCACGAGCGCGCCCTGGAGCACGTGCTGCGGCGGGATCCCGTGCGTGACGTCGATCACGCGCGCGTCCGGCGCGATCCGCGCGATCACGCCGTGACAGGTGCCGACGAAGTCGTCCTGCAGGCCGAAGTCGCTGAGGAAGGTGATCGGCAGGGTCATCGCCGTGACGCTACCGAGGCGACGGCGGCGACGAGCCCGTCGAGGTCGTGCGTCCCGGCCTCGGCGACGACGCGCAGGCCGAGCTTCTCCGCGACCGCGGTCGTCTGCGGCCCGATCGAGACGGCGGCGACGTCGAGCCCGAGCGGCGCGAAGGCGCGGGCCGCCGAGCCGGAGGCGAGCACGACGAGATCCCCGTCCGGCGGCGTCTCGGGCCGCACGAGCCGCGTCCGGTAGAGCGGCAGGTAGTCGGCGCCGAGCGCGTCGATCGGCCGCCGGCGCGCGTTCTCGGCGGCGGCGAAGAGGACGCGCCCGGCCGGCCGCGGGAACTCGGCGAGCAGGCCGTCCTGACTGGACACACGCGGGACGAAGTCCGGCTCGAGGTCGTGCTCGCGCAGCCGCTCGGCGGTGCCCGGCCCGACGGCGGCGATCCGGGGGCGAGCCCCGACGAGGCGGCGCGCGATCGCGTCGGCGCCGTTCGGGCTCGTCACGATCAGCCACTCGTAGCCGGACGCGTCGATCGGCTCGTCGGGGAGCGGCTCGATCTCGATCAGCGGGCAGGCGACGACCTCGTGGCCCAGTGCCTCGATCCGCTCCACGAGCGGCCCCGCCTGTTCGCGCGGCCGGGTGACGATCACGCGCACGGCCAGAGTCTCCCTCACGACGAAGCCCGCCGGAGCGGGCTTCGCAGGTGAAGCGAGGCGAGTGCCTCGCGAGTGCTCGACAGGCCCACACAGCGTACCGGCGATGGCGCTCATCCCTCCTCGGGATTTCACCCGCCGCCTGCCGTCGAGGGTACGGCGAGAGGCGTTACGCGTCCGTGCCGACTTCGCGAAATCGCGCCGGCCCGGGGAGGGCCGCGAGCAGCTCGGCGGCGAGCGCGGCGGGGTCGTCGCCGCTGCGGCGTTCCACCCAGGCGCCGTCCTCGTCGGCGACGAGCGCGGTCAGCGTTCGCCCGTCGTGGTGGGCGGCGACCGGTGCGAGACAGCCGCCGCCGATCGCGGCGACGCACGCGCGCTCGGCCTCGACCCGGCGCCGCGTCTCCTCGTCGGCGACGGCGGCGACGAGCTCCTCCTCGCCGGCGCGCACCTGCAGCGCGAGCGCGCCCTGCCCCGCCTCCGGCAGCAGCTCCCCGGGTGGAAAGCGATAGCCGATCTCCCCGGCGAGGCCGAGCCGCACGAGCCCCGCCGCCGCGAGCACGATCGCGTCGAGCCCGCGCTCGCCGCGCTTGCGCAGCCGCGTGTCGACGTTGCCGCGCAGCGGCTCGATCGAGAGCGTCGGCTCGAGCGCGAGCAGCTGCGAGCGGCGGCGCGTCGACGCGGTGCCGATCCGCATGCCCGGCCGGATCCCGTCCGCGCCGCAGAGCGCGTCGCGCGGATCCTCCCGCTCGAGGTACGCGCCGACGACGAGCCCGGCCGCGTCCGTCGAGGTCATGTCCTTCGCGGAGTGGACGGCGACGTCGATCCGGCCCGAGAGCAGCGCCTCCTCGAGCTCCTTGACGAAGACGCCGCGCTCGCCGATCTGCCCGAACGGCTTCGAGCGGTCGCGGTCGCCGGCGGTCGTGATCGGGACGAGCGCGATCTCGACGCCGGGGCGGCGCAGCCGGTCGGCGGCCAGCTCGGTCTGCGTGAGCGCGAGCCTAGAGCCGCGGGAGCCGACGCGAAGGAGCACAGCGCGCCCCCTTCCCCACCTTCGAGCGCCCGCACGGCTTCGCACCGCGCGGTCGCACCCGCATGAATGCCGTTGGGGCGACCGCAGGCAGCGGCAGCGTCCTCATCGCTCTTCTTCGAGATCGAACAGGTGCCGGACTGCCTCGGCGTAGGCGGCTCCGTCCGCTGCCGCGGCCGCCTGCTTCATCCGCACCGTCGGCAGGTGCAGCAGCTTGTCGACGATCCGCGCCGTCACCGACTCGACCGCCGACCGCTCCTGCTCGGAGAGCCGCCCGCGCACGCGGTCGAGCTCGCGCTCGCGGATCTCCTCGGCGCGCGCGCGCAGCGACGCGATCGCGGGCACGACGTCGAGCGACGCCTGCCACACGCGGAAGCGCTCGGCCTCGTCGGCGACGATCTCCTCGGCGCGCGCGGCCTCGGCGCGGCGGCCGGCGAGCGTCTCCGCGACCACCGCCTCGAGGTCGTCGATGTCGTAGAGGTAGCAGCCGTCGAGCTCGTTGACCGACGGCTCGACGTCGCGCGGGACGGCAATGTCGACGATCAGCAGCGGCCGGCCGCGCCGGGAGGCGAGCGCCGCGCGCACGTCGTCCGCGCGCAGCACGAAGCCGGGCGCGGCGGTCGAGGAGACGACGACGTCGACCGCGGCGAGCTCGGCCGCTGCGTCGGCGAGCGCGACGGCGCGACCGCCGAGCCGCTTCGCGCGGTCGTGCGAGCGGTTGGCGACGACCGCGATCTCGGCGCCGCGCGAGCGGAGGTTGTCCGCCGCGAGCTCCGCCGTCTTGCCGGCCCCGATCAGCAGCACGCGCCGGCCCGCGAGCTCGCCGAAGACCTGCTGTGCGAGCGCGGCCGCCGCCGAGGAGACCGAGGACGGGCTCTCGCCGATCGCGGTCTCGTTGCGGACGCGCTTGCCGGCGTGCAGCGCCTGCCGGAACGCGCGGTCGAGCAGCGGCCCGGCCGAGCAGGCCTCGTACGCCGCGCGCACCTGCCCGAGGATCTCCCCCTCGCCCGGGACGAGCGAGTCGAGGCCGCCGGCGACGCGGAAGAGGTGCAGCGCCGCCGGCTCGTCCGCGAGCCGGTAGAGCGCGTCGAGGTGCTCGCCCGCGAGCCGCGAGAGCGCCGCCGCCGCGGCCGCCTCCGCCGCCGCCGCGTCCTCCGCCGCCAGGTAGAGCTCGGTGCGGTTGCAGGTCGAGAGGCAGACCGCGTCGCCGAGCTCGGCGGCGAGCGCCGCGGCCGCGTCGAGGTCGAGCGCGACCCGCTCCCGGAGCTCCACGGGCGCGACGCGGTGCGAGAGGCCGACGAGGACGAGGTGGCTCACGAGAAGTGGGTGATCGGAAGGCCGAGCCGGGCGACGATCACGAGCGCGAAGCCGGCGAGTGCGAGCCAGGCTGCGCGCCGTCCGACCGGCCGCGCGACGAGGAAGCCGGCGTAGACGAGCCAGGTCAGGAGCGTGACGGCCATCAGCGCGTCGAAGCCGCCGCCGTCCTCGCGCAGCCGGACGAGGCCGGCGCCGATCCCGAGCGTCAGCGCCGGCAGCGCGACGGCGACGGTGCGCCAGGTGACGGCCTCGAGCGTGCCGAGCGCGGGCAGCCGCAGCCGGAGGATGTCCGCCGAGCGCCGCTTCAACCGCCGTTCCTGCCACAGGTAGAGCGCCGAGAGCGCCGCCGCGAGCGTGAAGCCGGCGAAGGCGGCGAGGACGAGGCCGACGTGGAGGACGAGGAAGAGATTCGAGTAGTGGCTGCGCGCGCCCGCTCCCGTGCCGCCGCCGAGCCGCGCGGCGACGAGCAGCGCCGCGGCGAGCGGCATCACGCCGAGCCCGACGAGCCGGTAGCGCGCGTTGCAGCCCCAGACGAGATACGCGCCGACGACGAGCCAGACGAAGAGGTTCAGCGAGCCGGCCCAGGTCGCCCACGGGAAACCGTCCGCCCGCGTCGCCTGCACGGCGAGCAGCGCCGTCTGGACGAGCCAGCCGACGCGCGTCCCCCACTGACCGAGCCGCGCGGCCCGTCCCGGCCCGAGCCCGAAGGCGACCGCCGCCTCGCCGTAGGCGACGAGCGCCGGCCAGAAGAGGAGCTCAGCCAACCGACACCCGGCCCGGAGCCTGCACGGCCTCCGGCTCCGGCTCCGCCTCGGCGCGCCGGCCGCGCACGAGCTCGGCGAGCGCCGCGACCTCGCGCTCGAGCCGCTGCAGCTTCGTCACGTGGATCAGCAGGTACGCGAGCACGAACAGGAAGACGACGAGGTAGACCGCGGCCACGTACTTCACCTCGGTCATCGTCACTGCGAGCGGGATCAAGCCAGCGCCTCCTTGAGCTCGCGGAGCCGTGCGTCGAGCCGCTTCCCGGCGAGCTCCGCGTGGTAGAGCGTCGCGAACAGCGACAGCATCGCCGCCAGGCAGACGCAGAAGGTGAGGAACATCGAGCCGGCCATCTGCGGCCCGTCCCGGTTGAAGACGACCGGGTGGATGAAGTCCTTCGCGAGCCGGATCGCGAGGAAGCTGACCGGGATCAACGCGACGCCGAAGAGCGCGTAGACGGCGCTCATGTTGGCGCGGCCGGGCCCCGGCGGCAGCGAGTAGCGGAGCATGAAGTAGGCCGAGTAGAAGAGGAATAGGATCAGGAAGAGCACGAGCTGGTCGGAGCTCCACGTCCACCAGATCCCCCACGAGATGCGCGCCCAGATCGAGCCGGTCAGCAGCACGAGGCAGCCGAAGACGAGACCCTGGTGGATCGCGACGTAGCTCTCCAGGTCGGCGCCGGCGGGCCGCTTCCAGAGGTGGACGAGCGCCTTCCACGCGCCCCAGGCGAAGCAGACGTAGGCGGTGAAGGCGATCGGCACGTGGAAGTAGAAGATCCGTTGCGAGAAGCCCTGGTCGGCGTCGTTCGGGACGTAGAAGAAGACGAGCGCGATGCCCGCACCCATCAGGGCGAAGGTCAGCGCTGCGAGCGCCGCCAGCCGGTTCTCGCGGAGGGTCCGCACGGCCCCATGATCGCAGAAGGAGAGCGTCACTCGACGACGACGTACTCGAAGCTCGCCCAGGAGACGACGACGAAGATCGCGTCGTAGAGCGCGAGGAAGCCCAGGTAGCGCGGCTCGCCGGTGACGCTGGCGCCGACGCCGCCGACGACGACCGGGATCGCGAGCGGCAGGAAGAGGAGCGGCACGAGCAGCTCGCGCGCGCGTCCGGCGACGCCCATCGCGCCGATCAGCGTGCCGACGCCGCAGATGCCGAGGTCGGCGAGGCAGACGGCGGCGACGGTCGTCTCGTCGAGCCCGGAGAAGAACGCGGCGTAGGCGGGCAGCGCGACCAGCTCGGCGACGGCGAGGAACGCGAGCACGGCGAGCGACTTCGCCGCCCAGATCGCGCTGCGGTCGCAGGGCGCGAGCACGAGCGCGTCGAGCAGCCCCTGCTCCCGCTCGGCGACGAACGCGCGCGTCAGCGCGAGCAGCGCGGTGAAGACGATCGCCACCCAGAGGAGGCCGCGCCCGGCGAGCGCGCCGGCGCCGGAGGGCAGCGCGAAGTGGAAGACGACGAACGCCGCGAGCACGAAGAGCAGCATCGACGGCACCGTCTCCTTCGCCCGCAGCTCGAGCAGCAGGTCCTTGCGGGCGAGCGCCGCGACGTCGCGGACGTAGGTCATGCGAACGCGAGCCTCCTGCTCGCGAGCGGCGCGACCCGCTCCGGGTCGTGGGTGGCGACGAGAACGGTGCGGCCGGCGAGGCCGGCGAGCTCCCGCTCGAGCAGGCGGGTCCCCTGCGCGTCGAGCGCGTTGAACGGCTCGTCGAGGACGACGAGGTCGGGCTCGTGCAGGAGCGCGCGGCAGAGGCCGAGTCGCTGCTGCATGCCGCGGGAGAAGGTGGACACGCGCGCGTTTCGCTCCCGCCAGAGGCCGAAGCGCTCGAGCAGCGCGCCGATCCGCTCGCGCCGCTCGGGGATCCGGTAGAGCCGCCCGTAGAGGTCGAGGTTCTCGAGCGGCGTCAGCTCGCGATAGACGAGCGGCTCGTGCCCGAGGAAGCCGATCCGCGCCCGGTCGGTCGCGACCTCGATCGTGCCGGCGGTCGGGGCGAGCAGCCCGGCGACGAGCCGCAGCAGCGTCGTCTTGCCCGAGCCGTTCGGCCCGGTCAGGAGCAGGAACTCGCCGGCGGCGACGTCGAGGTCGAGCTTCTCGATCACGCGCTTGTCGCCGAAGCTGCGGGAGAGACCGCGCGCGCAGATCACAGGACGTCCAGCAACACGAAGGCGAAGAAGAGCACGGAGATGACGCCGTTCATCGTGAAGAAGGCGGCGTCGAGCCGGCGCAGGTCGTGCGGCCGCACGAGCGCGTGCTCGTAGGCGAGGAGCGCGGCGGCGACCGCGACGCCGATCCAGTAGAGCGCGCCGACCGGCAGGCCGAGCCCGGCCGCGACGAGCGCCGCGATCGTCAGCGCGTGCAGGGCGCGCGCGCCGGCGAAGGCGCCCCGGACGCCGAGGCGGGTCGCGATCGAGTGCAGCCGCTCGCGGCGGTCGACCTCGACGTCGAAGAGCGCGTAGAAGCAGTCGAAGCCGGCGACCCAGAAGCTGACGGCGGCGCCGAGCGCCCACGCCTGCCAGGGCAGCTTGCCGGTGATCGCGACCCAGGCTCCGACCGGGGCGAGCCCGTCGCAGGCGCCGAGCCAGAGGTGGCAGAGCCAGGTGAAGCGCTTCAGGTACGGGTAGAGGACGAAGGCCGCGACCGGGATCGGCCAGAGCCAGCGGACGAGCGGGTCGAGCTGCCAGACCGCGAGCAGGAAGACGCCGAGCGCGACGAGGCAGAAGCCGAGCACCGCCGCGCGCGAGAGGACGCCGGCCGGCAGCTCGCGCGCGGCCGTGCGCGGGTTGCGTGCGTCGACCTCCGCGTCGACGAGCCGGTTCAATGCCATCGCGAGCGACCGAGCCCCGACCATCGCGACCGTGATCCAGACGAGGTCGTGCGCCGACGGCACCGCGCCGACCGCGAGAAACGCGCCGACGTAGGCGAACGGCAGCGCGAAGACCGTGTGCTCGATCTTGACGAGCCGCGCGAACCGCAGCGGATAGACGGGAACCTCGGTCACGCGGCAAGGCTAGCGCCGAAGTCCCCGCGCCGGGTTACGTCTGCCGGTGCGCCGTGTGCTCGCCCTCGAGCAGCTTCAGCGCGTGCGGCAGGGCCTCGCGCAGGACGGCGTAGCCGTCGCGGCAGCCGCCCGGCGAGCCGGGCAGGTTGACGACGAGCGTGCGGCCCAGCGTGCCGGCAATCCCGCGCGAGAGCAGGGCGTGCGGCGTCTTCGCGATCGAATCGGCGCGGATCGCCTCCGCGATCCCGGGGACGAGCCGGTCGACGACCGTCTGCGTCGCCTCCGGGGTCACGTCGCGCAGCGTCACGCCCGTGCCGCCGGTCGTGAGGACGACGTTCGCCGCCGCTGCCAGCTCGGCGATCGCGGCGGCGATCTCGTCCGCCTCGTCGGGCACGACGCGCCGCTCGACGACCTCGAGCCCGTCGGCCGCCAGGAGCTCCGCGAGCACGTCGCCGCTCCGGTCCTCGTTCTCGCCGCGCGAGACGCGGTCGGAAACGGTCAGCACCGCCGCTCTCATGTTTCCCCGCTCCGGCGCTGGCCAAGCCGCCGCCTGCGCTCGTTGTCCGGCTCCGTCGAGCCTACGCCGGCCGGCTCCTTCGTCTTCTCGACCAGCGTCACCCCGTCGATCACCATCCCCTTGTCGACCGCCTTCGCCATGTCGTAGACGGTCAGCGCCGCGACCGACACGGCGGTCAGCGCCTCCATCTCGACGCCGGTCTGCGCCGTCGTCTCGGCGGTCGCGACGATCCGCACGCCGTCGGCGACCACCTCGAGCTCGACCGACACGTGCGAGAGCGGCAGCGGATGGCAGAGCGGGATCAGCTCGGCGGTGCGCTTCGCGGCCATGATCCCGGCGAGCTGCGCCGTCGCGAGCGCGTCGCCCTTCGGCAGCGCGCCGAGCTTCGCAACGGTCTCCGGCGCCATCCGCACCTCGCCGCGCGCGACCGCGCGCCGCCGCGAGAGCGGCTTCTCGCCGACGTCGACCATCCGCACCGCGCCGGTCTCGTCGACGTGCGACAGCTCGCTCATGCCACGTACCTCCTGCCGATCGCCGCCAGCCCGCGCCGGCCGCGCCAGAGTGCACGCGCCTTCCGGCCGGTGCCGCTTCCGTACACGAGCTCGGCGACCGCGTGGAACCCGTCGGCGAGCGCGTCGTCGTACGGATACCACCACGGCGCGGCCCTGCGACCGGAGTCGGCGTCGACGTACTTGACGTGCGAGAGCTCGTAGAGCCCGTGGCGCGAGTGGGTGCGCCCGTAGCCGGAGCGGCCGCGGCCGCCCCAGGAGGCGCCGCCGCTCGCGTACGAGTAC
>DASSSQ010000074.1:0-4879 GCA_035708405.1 Gaiellaceae bacterium
CTGGCAGGTCTCGCGCGAGGACCAGGACGCGTTCGCCCTGCGCTCGCAGGAGCGCTGGGCGGCGGCGAGCGAGGCCGGGCGCTTCGACGACGAGCTCGTCGCCGCCGGCGACCTGACCCGCGACGAGCACCCGCGCCCCGACACGACGCTCGAGAAGCTCGCCTCGCTGAGGCCGGCGTTCCGGCAGGGAGGCACCGTCACCGCCGGCAATGCGTCCGGCCTCAACGACGGGGCCGCTGCGGTCGTCGTCGCGTCGGAGGACAGGGCGCGCGAGCTCGGCGCCCAGCCGCTCGGCAGCTTCGTCGCGTCTGCCGTCGCCGGCGTCGACCCGCGGGTGATGGGCATTGGTCCGGCGCCGGCCGTGCGTAAGCTGCTCGCCCGCACCGATCTCGAGGCGGGCGACATCGACCTCTGGGAGCTGAACGAGGCGTTCGCCTCGCAGTCGCTCGCCGTGCAGCGCGAGCTCGGCATCGACGACGACCGGCTCAACGTGAACGGCGGCGCGATCGCGATCGGCCACCCGCTCGGGATGAGCGGCGCGCGCCTGACGGTCTCGCTGCTGCACGAGCTGCAGCGGCGCGGCGCGCGACGTGGGATCGTGACGATGTGCGTGGGCGTGGGACAGGGACAGGCGGCCCTCTTCGAGCGTGACGGCGGCTGAGGACTACCTCCTCCTCGGCCTGAGGCTCGGCCGGCACGTCGAGGGCCTCGTCGACTCGTACTGCGGCCCACCGGAGCTGAAGGAGCAGGCCGACGCGGAGGAGCCCGTCCCCGCGGAGCAGCTCGTCGCCGACGCCGCCGCCCTGCGCGACCGGCTCGACGACGGCTGGCTGCGCGACCAGGTGACCGGCTGCTGGACGTACGCGCGCGTCCTCGCGGGCGAGCAGCTCTCCTACAGCGACGAGGTCGAGGGCTGCTACGGCGTGCGGCCGTGGCGGACTCCCGACTCGGTCTTCGAGCAGGCGCACGCCGCGCTCGACGAGCTGCTGCCCGGCGACGGCATGCTGCTCGAGCGCCGGCTCGCGTGGCGCGAGCGGCAGCTCTGCCCCGGCGACAGGGCGGTCGCCGTCCTCGGCGACCTGCTGCCGCTCCTCCGCTCGCGCACGCTCGAGGTCGTCGACCTGCCGGAGGGGGAGCGCGTCACGCTCGACCCGGTGACCGGCGAGCCGTGGTGGGCGTTCAACTACTACCAGGGCGGGTTGCACAGCCACGTCGTCGTCAACACCGACGTCCCGACGACCGGGCTCGACGTGCTGCATCTCGCCTCGCACGAGGTGTACCCCGGCCATCACACCGAGCATGCGCTCAAGGAGCACCTCCTCGGCGTGGACGAGACGATCCAGCTCGTCCCGACCCCGCAGGCCGTCCTCAGCGAGGGGATCGCCGAGACCGGCGGCGACGTCGTGCTGGACGAGGCGGCCCGCGAGGAGGCGTACGCGATCATGCGCGCGCACGGCCTCGAGGTTCCCGACCCGGAGCTCGCCGAGCGGGTGCGGCGGGCGACGGACGCACTCGGCACCGTTGGGCTGAACGTCGCGCTGATGATCCACGAGGACGGCGCGAGCGAGGAGGAGGGCGTCGAGTACGCGGCTCGCTTCGGGCTTCGCCCGGTCGAGGAGGCGCGGCGCTCGGTCTCCTTCGTCACCGACCCGACCTGGCGCGCGTACGGGATCACGTACTCGGCCGGCGAGGATCTCTGCCGCGCGTACGTCGGCGACGACCCCTCGCGCTTCCGCCGGCTGCTCACGGAGCACGTGCGCCTCGCGGAGCTGACGTCGAGCTGAGCCCCGGCCGCTGGGGCATCCTCGCCGCCGGCACCTTCGCGCAGGCGACGTACTCCGCGATCTGGTTCGGCGTCGCCGTGATGGCGCCGTTCCTGCGGCAGCGCTACCACCTCTCGCTCGGCGAGACGGGCGTCCTCATCTCGGCGTCGCTCGCCGGCTCGGTGCTCTCGCTCGTCCCGTGGGGCTTCGCGACCGACCGCGCCGGCGAGCGGGCGGTGCTGCTCGCCGGGCTCGGGAGCTGCGGCGGCGCGCTGCTGGCCGCCGCGTTCGTGCACGGGTTCTGGCCGCTGCTGGCGCTCCTCGTCTGCGCGGGGCTCGCGGGTGCGAGCGTGCAGTCGGCGAGCGGCCGCGCCGTGATGGCCGCGTTCCCCGCCGATCAGCGCGGGCTCGCGCTCGGCATCAGGCAGACGGCCATCCCGATCGCCGGCTTCGCCGTCTCGCTGACGCTCCCGCACGTCGCGCGCGCCGGTGTCGCCTGGGGCTTCGGCGCGCTCGGCGGCGCCTGCCTCCTCGCGACGGTCGTCGGCGGAGTCGCGATCGCGGACGTGCCGGCGCCCGAGGGCGCCGTCGCCGAGGTGTCCTCGCCGCTCCGCGACGCGCGGCTCTGGCGCATCGCGCTCGGCAGCGCTCTCGTCGTCGCGCCGCAGATGTGCGTAGTCGGCTTCACGGTGCTCCTCCTCCACGACCACCGCGGGCTGTCGGCCGGTTGGGCGGCGGCCGCTCTCGCGCTCGTGCAGGCGCTCGGCATCGCGGCGCGGATCGGCGCGGGACGCTGGTCGGACGTCGCCGGCTCGCGGCTCGCGCCTCTGCGGGCGATCGCGGTCGTCGACGCCGCGCTCGTCGTCGCCTGCGCCGTGGTGCTCGACGCGCCACTCGCGGCGCTGCTGCCGCTCCTCGTCGTGGCGGGCGTGCTCGCGATGAGCTGGAACGGGCTCGCGTTCGCGGCCGCGATCGAAGCCGCCGGCCACCGGCGGAGCGGCGTCGCGATCGGGCTGCAGCAGTCGGTGCTGAACGGCTTCGGCGCCGTCTACCCGGGCGTCTTCGGCGCGCTCGTCGGGCGGACGAGCTGGACGTGGGGCTTCCTGGCGGTCGCGCTGCTGCCGGTCGCGGGCTGGCGCGTGCTGAGAGGATTGCCGGAGACGTAGGCTTGACGGAGTCGACCAAGGAGCGGAGGTGCCGGCTTTGCCGGCGCTGGAGCGGAAGCCTATGACGGTGCCGGAGCGGATCGACGCGGTCTACGCGATCGCGCAGCACCGCGCCGCCTACTCGGCGGAGGAGGACGCGGCGCACGAGCTCGCCGCGGGCTGGATGCGCGAGGCGGGGCTGGAGGTGTCCCGAGACGGCGCCGGCAACCTGTTCGGGACGCGCGGCGACGCGCGGGTCTGGGCGGGCTCGCACCTCGACAGCGTCCCGACCGCGGGCCGCTTCGACGGCGTCCTCGGTGTCGTCGCCGCGATCGAGGCCGCTTCCCGCCTGCGCGACCGGCCGCTCGCCGCTGTCGCCTTCCGTGCCGAGGAGTCCGGGCCGATGGGCAGCAAGCGCATCGAGACGCGGCCCGAGGCGTACCTCGAGGTGCACATCGAGCAGGGGCCGGTGCTGGCCGGGCTCGGCGAGCCGCTCGGCGTCGTCAGCGCGATCGCCGGGCAGGCGCGGGGCTTCCGCGTCTTCCAGGGTCGCGCCGACCACGCCGGCACGACGCCCATCGCCTCCCGGCGGGACGCGCTCGTCGACGCCGCGCGGTTCGTCCTGCACGTCCGCGACTGCGCGCGGGAGGGCACCGTCGCGACCGTCGGCTACGTCGAGTGCGCGCCGAACGCGACGAACGTCGTCCCCGAGCGCGTCACGGTCTCGGTCGACGCCCGCTCGGCCGACGCGGCGCTGCTCGACGCGCTGATCGAGGACATCGGCTTCGAGGTGCAGTGGCGGTCGGACCCGGTGCCGATGGGCGACGCCTTCGCCGCCGTGCTGCCCGACGCGCCGCGCCTCGTCTCCGGAGCGGGGCACGACGCGCTGTTCGTCCCGAATCCGTCGATGCTGTTCGTCCGCTCGCTGAACGGCGGCGTCTCGCACCACCCGGACGAGCTCTCGAGCGAGGAGGACATCGCCGCCGCCGTCGATGCCCTCACCGCCGCGCTCGCTAGGCTCACTGCGCCGTGAGCGAGCGCGAGGTGATGAGCTGGGACGACCTGGGCGCCGGCGCGCGCGAGCTCGCCGAGACGGTCGCCGCCGACGGCTACCACCCGGACATGATCCTCGGCATCGCGCGCGGCGGGCTGCTCGTCGCCGGCGCCATCGGCTACGCGCTCGGCGTCAAGAACACGTTCACGATGAACGTCGAGTTCTACACGGGCATCGACGAGCGGCTCGACGTGCCGATGATCCTGCCGCCGGTCCCCGACCTCGTCGACTTCGCCGACTTCAAGGTGCTGATCGCCGACGACGTCGCCGACACGGGTGCGACGCTCCGGCTCGTGAAGGAGTTCTGCGCCGGCAAGGTGGCGGAGGTGCGCTGCGCGGTCCTGTACGAGAAGCCGCGCTCGCTCGTCGCCTGCGAGTACGTGTGGCGCCGCACCGACCGCTGGATCACCTTCCCCTGGAGCGCGGCCGACCCGGTCCTGCAGGGGCTTCCGAGCGAAGCCTGATCCGGCCCTGGTAGCCGACCGGAAGGTCGGATACATTCGGCTCTCCCCCCGGCAAACCGGCTCGCAAGGAGAGGAACCAACGTGAGGAACAGGAAGCTCGCGCTCGGCGCGATCTTGCTCGTGGTCGCTGCGGCCGCCGTCGTGCTCGCGCTCGGCACGTCCCCCGGCACCGCGAAGTCGTCGGCCGCGTACAAGGCGGCATGGATCTACGTCGGCCCGCACAACGACGGCGGCTGGTCGCAGGCGCACGACCAGGGCCGTCTGTACGTCCAGAAGGCGCTCGGGTCGAAGGTGCAGACGACCTACAAGGAAAACGTCCCGGAGGGCCCGCAGGTCGCCCAGGTGATCGAGCAGCTGATCCGCGACGGCAACAAGATCATCTTCGCGACGTCGTTCGGCTTCCAGCCGGCGATGGCGGCCGCCGCCGCGAAGCACCCGGACGTCAAGTTCGAG
>DASSSQ010000075.1:0-57915 GCA_035708405.1 Gaiellaceae bacterium
TCGCGCTGATCGACCCGCTGGTGCCGCCGGAGGACGCGGAGCGGTTCCACCGCGCGCTCGACCGCGACGCGGCGCGCGCCGAGCGGGTGCACGTCCTGCTGACGGTCCACTACCACTCACGGAGCGCCGCGGAGCTCGCCGAGCGTCACCAAGCCGACCTCGTGACGGCGTCGTCGCGCGGCTTGCCGCCGGGGATCGAGGCGTTCCCGACCGCGCGCTCGAACGAGGTCGTCTACTGGCTGCCGGAGCGCCGGACGCTCGTCGTCGGCGACGTGATCCTCGGCGGCCCGCGCCTCTGCCCGGAGTCGTGGCTGCCGGCCGGCGTCGGTCACGCCGAGCTGCGCGCGTCGCTGCGGCCGCTGCTCGAGCTCGACGTCGAGCGGATCCTCGTCTCCCACGGCGAGCCGGTGCTGGCCGGCGGCGCCGGCGCGCTGGCGGCGCTGCTGTGACCGTCTACGTGATCAGCGGCCCGATGGCCGCCGGCAAGTCGACGGTCGCCCGCGCGCTCGCGGCGTGCTTCGAGCGCGGCGTCCATCTCGAGGGCGACCTCTTCCGGCGCAGCATCGTCAGCGGCCGCGTGGAGATGACGGCCGAGGCGCTCGCGCAGCTGCGTCTGCGTTACCGGCTCGCCGCCGCAGCCGCGGACGGGTACGCGGCCGCCGGCTTCGACGTCGCGCTCGAGGACGTGGTCGCCGGGCCGTTGCTCGGCGAGCTGCGCACGGCGATCCGCAGCCGGCCCTGCCACGTCGTCGTGCTGATGCCGTCGCTCGACGCCGTCCGCCGTCGTGAGACAGGCCGCGACGAGACGGGCTATGGCCGGTGGACGCCCGAGCAGCTCTACCGCGTCTTCGAACAGGAGACACGGCGGGTCGGCATCTGGCTCGACACGAGCGAGCAGACACCGGAGGAGACCGTGGACGAGATCCTGGCGCATACGGATCGGCGGCCGGAGGGAATCGTCGTCGTCGACCCTGATCCGAGCTGGCCGGCGCTCTTCGAGCGGATCGCGGAGCCGGTGCGCGCGGCCGTCGCAGACCTCGGCGCGGCGGTCGAGCACGTCGGCTCGACGGCGGTGCCCGGCCTCGCCGCCAAGCCGGTGATCGACATCGTAGTCGCCGTCCCCGCAGCAGGCGCGGTTCCCGCGGCGCTCGAGCGCATGCGCGAGCTCGGCTACGTCTACCAGGGCGACAAGGGCATCCCCGGCCTCGAGGCATTCCTCTGGCCGCCGGACGCGCCGCGGCATCACCTCTACGTCGTCGTCGCCGGCGACCCGCCGCACGCTGACCGCGTCCGCTTTCGCGACCGCCTGCGCGCCGATCCGGAACTCGCCGCCCAGTACGCGGAGCTGAAGCGGAGCCTCGCCGTCCGCTTCCCCCGCGACTGGCTCGCGTACGGCGAGGCGAAGACCGACTTCGTCGACCGCGTACTCGGCGCCCAGCGCTAACAGTCGGCCAGCACCCGCAGCGCCGTGCAGAGCTCCCCGTGCCGCGCGCCCAGGCCGCCCAGACGCTCGGTGAGTGCCGCGCGACTGATTCGCTGCAGGTTGTCGAACGACGCTGCGCACTCGACCGCCAGTCCCTCGGCCTCGCCGAGCGCGATCTCCGTCGGGATTCTCCGCACCGTACGCGTGACCGGCGCGACGACGACGCCGCTGAGGACGGGGATCGCCTCGGAGCGCGTGACGACGAGCACCGGGCGCCGTTTGTCCTCGGCCTCCGCCCACCAGATCTCACCCTGGCGAGGCAGGCTCACCACGGTTCTTCGCCGACGAGCGCCCGCGTCGCCTGGTCGAGCCCGGCCAGCTCGTCGGAGGTCTGCGGTCGCCGTCGGTAAGCCGCGACGATCGCGGCGCCGAGCTGTCCGCGACGGTGCTGGTCGACCAGACGCTCGAGGCCGACGCGCACCGCCTCGGACCGGCTTCGGACGATGCCGTCGGCGACGAGGGTGTCGACGGCGGTCACGAGATCGTCGTCGAGGCGGGTGACGAACTGCGCCATGCATCGAGCATAGCGGAATGCAATGCAGAGCGCCGGTCAGCGTGGACCGGTCCAGCGGGCATCGGACTCGAGCTCGAAGCCGAGCTGGTCGAGGACGCGGAGCACGGTCTGGTCGATCACGTCGTCGAGCGTCTCCGGCCGGGTGTAGAACGCGGGGGCGGGCGGGAAGATCGTGACGCCGAGCTCCGCGAGTCGCGTCATGTTGCGCAGGTGGACGGCCGAGAGCGGCGTCTCGCGGACGACGAGCACGAGCGGCCGCCGCTCCTTCAGCGTCACGTCGGCGGCGCGCGAGACGAGGTTGTGCGTGAAGCCGTTCGCGACCGCGGCGAGCGTCTTCGTCGAGCAGGGGACGACGACCATGCCGCGGGTGCGGAACGAGCCGCTCGAGACGGGCGCGGCCTGGTCGTCGTCGGCGTGGCAGACGTCGGCGAGCGCGCGCACCTCGGCGAGCGAGCGGCCGGTCTCGTGCTCGATCGTCACGCGCGCCCAGCGGCTGACGATCAGGTGTGTCTCGACCTCGAGCGGTCGCAGCCGCTCGAGCAGGCGGATCCCGTAGATCGCGCCCGACGCGCCGGTGATCCCGACGACCAGCGTTTCCCGCGTGCCCGCCACGCGCAGATCATGCCGGGTTGTGCGTCCGCCGCCGATGCTTTACTATCGAAAGCGTTGCGCGGGACGATCCTCAACCGGCCGATTATCAAGGCGAGCAAGCCGGCCTTCGCGCGCCCGCGACGCGGCTAGCCGGCATCGCACTCCCGTCCCGCCGGACTAGCCACCACCCAGACGGGAGCCCCGCATGAAGCGCCTGGGCCTGTACGACCCGGCGTTCGAGCACGACGCGTGCGGCGTCGGCTTCGTCGCGCGGCTGAACGGCGTGCCGACGCACGAGACGATCGAGCGCGCGCTCGCCGCGCTCGAGCACATGGAGCACCGCGGAGCCGCCGGCGCGGACGCCGAGACGGGCGACGGCGCGGGCATCCTGATCCAGCTACCCGACGCGTTCCTCCGCGACGTCGTCGGCGAGGAGCTGCCGCCCCCCGGGGCGTACGGTGCCGGGGTCGTCTTCCTTCCCTGCGACGCCGGGCGTGCCGCCGAGCTCGGGCAGCTCCTCGCCGACGCCGTCGCGGCGGAGGGCCAGCGCGTCGTCTGCTGGCGCGACGTCCCGGTCGACCCGACCGTCCCCGGCCCGACCGCCGCCGGGCACCAGCCGCGGATCCGGCAGCTCGTCGTCGCCGCCGCGCCCGGCCTCGACCAGGACGCGTTCGAGCGCAAGCTCTACGTGATCCGCCGCCTCGCCGAGCGCGCCGCCGGCCCCGAGCTCGCGATCCCGAGCCTCTCCTCGCGGACGCTCGTCTACAAGGGGATGCTGACCGCGCCGCAGCTCTCGCGCTACTTCGCCGACCTGCGCGACCCGCGGCTCGCCTCGGCGCTCGCGCTCGTCCACTCCCGCTTCTCGACCAACACCTTTCCGAGCTGGCAGCTCGCGCACCCGTACCGGCTGATCGCCCACAACGGCGAGATCAACACGCTGCGCGGCAACGTCAACTGGATGGCGGCGCGCGAGTCGCAGCTCGCCTCCGAGCTCTTCGGCGAGGACCTCGCGAAGGTGCTGCCGGTCGTCCAGCCCGGCGGCTCGGACACGGCCACGCTCGACAACGTGCTCGAGCTGCTCGTGCTCGCGGGCCGCTCGCTCCCGCACGCGATCATGATGACGATCCCGGAGGCCTACGCCGGCCGCGCCGAGGTCTCGCCCGAGCTCGCCGGCTTCTACGACTACCACGGCTGCCTGATCGAGCCCTGGGACGGGCCGGCGGCGGTTGCCTTCACCGACGGGCGCGTGATCGGCGCGACGCTCGACCGCAACGGCCTCCGCCCCGGCCGCTGGCTGGAGACCCGCGACGGCTGGGTCGTGCTCGCCTCCGAGGCCGGCGTGCTCGACGTCGAGCCGGAGAACGTGCTCCGCAAGGGCCGGCTGCAGCCGGGCAAGCTCTTCCTCGTCGACCTCGGCGCGGGCCGGATCGTCCCCGACGAGGAGGTGAAGTCCGTCGTCGCGACCCGGCGGCCGTACCGCGAGTGGTACGAGCAGGAGGTCGTCCGCCTCGCCGACCTGCCCGAGCGCGCGCCGCGCGAGGCGCCGGCCGAGCCGCTGCGCCTGCGCCAGCTCGCGTTCGGCTACACGCAGGAGGACACGAAGGTGCTGCTCGCGCCGATGGCGGCGAAGGCGGAGGAGCCGATCGGCTCGATGGGCAACGACTCGGCACTCGCGGCGCTCTCCGACCGCAAGCCGCTCCTCTACTCCTACTTCAAGCAGCTCTTCGCGCAGGTGACGAACCCGCCGATCGACTCGATCCGGGAGGCGATCGTGATGAGCGTCCGCGCCAGCGTCGGCTCCGAGCGGAACCTGCTCGCGGAGACGCCGGAGCACGCGCGCCAGCTCGTGATCGACAATCCGATCCTGCTCGACGCCGAGCTGGAGGCGCTGCGCCAGGTGCGGCACGACGTCTTCCGCTCGCACACGCTCGACACGACCTGGCCGGTCGACGCGGGCCCGGACGGGCTCGAGCGCCGCCTCGACGAGCTGCACGCCGACGCCGACGCCGCGCTCGCCGCCGGCGCGAACATCCTGATCCTCTCCGACCGGGCCGTCGGGCCGGGCCGCGCGCCGATCCCGTCGCTGCTGGCGACCGCGTCGATCCACCACCACCTCGTCCGCGCCGGCACGCGGCTGCAGGCGGGGCTCGTCGTCGAGTCGGGCGAGCCGCGCTCGGTGCACTCGGTCGCCGTGCTCGTCGGCTACGGCGCCGCCGCGGTCAATCCCTACCTGATGCTGGAGACGCTCGCCGCGCTCGCCGACGACGGCCGGCTGCCGGACGGGATGACCGCCGGGGAGGCGCAGCGCCGCGCCGTCAAGGGGATCGCCAAGGGTCTGCTGAAGACGATGTCGAAGATGGGGATCTCGACGATGCCGTCCTACTGCGGCGCGCAGATCTTCGAGGCGGTCGGTCTCGCGCCGGAGCTCGTCGAGCGTCACTTCACCGGCACGGCGTCGCGGATCGGCGGCATCGGCGTCCGCACGCTCGCCGAGCACACGCTCGCCCGGCACGCGCGCGCCTATCCCGGCACCGCGGAGGAGCTGCTGCCGGTCGTCGGCCTCTTCGCCTGGCGGCGCGACGCCGAGCACCACCAGTGGAACCCGGAGACGATCGCGCTCCTGCAGCACGCGGTGCGCGCCGGCGGCTGGGAGACCTACGAGCAGTACGCGGCCGAGGTCAACTCCGACGCCGCGCGCCGCTCGACGCTGCGCGGCCTGCTCCGCTTCCGCTTCCCCGGGCAGGAGATCCCGCTGGAGCAGGTCGAGCCGGCGGCGGAGATCGTCAAGCGCTTCTCGACCGGCGCGATGTCGCTCGGCTCGCTCTCGCGCGAGGCGCACGAGACGCTCGCCGTGGCGATGAACCGGATCGGCGGCCGCTCGAACACCGGCGAGGGCGGCGAGGACCCG
This sequence comes from Gaiellaceae bacterium, assembly GCA_035708405.1. Classification (GTDB taxonomy): domain Bacteria; phylum Actinomycetota; class Thermoleophilia; order Gaiellales; family Gaiellaceae; genus DASSSQ01. The sequence continues at coordinate 5,497 of DASSSQ010000075.1, forward strand.
GCGCGCTACCACGACGAGCGCCGCTCGAAGATCAAGCAGGTCGCCTCCGGCCGCTTCGGCGTCACGATCGACTACCTCGCGAACGCCGACGAGCTGCAGATCAAGATGGCGCAGGGCGCGAAGCCGGGCGAGGGCGGCCAGCTCCCCGGCCACAAGGTCGACGGCTACATCGCCTCGGTGCGGCTGACGACGCCCGGCGTCGGGTTGATCTCGCCGCCGCCGCACCACGACATCTACTCGATCGAGGACCTGAAGCAGCTGATCCACGACCTGCGCTGCGCGAACCCGCAGGCGCGGATCTCGGTCAAGCTCGTCGCCGAGGTCGGCGTCGGCACCGTCGCCGCCGGGGTCGCGAAGGCGAACGCCGACCACATCCTGATCTCCGGCCACGACGGCGGCACGGGCGCGTCGCCGCTCTCCTCGATCCTGCACGCGGGCGTGCCGTGGGAGCTCGGCCTCGCCGAGACGCAGCAGACGCTCGTCCTCAACGACCTCCGCTCGCGCGTCTGGGTGCAGACGGACGGCCAGCTGAAGACGGGGCGCGACGTCGTGATCGCGGCGCTGCTCGGCGCCGACGAGATGGGCTTCGCGACCGCGCCGCTCGTCTCGATCGGCTGCGTGATGATGCGCGCCTGCCACCTGAACACGTGCCCGGTCGGGATCGCGACCCAGGATCCGGAGCTGCGCGCGCGCTTCCACGGCCAGCCCGAGCACGTCGTCGAGTTCCTCTTCTTCGTCGCCGAGGAGGCGCGCCGGCTGATGGCGCGGCTCGGCGTCGCGCGCTTCGAGGATCTCGTCGGCCGGGTCGAGCTGCTCGAGGCCGACGACGCGATCGAGCACTGGCAGGAGCGCGGCATCGACCTCTCCGCGCTGCTCCGGCCGGTCGCGGGCGGCGAGCGCCGGCGCACGCGCGCGCAGGAGCCGGGCCTCGAGGCGCAGCTCGACGGGCGGCTGCTCGACGTGACCGAGGGCGAGTTCCCGATCCGGAACGTCGACCGCACGGTCGGGGCGCTGCTCTCCCACCAAGTGACAAAGTGTCACTTGGAGGTCCCGCGCCGGTACGTGTTCCGCGGCTCGGCGGGGCAGTCGTTCGGCGCCTGGCTCGCGCCCGGGATCGAGCTGACGCTCTACGGCGAGGCGAACGACTACGTCGGGAAGGGGCTCTCCGGCGGCGTGCTCGCGGTGCGGCCGCCCGAGGGCGCGACCTTCCCGGCCGAGGAGAACGTGATCGTCGGCAACACCGTCCTCTACGGCGCCACCTCGGGCCGCGCCTTCTTCCGCGGGCTCGCCGGCGAGCGCTTCGCCGTCCGCAACTCGGGCGCGCTCGCCGTCGTCGAGGGCGTCGGCGACCACGGCTGCGAGTACATGACCGGCGGCGTCGTCGTCGTCCTCGGCCCGACCGGCCGCAACTTCGCCGCGGGGATGAGCGGCGGCATCGCCTACGTCCTCGACGCCGACGGCCGCTTCCGCGACCGCTGCAACCAGGAGCTCGTCGGCCTCGAGCCGCTCGACGAGGCCGACGTCGAGCTGCTGCGCACGCTCGTCGCCGAGCACGAGCAGCGGACGGGCTCCGTCGTCGCCGGGCGCGTGCTCGAGCACTGGGACGCGACGCTGTCGCTCTTCGTCAAGGTCTTCCCGCACGACTTCAAGCGCGCGCTCGCGGCGGTGTCGAGCGGCGGCGAGGGCTTCGTCACGACCGAGACCGAGGACGAGGCGGCGGCGTAGTGGGCGAGCTGCGCGGCTTCCTCCGCTACGACCGGGCCGAGGCGCCGGAGCGCGACCCGCGCGAGCGGATCGGCGACACCCGCGAGTTCGTCGGAACGCTGCCGCTCGCCGAGGTGCGCGCGCAGGGCGCCCGCTGCATGGAGTGCGGCGTCCCCTTCTGCCATTCGGGCTGCCCGCTCGGGAACCTGATCCCGGAGTGGAACGACCTCGTCTACCGCGACCGCTGGCGCGAGGCGAGCGAGCAGCTGCATCGCACGAACAACTTCCCGGAGTTCACGAGCCGGCTCTGCCCGGCGCCGTGCGAGGCCGCGTGCGTGCTCGAGATCCGGGAAGGGGACGCCGTCTCGATCAAGCAGATCGAGCGCGCGATCGTCGACCGGGCCTTCGAGGAGGGCTGGATCGTGCCGCAGCCGGCGGCGGTGCGGACGGGCCGCTCGGTCGCGGTCGTCGGCTCCGGCCCGTCGGGCCTCGCGGCGGCGCAGCAGCTCGCGCGCGCCGGCCACGACGTCGTCGTCTTCGAGCGCGACGAGGCGGGCGGCGGCCTCGTCCGCTTCGGCGTGCCTGACTTCAAGATCGAGAAGTGGGCGGTCGAGCGGCGGCTCGCCCAGCTCGAGGCGGAGGGAGTCGAGTTCCGCTACGGCGTCGAGGTCGGCGTCGACCTGCCCGCCGACGAGCTGCGCGCGCGGTTCGACGCCGTCGTGCTCGCGGTCGGCTCGCGCGTGCCGCGCGACCTGCCGGTGGCGGGGCGCGAGCTTCCCGGCGTCCACTACGCGATGGAGTACCTCTACGGACGGAACCGCGCGGTCGCGGGGACGGCGGAGCCCGCGATCTCGGCCGCGGGCAAGCACGTGGTCGTGATCGGCGGCGGCGACACGGGCGCCGACTGCGTCGGCAACGCGCACCGCGAGGGCGCCGCCTCGGTGACGCAGATCGAGCTGCTCGGAGAGCCGCCCGCCGGCCGGCCCGACGACCTCACGCCGTGGCCGCGCTGGCCGGTCAAGCTCCGCATCTCCTACGCGCTGAAGGAGGGCGGCGAGCGCGACTTCGCGATCTCGACCACCGGCCTCTCCGGCAACGGCCGCGTCCGGGAGATCCACTGGGTCGGGAACAACGGCGTGCCGCCGTTCGAGCCGATCGCGGGGACGGAGGAGTCGCGGCCGGCCGACCTCGTCCTGCTCGCGATGGGCTTCGTCGGGCCCGAGCCCGCGCTCCTCGACGCGTTCGGCGTCGAGCGCGACGCGCGCGGGAACGCGGCCGCGCCGCGCTACGCGACCTCGGTCGACGGCGTCTTCGCGGCGGGCGACGCGCGGCGCGGGCAGTCGCTGATCGTCTGGGCGATCGACGAGGGTCGCCGCTGCGCGCGCGCGGTCGACGCCTGGCTGCGTGAGCGTTAGGGAGCTCGTCGAGGCAGAGGCGACGGCCGCGGCGGATGCGGCCGCGGCGCTGACCGACGAGGGCGCGACGGCGGCGCTCGGGGCGGCCGCGGAGCTGCTCGGCGCGCGGGCGGAGGCCGTGCTCGCCGCCAACGCGGAGGACGTCGCGGCCGCGACCGGGCTCGACGCGGGCGCGCTCGACCGGCTGCGGCTCGACGCGGCGCGGCTCGACGCGATGCGGGAGCAGCTCGCGGCGACGGCCGCGCTGCCGCCGCTCGAGCGCGAGGTCGCGTCGTGGACGCTCGCCAGCGGCCTGCGCGTCTCGGAGCGGCGGATCCCGATCGGCGTCGTCGGCGCGAACTTCGAGGCGCGCCCGAACGTCGCCGTCGACGTCGCCGCGCAACTGCTGAAGAGCCGCAACGCCGGCGTCCTCCGCACCGGCGGCGCGGCGCTGCGCACGGTGACGGCGCTCGTCGACGACGTGCTCCGGCCCGCGCTCGGGCGGGCGGGGCTGCCGCCGGCCGCGATCGGGCTCGTCCGCACCGCCGACCGCGAGGGCGCCCGCGCGCTCTGCTCGCTGCCCGGCCTCGTCCCGCTCGTGATCCTGCGCGGCAGCGGCGAGACGACCGCCGCGCTGCAGCGCGTGGCGGCCGAGCACGGCGTCCGCACGCTCGCCCACGCCGAGGGCGGCGGCGTCCTCTACGTCCACGCGGCCGCCGACCTCGCGAGGGCGCGCGCGGTCGTCGCGGCGAGCCTCGACCGGCTCGGCGTCTGCAACCGGCTCAACCTGCTGCTCGTCGACCGCGGGATCGACCCGGCGCCGCTGCTCGCCGGGCTCGGCGTCGAGGCAACCGGCGAGCGCGGCCGCGAGTGGGCGAACGAGCCGGAGCGCGTCGCGACGGTCAGCGTCGCCGCGGTCGCCGGCGTCGAGGAGGCGCTGCGGATCGCGAACCGCGAGACCTCGGGCCTCGCCGCCGGGATCGTCAGCGAGGACGCCGAGGCGGCGCGCGCGTTCCTCGACGGCTACCGCGGCACCGCCGCCTTCTGGCACGCGCCGACCCGCTTCGCCGACGGCTTCGCGCTCACCGGCGCGCCCGAGACGGGGATCGAGGTCGGCCGGAGCCCCGGCCCGCGCGGCCCGGTCACCTACCGCGACCTGTGGCTGCGCCAGTACCGCGTCATGGGCGACGGGACGCAACACCGATGAGGCGGCCGGTCGTCGTCAAGCTCGGCTCGAGCCTCGTCGTCGGCGAGGACGGCCGCCCGCGCGCGGACGTGCTCGCGCCGCGGGCGCGCGAGATCGCGGCGCTCGTCGGCGCGGGCACGCCGGTCTGCGTCGTCTCCTCCGGCGCGATCGCGCTCGGGCTCGCACGGATGGGCCTCGCGCGCCGCCCGCGCCGCCTGCCGCGGCTGCAGGCGGCCTCCGCGCTCGGCCAGGCGGCGCTGCAGCGCGCCTGGGACGACGCCCTCGCCGCCGCCGGCGCGACCGCCGCGCAGGTGCTCCTGACCGCCGCCGAGACCGCCGACCGCCGCGCCTACGTCAACGTCCGCAACGCGCTCGGCGAGCTCTTCTCGCTCCGCGTCGTGCCGGTCGTGAACGAGAACGACGCGACGGCGACCGACGAGATCGGCTTCGGCGACAACGACATGCTTGCGGCGCACGTGGCGGTGCTCTGCCGCGCGCGGCTGCTCGTCCTGCTGACCTCGGCGGAGGGCGTGCTGACGGCGCCGGGCGGGACGCTGATCGCCGACGGCGCGGCCGCGCGCACCGCGACCTTCGGCGCCGCCACCGCGACCGGCACGGGCGGGATGGCGAGCAAGGTCGGCGCCGCCGAGCTCGCCTCGGCGGGCGGCGTCGCGGCGGCGATCGCCTCCGGCACCGCCGACGGCGTCCTCACGGCGCTCGCGGCGGGCGAGCCGCGCGGCACCCGCTTCGCCGCCGACGACGGCTCCCAGCCCGCGTTCAAGCTCTGGCTCCGGCTCGGCAAGCGGATCGCCGCGCGCGTTCGGATCGACGAGGGCGCGCACCTCGCCCTGACCCGCCGCGGCGCCAGCCTGCTCGCCGTCGGCGTCGTCTCGTGGGACACCGAGTTCGCCGCGGGCGACGGCGTCGAGATCCTCGCCCCCGACGGCAGCCCGTGCGCGCGCGGGATCAGCTCGGTCGACTCCGCCGAGATCCTCGACCGCCGCCGCGACACCGAGCTCGTGCACCGCAACCGGCTCGTCCTCCTGTAGATGGCCCGCCCGGAGGACGCGCTCCGCGGGAACGTGCGCCTGCTCGGCGAGATCCTCGGCCGGGTGCTGGTCGAGCAGGAGGGAGAGGAGCTGCTCGAGCTCGAGGAGCGGATCCGGCATCTCGCACGCGCCGGACGGCAGGGCGACACGACGGCCGGCGGCGAGCTCGCCGCGGTCGTCTCCGCCCTCGACCTCGACCGGCAGGCGCTCGTCCTCCGTGCCTTCGGGGTCTACTTCCAGCTCGCGAACATCGCCGAGCAGCACCACCGTCTGCGCCGCCGGCGCGCCTACGAGCACGAGGGCCGCGTGCCGCGCGAGTCGCTCGCCGACGCCGTCGCGCGGCTCGAGCGGGCGGGAGTCGGCGCCGACGAGCTCGCCGCCGCGGCCGGCGCGCTCTCGGTCGAGCTCGTCCTGACCGCGCACCCGACCGAGGCGACGCGCCGCGGCACCCTCCGCGCGCACCGGCGGATCGCCGCGCTCCTGCGCGAGCTCGACGACCCCGACCTGCCGCCGTCCGCCGCCGGCCGCGCCCGCCGCGACCTCGCCGAGGAGGTGACGATCCTCTGGCAGAGCGACGAGGTGCGCTCGCGGCGGCCGCGCGTCGCCGACGAGATCCGGCACGGCCTCTGGTTCTTCGAGGCGAGCCTCTGGGAGGCCGCGCCGCGCGTGCTCGCGGAGCTGCGCGCGCTCGTTCCCGGCGTCGCGACGGCGCCGCTCCGCTTCGGCAGCTGGATCGGCGGCGACCTCGACGGCAACCCGCACACCGGCGCCGCGACGGTCGAGGCCGCGCTCGGGCAGGCGCGCGCGCTCGCCCGCGAGCTGCTGCGGCACGAGGTGCGCGAGCTCGCACGCGCCTGGGGGATCTCGTCGGAGCTCGTCGAGGTCGACCCCGCGGTCGGCGCGGTCGCGGACGTGCCGCAGGAGCAGAACGTCGACGAGCCGTACCGCCGCCGCCTGACCTCGATCTGGCAGCGGCTCGGCGAGGACGCGTTCGCCTCGGCCGACGAGCTGCTGGCGGAGCTCGACCTGCTCGACGCCTCGCTGCGCGCCCACCGCGGCGCGCGGATCGCCGACGGCGGCCTCGCCGCGCTCCGTCGCCGGGTCGAGGTCTTCGGCCTCCATCTCGCCAAGCTCGACCTGCGGACGCATGCGCGCGCGGTGCGCGAGCGGGAGCCGCGCCTCCTGGAGACGCTCGCGGCGGCGGCGCGGCTGCAGCGGCGGCACGGGGCGGTCGCGCTCGACCGGCTGATCGTCTCGATGACGAGCTCCGCGGCCGACCTCGCCGCCGCACAGGAGCTCGCGTGCGCGGTCGGGCTCGCCGTCGAGGTCGTGCCGCTCTTCGAGACGATCGCCGACCTCCGCGCGGCCGACGCGGTCGTCGCCGCGCACCTCGAACGGGAGCCGCGACGCGAGCTCGAGGTGATGGTCGGCTACTCCGACTCCGGCAAGGACGGCGGCTACCTCGCCGCCAACTGGGAGATCTACCGCGCGCAGGAGCGGCTCGCCCGGCTCTGCGTCGAGCGCGGCGTCCGCCTCACGGTCTTCCACGGGCGCGGCGGCTCGACCGGCCGCGGCGGCGGCCCGACCTGGGCGGCGATCCTCGCGCAGCCGCCGCACGCGACCGCGGGGCGGCTGAAGCTGACCGAGCAGGGCGAGACGATCTCGTTCAAGTACGGCCTGCCGGGGCTCGCCTACCGGAACCTCGAGGCCGCCGCGGCGGCGACGCTCTCGACCGCGTTCCCCGCCCTCGCGCCGGCGCCGCCCGACGGAGCGCGCGCGCTGATGGACGCGCTCGCCGCCGACGCGCACCGCGCCTATCGCGCGCTCGTCTGGGAGCTGCCGGGCTTCGTCTCCTTCTTCCGCAGCTTCACGCCGCTGGACGAGCTCGCCCACCTCGAGATCGGCTCGCGGCCGGTGACGCGTCCCGAGGCGGCCGGCTCGGCCGAGCTCGAGTCGCTGCGCGCGATCCCGTGGGTGTTCGCGTGGACGCAGAACCGCTGCCTGCTGCCGGCCTGGTACGGCGCCGGCACCGCGCTCGCCGCCCGCGATCTCGCCGAGCTGCGGCGGCTCTACGCCGGCTGGCCGTTCTTCCGCGCGCTCGTCGACAACCTCGAGTCGGCGCTCGCCAAGTCGAGCATGCGGATCGCGCGCGAGTACCTGAGCCTCGTGCCGGAGCCTGCCCTCTTCGCGCCGATCGAGGAGGAGCACGCGCGCACCGTCGAGGCGGTGCTCGCGATCGTCGAGTCGCGCGAGCTGCTCGACCGGCAGCCGCAGCTGCAGCGCTCCGTCCGGCTCCGGAATCCGTACGTCGACCCGATGAACGCGCTGCAGGTCGAGCTGCTGCGGCGCCATCGTGCGGGCGATCCGGCGGCGCTGCGGCCGCTGCTGCGCTCGATCGCGGGGATCGCGGCCGCGCTCCGGAACACCGGTTAGGCCGCTGCGCGCTCGGCCCAGGCGGGAAGCAGGGCGCGGCGGGCGCGCCGGCGGTGGTAGCGGCCGGCGCGGCGGATCGCGGCCGCGACCGCGTCGACGTCGACCTCGGCGCCGTCGGCCAGGCAGCGCGCGAGCCAGTCCTCGGCGGGCAAGTTCGAGCGGCGGTGGTTGCAGCCGGCGCAGGCGAGGACGAGGTTCTCGAGCCCGTTGCCGCCGCCGTCGCAGCGGCAGCGCACGTGGTCGACGGTCGCGTCGGCGCTGCGATGGGTGAGCGGCTTGCGGCACCAGACGCAGTGCTCGCCGTCGCGCGCGGCGAGCAGCAGCATCCGCCGCCGGTTGCCGCCGATCTCCTCGACGACGCCGCCCGGGTCGGCCGGCGCGAGCACGATCGCACGCCGCGCGGCGACGACGAGCGCGAGATCCCGCCGCGCCGCGACCCAGCAGAGGAGCGCGCGCCGCACCGACGGCCGCAGCCCGCGCAGCTCGATCCGGCCCTCGCGTCCCCACGGCTGCAGCAGCCAGGCGGCCTCCTGCAGCAGCTTCGCGGTCGCCCCCTCGCGGACGCCGCCGATGCCGGCGAACCCGAGCGCGACCGCCTGCTCGCCGCGGTAGGCGGCCGCGAGCGCGAAGGCCGCGCGCACCCCGTCGTCGGTGCGCGTCAGCGAGCAGCCGACCTCGGCGAGCTGCAGCCGCAGCTTGTCGCACCGGCTCGCGAGCGGACGTGGAGGCCAGCTGCCGCCCGGGCAGCCGCGCACTGCACCGTCGTCGACCCCTACCCGCGGCAACGGCCGCGTCGCGCCGTCAACTCCATCTCCCGGAGTATTCGACGCCGGCCGGACGGCTTCCTATGTCGATCCCGGCGCGTGGCCTTCAGGCGGTGACGCGCACGCGTTGGAGCTGGTCGGCCGCCGGCAGCTCGAGCACGAATGCGTGCTGGTGCGGGCCCCGCGACCGGTACTCGAGGCTGCCGGCGTGCGCCTCGGCGAGGCCGCGCGAGATCGCGAGGCCGAGGCCGGTGCCCTCGTTGGCGCCGAAGCGCGCGAACGGGACGAACAGCTGCTCGGCCTCCGCGCTCGGGATGCCGGGGCCTTCGTCGGCGACCTCGATCCGGACGCGCCCGCCGTCGCGCGTGCAGGAGACGGTGATCTCGCCCTGGCCGTGGACGAGCGCGTTCGAGAGCAGGTTGCTGAGCACCTGCAGCAACCGGTCCGGATCGCCGGCGACGGCGCAGTTCTCGTCGCTGCGGAAGCTGACGGTTCGCTCGGCGGGGACGATCAGGCCGCTGAGCGCCTGCTCGAGCAGCCGCTGGGGCTCGACGCGCTCGCGCACCAGCGGCAGCGTCCGCCGCTCGGTGCGCGTGAGCACGAGCAGGTCGTCGACGAGCCGGGCGAGCCGGCGCGCACCGGCGGCCGCCTCGTGCAGGAAGCGGCGTCGGTCCTGCTCGCTCAGCTCCCGGCGCGACAGGAGCGTCTCGAGGAAGCCGAGGGTCGCGGTCACCGGTGTGCGCAGCTCGTGCGAGACCGCGGCGACGAGCTGCTGGCGCTGCTCGTTGAACTCCTCGAGCGTGGCGATCGTGCGCTGCTGCTTCTCGTAGGCCTCCGCCTGAGCGAGCGCGGCGGCAAGCTGGGGGGCGAGCCGGTCGAGCAGCGGGACGGCTTCGCGTTCCCAGGCGCGGGGGTGGTCGCTGACGAGCCCGACCGCTGCGATCGTCCGCTCGCCCCAGCGGAGCGGGTAGCCGAGCGCCGCGGCCAGGCCGGCCGCGGCGAGCCGCCGCTGCCCCGGATCCTGCACGTTCGCGTCACGGCCCTCGAGCTCTGCGAGCAGCACCGGCTCTCCCTGCTCGAGCGTCGCGAGCGCGAACGCGGCCGCCGCCCCGCGCGCGCCCACGCGGTCCGGTCGCTCCCATTCGTAGGCGGCTCCGTCCGCGTCGTCGAGCGCGGCGAGCCTGAGCGAGCAGGCGGCGGCGTCGAGCTGGCGGCCGAGCTCGTTCACGGTCGTTCGCAAGACGGCCTCGAGCGCGAGCGAGACGCGGATTCGCTCGCTGATCGCAAGCGCGGCCGCGTCCTGCGCGCTCCGCTCCGCGAGCGCCGCCTGCGCCCGGCGCGCCGGCCGCATCGCCGCGGAGAGCGCCAGCCCGAGCAGCGCCAGTCCGAGCTCGGTCGCCGCGAGCAATCGCGGCTCGATCGAGCCGCCGGCGGCCGCGGCAGCCACTGCCGTGGCGATCAGCGAGAGCCCCACGAGCGCGGCCGTGTCGGCGCCGCCGAGCACCACCGCGCTCGCTGCGATCGGCCAGACCTCCACGGCGGCGACCCGATAGGGCGCGTCGAGCCCGCTGCCGACGGCCGCGACCGCGGCGACGTCGAGCAGCAGCGCGGCGCGGATCGCGAGCGTGGGCGACAGCCGCCAGGCCAGGAGCGCCGACAGGCCGGCGCTCGCGAGCAGGTAGCCTGCCGCCGCGTAGAGCAGAAGCCGGTGCCCGTCCGGCGCCGCGAGACCGGTCGCCGCCGTCGCGGCGGCCGCCGCCGCCGATGTCGCCGGCTGGACGACGAACACGAACGCGCGCTGCTGTGCGTCGAAAGCACTCACGCTGATCCCCCGACGGTCGCTCATGCGTTCCGTGCGACCGCGAGCAACCCTACCCCAGGGCGGCGGCGGCTGCAGTCGGGGCATCTCTATCTCCCCGTAGGAGGGAGGCGGCGGCGCGGCGCGAAGTCCACCGGGTCGTGTTCTATCGGAAGGTGGCAGCGCTCTCGGCGCTGCTGCTGGTGTGGCCGGTTGTGGGGGCGGACGCGGCGGATGGGCCAGCGGTGGCGGCACTCCAGATCGCCCTCGTTCGCGAGGGCGTCTACACGGGCGCCGTCGACGGCGTGGCGGGGCCGCGGACGCGCGCCGCGGTGCGGCGGCTGCAGGCCCGGGACGGCCTCGCCGTCGACGGGATCGTCGGCCCGCGCACGCGGTGGGCGCTCGGCGCCTTCGCCCGGCACCGGCCCGGAACGAGGCTCCTGCGGATCGGCGACCGCGGCTGGGACGTCGCCGAGGTGCAGTTCGCGCTCGCCTGGGACGGCTATCCTTCCGGAGCCTTCGACGGCTGCTTCGGCCCGCACGTGGCCGGAGCGGTGCGCCGCTTCCAGCGCGAACGTCGGCTGCGCGTCGACGGCGTGATCGGCCCGCGGACGCTCGCGGCCCTGCGCGAGCGGCCGGCCCTGCCGCGGGTCCGGCTCCGCTGGCCGGTGGACGCCCGGCTCGGCGACGGCTTCGCGCCCCGCGGCGACCGCTTCCATGCCGGCATCGACCTCCTGGCGCCCGCGGGGACGCCGGTCGAGGCGGCCGCTCCCGGGCGCGTCGTCTGGAGCGGCGGCCGCGACGGCTGGGGACTCCTGGTCACGATCGCGGACGGCGGCGGCATCCGGACGCTCTACGCGCACCTGGAGACGGTTCGAGTCCGGCTCGGCGAGCGCGTGGCGGCGGGGGCGGTCGTCGGTCGCGTCGGGGCCACCGGCGACGCGACGGGGCCGCACCTGCACTTCGAGGTCCGCGTCCGCGGCGCGGCCGTCGACCCGTTGCCGCTGCTCGGCGAGGCGCGCGGATGACGAGCCGGCGCCTCGCAACCGCCGTCTCGCTGGTCGCGTTCCTGGTCGCTCCCGGGCTCGCGTCCGCGGCCACGCCGCCGGATCCCCACGATCCCTGCGCGCGCGCGGGTCGCGACAGCTGCGGCACGGCCGGGGTCGGCTTCTACGGCTCGTACCGGTACGGGCTGCGCTGGTTCGGCGACTACCACGCCGTGCTGCCCGGGGCGTCGCACGTGTTCTGCCTCGACCTGCGCTTCTGGTACGCGTCGCGCGCCTATCGCTACCGGCGGCAGCTCGCCGCGCTCCGGAACCGCGACGGGATTCGCGTCTCGCTCGAGCGGCAGCGGCGGATCGGCTATGCGATCTGGCGCTACGGCCGCAGCCACGATCCGGTGCGGCAGGCGGCGGTGATGCTGTACGTCCACGCGATGATGGGCGACGCGAGACCGGGCGAGGTCGATCCCGCGGCGGTCGGCCACGGCGTCGCGGCGCTCTACCGGCAGGTGGCGCGCGACAGCGCCCGCTACCACGGCCCGTACCGCGTCTCGGTGCGACTGCCTTCGCGGCTGCTCGTCGAGCGGCCCGCGACCGCGGCGATCCGCGTCCTCTCGGCACGCGGGAAGCCGCTCCCGTACGTGCGCCTCGGCCTCGCGGTCGACGGCGCGGACGGCGCGGCGGCTCGTCTGCGCGCCGATGCCGCCGGCGTGGCGCGGGTGCGGCTGACGCCGACGACGACCGCCGGCCTGCGCCTGCGCGTGCGGACGGGGCCGCTGGCGGCGCCGCGGCTGCGGGTGTTCGCGCCGACGGCGCCGGCTGCGCGCGCGAACGGGCAACGGCTCGCGGTGCCGTCGGCGCAGGCGGTTACCGGCACGACCACGCGCGCGGACGTCCACGCGGCGCCGCGGCTCGCGACCCATGCGAGCGCGCAGACCACCGCGCCCGGCGGCGCGATCAGCGTCACCGTCGACGTCAGCGGCGTCGGCGGCTCGACGGTCACGGTCCACGTCGCGCTCTGGGGGCCTTTCGCGAGCCGCGGCGCGATCGCCTGCTCGGGCGTCCCTCACTGGACGGGGACGATCGTCGCCCACGGCAACGGCGCGATCACGACGCCGCAGGTGCCGCTCGACCGCGCCGGCTACTACGCCTTCCAGGAGACGATCGCCGCCGGGCCGCAGATCAGCGCCTTCGTCACCCCGTGCGGCGAGCGGCAGGAGACGACCTTCGTCCATGCCCGCCCCGTTCTCGCGACGCGCGCCTCCGCCGAGCTCGTTCGGCCGGGATCGCTCGTCTCCGACCGCATCCGGGTCGAGAGCCTCGGCGCTACGCCCGCGGCGGTCGAGGTCGAGCTCTTCGGCCCCTTCGCCTCGCGCGGCTCGATCCGCTGCGTCTACCGGCGCCTGCGCTGGCACGGCCGCATCGCGATCTCGGGCAACGGCACGACCCGCTCTCCCGAGGTGAAGGTCGATCGCGCCGGCTTCTACGCCTACCGCGAGCGCCTGATCGGAACGCCGCTCGTCGCCGGCACGACGACGCCCTGCCCCGTCGGGACGGAGACGGCGCTCGCCGCGCCGCAGATCGTGACCGGTCGCGGCGACACCGCCGTCTACGCCGCAGCCGCGAAGGCCGGCGCCGACACCCCCGTCCGGATCGCGATCGCCGGGCTCGGCATCGACGCGCCGGTCCTCCCGTCCGCGATCGACCTCGCCGACGGCGTCCTCGGCATCCCCGAGGACGTCCACCGCGTCGGCTGGTGGCGCGACGGGAGCGCGCCCGGCGACCCGCACGGCACGATCCTCGTCGCCGGCCACGTCGACAGCGCCCGCGCGGGCGCCGGCGCCTTCTTCCGGCTCGCAGGCGCCCGGCCTCGCATGCTCGTCCGGCTCGTCACCGCCGGCGGCCGGCGCGTCGCCTATCGCGTCACCGCCGTCCGCAGCTACGCGAAGAGCGACCTGCCGCTCGACGTCTTCGCGACCGGCGGCCCGCCGCGGCTCGTGCTCGTCACCTGCGGCGGGCCGTTCGACGCCGCCACCGGCCACTACCGCGACAACATCGTCGTGACGGCCGTGCCGGTACGCGGCTAGGGCGCCGCGTGGAACTGCGCCTGGTCGTCGCCGGGGACGAGCAGGCGGCCCGGGGCGACGCTCACCGGGCCCCGGTGGAACTCGGCCTGCTGCTTCTCGATCACCATCCCGGCCATCTCGTCCGGAACCCAGCGCAGCCACTCGTAGTCGTAGCCCCAGGCGGGCGTCGAGATCACGATCGCGAGCCGGCGCCGCCCGTCCACGTCGATCCAGCTCGCCTCCACGAAGGTGGCCGGGCTGCCGCCGCCGTAGGGGTCGGGCATTCCGGGGATGAAGCCGATCGCCTCCACCGTCCGCTCGAAGGTCTCGACCTTCTCCTTGATCTGCGCCAGGTAGTAGTCGTAGCCGTGCTGCTCGGGGTCGAAGTACGCGTAGACGGCGGCGATCTCGACGTCCGTCTTGTCCGCCAGCGCCTTCACGGCCTCGTCGGTCTCGACCGCCGACCCCTTGAAGAGGTAGTCGACGAAGCCCTCCGCCTCCGACTGCCCGTGCACCTCCGGCCACGCGGACTTGACCTTGGCGATTCCGGCCTTCAGCACGTCCTCGACGACCGTCTCGGCGCGCTGCTCCGTCAGGACCTTCTTCGCGGCCTCGCGGAACCCCTTGCTGAGCCCCTTGACCTCGGTGAGCTTCTCGAACCCCTTGCCGAGGGCCTTGCCGAGGAACGGCGCGACGAAGCTGAAGCCGATCTCGAGGATCAGCGACATCATCTCCGCCTGCTCGGCGAGCTCGGCCTTGATCGCGCCCTTCTCCGCCTGCGCCGCGTAGCCGAACGCGGTCAGCGCGTCGTGGATCCGCCCTCGCGTCTCTGCGAGCAGCTCGTCGTGCTCGCCCTGCGACAGGTGCGGCACGCCGGGCGTGTCGCGCGCGACGTCGCGGACGAGGTCGCGCAGGTGGCCCTTGCGGTCCTGGTCGCCGACGATCGCGCCGCCGTCCGCCAGCGACGCCAGGGCCGCCTGGAGCGCGTCGCGATGCCCGCTCTCGAGCAGCGCGTTCAGGTGGTCGCGGATCACGCTCTCGATCAGGTCGTTGCCCTGCCCTCGGATCCAGTCGCGGCTGTAGACCCAGTCGCGATACGGGACCGGGCCGCTCAGGCGATAGGTGTCCTCGCTCGTCACGTAGAGCCGCAGGAGCTGGTCGAGCGTCACCCAGGGAGCGTGGAGGCCGAAGGGGTCGTTGTCGGGCTCGACCGTCGCGGCGTGCGCGGGCCGGTGGCGGCGGTGCGGGTGCTGGCGCCGGAGGCTCCGGTCCGCGTCGGGGGACGTCTGCGCCCGCTCGCCCCTCAGCGCCGCCGCGGCCGCCTGCTCCGCCTCGGCCTCGACGGGGGCGTCGGCGTCCCCGATCTGCAGCGGCTCCTCGGTGGACGGCCGCATTCCCCGTTGCTGGACGACGTGCGCGAGCTCGTGCGCGAGGAGCCCGCGATCCGCCTCCGACTCGGGCTCGGAGAGGACGACGTCGCGGCCGACGGCGTACGCACGCGCCTCGACAGCGCGCGCGGAGCGGGCGGCGTCCCGGTCGTCGTGCACGCGGACGCCGGAAAGGTCGCTGCCGTAGGCGTGCTCGAATCCGGCGCGGACTCCCGGCTCGAGCGGTCGGCCCGGCGAGCGGAGAACGTCGTGCACGAGCGCCGGCGCCGCACGGCGCGCCAGCACGCGCCGAAGCTCCCGCCCCGGAGCGAGCTCGCTGTCGACCCGCGTGCGCGTCTGCTCGCGCTCGCCGCCCCCGGCGCGGCTCGGCGACAGCCGTCCCGGCTCGCGCAGGCGAGCTCTCGTGCCGGCCGCAGCAACGATGTCGTCGGACCCGTCCACCGCACTCCCGTTGCCGATACGGCAGGCTTACCACGCGCCGATTCGGCGCGTCAACCGATGGGCCGGGCAGGTCTCGAACCTGCGACCTTGGGATTAAAAGTCCCCTGCTCTACCAGCTGAGCTACCGGCCCGCACGGCGCATACTACGAGGCATGGGAAAGGGCTACGCGGAAGGATCGGCGGTCGAGGAGCGGCTCGCGGCGCTCGAGCGCGGGGAGCGCGACGAGCGGCGGGCGCCGGCTCGGCGGGCGGTCTACGGGTCGACCGGGGAGCAGCTGGAGCGGCACTTCATCGGCTGGGCGGACGAGGTCGACGCCGACGCGCTCTTCGCCTCCGGAGCGGCGTGGGGGATCACCGTCGTGCGTCGCGCGGGCTGAGCGGGCGGCGGAGGCAACCGGCGCGTCCGGCGACGCCGCTTCTGTAGCCTTGACTCGCCATGACGGGCTCGGCATCGACAGGCCGTCGCCACGACGCCGACGTCCTCTTCGCAGGCAGCGCGGGCGGACACATCGCCGTCCCGCAGCAGCTGCTCACCGGCGACGGGTCGCTCGAGCGGCTCGGGCCGGCGCTCGCCGGCCTCGACGTCGACGCGGGGCCGGTGCTCGTCGCCGCGGACGCGGTGCTTGCCCGCCTCGGGGTCACGGAGGCGGTCGCGGCGACGCTCGCCGGCGCCGGCTACGACGCGGTGCTCTACACCGAGATCGCCGGCGAGCCCGACCTCGCAGGGGCCGACCGGATCGTCGAGGCCGTGCGCGCGGAGCCGTACGTCGCCGTCGTCGGGATCGGCGGCGGCAGCGCGATGGACGTGGCGAAGCTGGCGGCCGGCCTCGCGACGAACGACGGCCCGGTCGAGGACTACCTGCGCGCGCGTCGGGCGGTCGAGCGCCGGGCGCTCCCGTTCGCGCTCGTGCCGACGACGGCGGGCACCGGCGCCGAGGCCTCGAAGAACACGATCGTCACGCACGAGGGGCGCAAGTTCGTCGTCGGCACGCCGCTGCTCTCGCCGACGCTCGCGCTGCTCGATCCGCTGCTGACCGTCAGCTGCCCCGCGACGACGACGGCCGCCAGCGGCATGGACGCGCTCGCGCACGCCGTCGAGGCGAGCCTCTCGACGTGGGCGACGCCGGTGACGACGCTGAACGCGCTCGCGGCGGTGTCGACGATCGCCCGCTGGCTGCCGGCCGCGGTCGAGGACGGGTCGAGCCTGCCCGCGCGGCGCGCGATGCTCTACGCCGCCTACTTCGCCGGGCTCAGCATCAACGCCTCGACGCTGCTCGGACACTCGATCGCGTACACGATCGCGACGCGGACGCACCTGCCGCACGGGGTCACGACGGCGATGGCGCTCCCCTACTGCATCGCCTACGACGCGCCCGCCGCGCCCGAGCAGGTACGGCTGCTCGCGCGCACGGCCGGCGTCGAGGAGTCGTCGTTCGCGACCTGGCTGCACGAGCTCGCCGGCGAGCTCGGGATGCCGGCCTCGCTCGCGGACGTCGGGATCGCCGAGGGCGACCTGCCGGAGATGGTCGACGACGTGATCGCGAAGTATCCGCGCCCGAACAACCCGGTGCCGTTCGAGCGCGACCGGCTGCTCGCGCTCTACCGGCACTTCCTCGAGGGCGATCTCGCCGGCGCGCTGGAGACAGCGTGAGCTCGACCTTCGAGATCCGGAACCCGGCGGACGCGCGCGAGGTCGTCGGCGAGGTGCCGGCGATGGACGCGGCCGACGCGGAGCGGGCGCTCGCGCGGGCCCGCGACGCGCTGGCGGGCTGGCGGCGGACGTCGATCGTCGAGCGCGGCGAGATCCTGCGCCGTGCCGGCGAGCTCGTCCGCGCGCGCCGCGACGAGATCGCGCGCGACGTGACGCGGGAGATGGGCAAGCTGATCTCCGAGGCGCGCGGCGAGGTCGGCAAGAGCGCCGAGTTCCTCGAGTACTACGCCTCCTTCGGCCGGCGGCCGATCGGCGAGCTGCTCCCCGACGCGCGGCCGGGCGCGGAGGCGCGCGCGGTGCGCGAGCCGCGCGGCGTCGTGCTCGCGATCGCGCCCTGGAACGACCCGGTGATCACGCCGGCGCGCAAGCTCTGCCCGGCGCTCGTCGCCGGCAACACCGTCGTGCTCAAGCCGGCGCCGGAGTCGCCGCTCTCGGCGCTGCACCTCGCGCGCGCGCTCGCCGACGCGGGGCTGCCGGAAGGCGTGCTGGAGATCGTCACCGGCCCCGACGACGCGGTCTCGCGCGCGCTCGTCGCCGCGGGGGGCTACGACGCGCTCACGTTCACCGGCTCGACCGAGGTCGGCCGTGAGATCCACCGGCAGCTCGCCGGCCGCAACATCCCGCTGCAGACCGAGATGGGCGGCAAGAACGCCGCCGTCGTGCTCGCGGACGCGAACCCCGACGTCGTCGTCGACGCGCTCGCGACCGGCGCGTTCGTCCAGGCAGGCCAGCGCTGCACGGCGACGAGCCGCGTGCTCGTCGAGTCGGGCCGCTACGACGAGCTGGCGGAGCGGCTGGCGCAGCGGGTCGGCGAGATCCGCGTCGGCCACGGCCTCGACGAGGCGAGCCAGATGGGCCCGCTGGTCGCGGAGAGCAGGCTCGAAGCGGTGCTCGCGTCGCTCGAGCGCGCCCGCGCCGGCGGCGCCGACGTCGCCTACGGCGGCACGCGGCTCGCCGACGGGCCGCTCGGCCACGGCTGGTTCCTGCAGCCGACCGTCCTGCGCGACGTCGACGAGCAGAACGAGGCCTGGCGGGAGGAGCTGTTCGCGCCGGTCGTCGCCCTGATGCCGGTCGACTCGGTCGAGCGCGCGATCGAGCTCGTCAACGGCTCGCGCTACGGCCTCTCCGCCTCGATCTTCACCCGCGACCTCGAGGCCGCGCACCGCTTCGCCGCCGGCGTCGACGTCGGCTGCGTCGCCGTCAACCTGCCGACCGCGGGCTGGGACGTCCACATGCCGTTCGGCGGCTTCAAGGACTCGGGCTCGCCCTTCAAGGAGCAGGGGACGGAGGCGTTCGCCTTCTACACGCGCGTGAAGACGATCGCGATCAGGGCCGAAGGCATCTAGGTGCGGATCGCCGCGGTCGAGGCGCGCACCGTCGTCGTCCCGCTCGGGCGCCCGACGCGGATCTCGCGGCGCGCGCTGCCGAACCGCCACTATACGCTGACCCGACTCCGCGCCGAGGACGGTACGACCGGCTTCGGCTGGTGCCTCGGCGGCGCGACCGTGACGGCTGCCGTGCGGGCGCTGCTCGCGCCGCGCTACGCCGGCCAGGACGTCCACGAGAACGAGCGGCTCTGGGACGAGGCCTACTACGACACGATCCTGCAGGGCCGCCGCGGCGCCGTCGTCCGCGCGCTCTCGACGGTCGACGTCGCGCTCTGGGACCTGAAGGCGCGGCTGCTCGGCCTGCCGCTCGCGCGGCTGCTCGGCGTCTACCAGGATCCGGTTCCCGCCTATGCGAGCGGCGGCTACTACTACGAGGACCGCGACGCGGAGCTCGAGGTCGAGGAGGAGGCCTCCGGCTGGGCCGAGGCGGGCTACACGGCGATGAAGCTGAAGGTCGGCGGCGTCCCGCTGGAGGTCGACGTCAAGCGGCTCGCGGCGTTCCGGCGGACGGTCGGCGACGGGCCGCGGCTGATGCTCGACGCCAACAACGCCTGGCGCGACTGGCGCACCGCGCTCGAGGCGATCCGCCGCTTCGAGGAGTTCGGCATCGAGTGGATCGAGGAGCCGCTCTCGCCCGACGACGTCGAGGGCCACCGCCGGCTCGGCGAGAAGCTCGACACGCGGATCGCGACGGGCGAGATCGAGGCAACCCGCTGGGGTTTCGCGCAGCTGCTGCGCGAGCGCGCGGTCGACGTGATCCAGGCCGACGCCGCCGTCGTCGGCGGCATCACGGAGTGGCGCCGGATCGCCGCGACCGCCGCGTCCTTCGACGTGCCGCTGGCGCCGCACTGGTTCGCCGACCTGCACGTCCACTGCGTCGCCTCTGCGCCGAACGGCGGCTGGATCGAGGTCTTCCCCGACACGCGCATCCTCAACGTTATGGAGCTGTTCGACCGCCGGCTCGAGGTGCGCGACGGCTTCGCGCCGGTGCCGCAGGGGCCGGGGCTCGGCTTCGAGCTCGACGGCGCGGCGGTCGACCGCTTCGCCGTCGACGCCTGGGGCTAGCCGATCGCGTCCGCGGCCCAGCGCTCCGGATAGTGGAGCGGCTGGCCGACGAGGTCGACGTCCAGCAGCGTCAGGTGCCAGCGGCCCAGGCTCGCGAGCACGAGCCGGTCGAGCCCGGGACCGACGAAGCAGGCGTTCGTCGGCGCCGCGACGAGCGTCCCGTGCGGATCCTGCGCGATCACCTCGAGCCGGCCGTCCGGCCCGAGGTGGTAGACGCGGTCCGGCCGGTAGTTGGCGATCACGCAGCCGCCGTCGGCGGTGAAGGCGAGGCCGTCCGGCACGTGCCCGTGCAGGGTGACGAGCAGCTCGGGCGCGCCGCCGTCGCGGAGGTCGAAGCGGCTGACCGTCGGGCCGAGCGACTCGACGACCCAGAGCCAGCGCCCGTCCGCGGTGACCGCGCAGCCGTTCGGAAAGCGGTCGAGGGCGCGGCTGACGACCTGTGCGGAGCCGTCGGGGTCGACCCGGACGAGGCGGCCGCGGTGCTCGCCCCACGGGCCGGAGTCCGTGAACCAGAGCGCGCCGTCTGGGGCGAAGGCCGGGTAGTTGGGGAAGAGCAGCGGCTCGCCCTCCACCTCGGTCAGGAGCGTCCGCACCGAGCCGTCCTCCTCGACGAGGCAGATCGACGGGTGCTGCTCGGTCACGCAGAGGACGAGCCGGCCGCGGCCGTCGGCGGCGAGGCCGAGCACGAAGTCGGGAGCGGTCGCGACGACCTCGGGCCGGGGGTCGTCCAGCCGCACGCGGTAGACCTGCCCCGCCTCGCCGCCGGCGTAGACGGCCCCGCTGCGCGGCTCCCAGCAGACCCCCTCGGGATGGTCGAGGCCCGTCGCCAGGACGCGCGCGCGGCCGGGGCCGGGGAGATGGGCGAGCGGATCCGTCACGTGCCCGAGTGGCCGCCGCTGACGTGGCCGACGTTGCCGTTGATGACCATGCCCCCGTCGACCAGGATCTCGAGCCCCGTCATGTAGCGCGAGCCGGTCGAGCAGAGGAAGACGACGACGTCGGCGATCTCCTCGGCGGTCGCGATCCGGCCGAGCGCGATCCGCGACTCGTAGGTGCGGCGGACCTCCGGCGTGTAGGCCTTCGCGTTCAGCGGCGTGTCGGTCGAGCCGGGCGCGACGGCGTTCACGAGGATCCCGTGCGGGGCGAGCTCGAGCCCCAGGCTCTTCGTCATCGACGCGATCGCGCCCTTGGCCGTCGCGTACGCGGTCAGCTCGGCGACCGGCTGGAAGTTGACGATCGAGGTGACGTTGACGATCCGGCCGCCGCCGCCCTGCGCTGCCATCTGCCGCGCCGCCGCGCGGCAGCCGTAGAAGTAGCCGTGCAGGTTCGCGGCGAGCAGCCCGTGCCAGTCGTCGTCGCCCAGCTCGAGGAAGGGATGGACGAGCAGCCGGGCCGCGTTGTTGACCCAGATGTCGATTCCGCCCCACGCGTCGACCGCCGCGCGCGCGAGCGCGTCCACCTGCGCCGGGTCGCCCGTGTCGCCCTCGATCATGATCGCCTCGCGCCCGGCGGCGCGGATCCGCTCGGCGCAGTCCTCGGCGCCGTCGGGGTCCCACTTGTAGATTCCGGCGACGTGCGCGCCGGCCTCCGCCAGCCGCTCCGCGACCGCCTTTCCGATCCCTTGCGACGTCCCCGTGACGACGGCGCGACTGCCTGCGAGTTCGAACATGGGCTCCCTTAAACGATTTGGATGTTTCCGGCTTTCATCTTGGAAACCGCGGAACAGTTAGGGTATATTCGTGCGCCAGTCGGGTCTAACCCCCAAGGAGGCTAACTCGTGAGGATGTCCCACAGCCGCCGCAAGCTGCAGCTTGCGGCCATCGCCGGGGTCGCGGCGCTCGGTGCGCTCGCAGTCGCCGTCGCCGCCGGCGCGACGCCGGCGCGGACGCAGACGAAGAAGGCAGGCCCGCTCGTCGTCTTCCTGCTGCCGGAGAACGTGACCGCGCGCTGGGAGAGCCAGGATCGGCCCTTCTTCATCGCCGCGATGAAGAAGGACTACCCGTCCGCGCAGGTCAAGGTCGAGAACGCCCTCAACGACGCGTCGAAGCAGCAGGCGCAGGCCGAGTCCGCGCTCGCCCAGGGGGCGAAGGTCCTCGTCGTCACCGCGATCGACCAGAAGGGCGCGGCGGTGATCGTCAACGACGCGAAGAAGCAGGGCGTGCCGGTGATCGCGTACGACCGCCTGATCAAGAACTCCCCGGTCGCGTACTACGTCTCGGTCGACGGCGTCAGGATCGGCCAGCTGCAGGGCGGCTGGATGAAGGCGCACACGAAGAAGGGCGCGCGCATCGCCGTCATCAACGGCTCGCCGATCGACGACAACGCGCACCTCTTCGCGCAGGGCTACATGGGCGTCCTCAACCCGCTGTTCAAGAAGGGGCTTCGCAAGCAGGTCGCGAACGTCTGGACGCCGCTCTGGGATCCGTCGAAGGCGCAGTCGGAGATGGAGCAGATCCTGACCAAGACCAACAACGGCGTCGACGGCGTCCTCTCCGCGAACGACGGCATGGCCGGCGGCATCATCGCCGCGCTCCAGGCTCAGAACCTCGCCGGCAAGGTGCCGGTGACCGGCCTCGACGGGACGCTGAACGGGCTGCAGCTGATCCTCCAGGGCAAGCAGTCGATGACCGTCTGGCGCTCGCTGCGGGAGCAGGCGGGCAAGGCGGCGGAGATCACGGCCGCGCTGCTCAAGGGCAAGAAGCCGCCGGCGTCGCTGTTCCACGGCGCGTCGAAGTCCAACGGCAAGGTCAAGGTCCCGTGGGCGAAGGTGACGCCGCACATCATCACGCTCGCGAACATGAACCTCGAGATCAAGGACGGCGCCGTCACGAAGGCGCAGCTCTGCAAGGGGATGCCGAAGGTCGGCCCCTGCAAGTAGGAAGCGACGGTTGCAGACCGATACGGCTGCGGGCAACGGGGGCGGCGACGGCGCCGCCCCCGCGCCCGTCCTCCAGCTGAGGGGGATCTCCAAGCACTTCGGCGCCGTCCAGGCGCTGCGCGAGGTCGACTTCGAGGTCCATCCCGCCGAGGTGGTGGCGCTCGTCGGCGACAACGGCGCCGGCAAGTCGACGCTCGTCAAGATCATCGCGGGAACGCAGCCGCCGGACGAGGGGACGATTCGCTTCGACGGCCGCGAGGTCAAGATCCACTCGCCGCGCCACGCGACCGAGCTCGGGATCGAGACCGTCTACCAGGATCTGGCGCTCTGCGACAACCTCGACGTGGTCGAGAACATGTTCCTCGGCCGCGAGCGGACGGCCGCCGCCGCGCCGCTGGCGCCGCTCTCGGAGCTGGAGATGGAGAAGCGCGCGCTCGAGGTGCTGCGCGGGCTGAACGTGACGACGGTGCGGAGCGTGCGCACGCCGGTCGCCGCGCTCTCGGGCGGGCAGCGGCAGTCGGTCGCGATCTCGCGCGCCGTCATGTGGAACTCGAAGGTCGTGATCCTCGACGAGCCGACGGCGGCGCTCGGGATCGCGCAGACCGAGCAGGTGCAGGCGCTGATCAAGCGGCTGCGCGAGCAGGGGCTCGGGGTCGTCGTGATCTCGCACAACCTGCACGAGGTCTTCGAGGTCGCCGACCGGATCATCGTCCTGCGCCTCGGCCGGCGGGTCGCGACCTTCAAGCACGACGAGACGACGCCGGAGGACGTCGTCGCGGCGATCACCGGAGCGCGAGCCGCGGCGTGAGCGAGACGACGCAGACGGTCGCGGAGCACGCGGCCGACGAGCTGCGCCGACGCGGGCTCGGAGCCGCGGCCGCGACGACCGTCCGCGACCTGCGCGTGCGGCTCGCCTCCGGCGAGCTCGGCGCGGTGCCGGTGATCCTCGGCCTGGCGCTGATCTGGACGTACTTCGAGGTGCAGGACCAGCACTTCCTGACCGCGCGCAACCTCTCGAACCTGGTGCTGCAGATCTCCGTCACGGGGACGATCGCCGTCGGCGTCGTGCTCGTGCTGCTGCTCGGCGAGATCGACCTCTCGGTCGGCTCGGTCGCCGGCGCGACGGCGGCCGTCCTCGGCGTGCTCGTCGTCGACAAGAGCTGGCCGTGGTGGGCGGGGATCATCGCGATGCTGCTCGTCGGCGCCGCGATCGGCGCCTTCCAGGGGGCCTGGTTCGCGATGCTGGGCGTCCCGTCGTTCGTCGTCACGCTCGCGGGGCTGCTCGGCTGGCTCGGCGTCCAGCTGCACGTGCTCGGCAGCGCCGGGACGCTGAACGTCTTCGACTCGCACATCACGGCGATCGCGTCCACCTTCCTCTCCGACTCGTGGGGCTGGGTGCTCGCCGTCGCCGCGACCGTCGCCTATGCCGGCAGCCGGCTGCTCGAGGACGCGCGCCGGCGGCGTGCCGGCATGCGGGCGCGGCCGCTGATCGTGGTCGTGACGCAGACGATCGTGACCGCCGCGATCTGCCTGGGCGTCGTCGCGGTCCTCAACCACGCCTCGGGGGTGCCGACCGCCGGCGTCGTCCTCGTCGGGCTGGTGGTCGTCTTCGACTGGCTGACGCGGCGGACGAAGTTCGGCCGCTACATCTACGCGGTCGGCGGCAACGCCGAGGCCGCGCGCCGCGCGGGCATCGGCGTCACCCGGATCCGCATCTACGTCTTCGCGCTCGCGGGGACGCTGTCGGCGATCGGCGGCCTGATCTCGACCGGGCGCCTGCAGGCGGCGAGCACGCAGACCGGCGGCGGGACGCTGCTGCTGGAGGCGATCGCGGCGGCGGTGATCGGCGGTACGAGCCTCTTCGGCGGCCGCGGCAACGCCTGGTCGGCGCTGCTCGGCGCGCTCGTGATCGGCAGCGTGTCGAACGGGCTCGACCTGATCGGCCAGCCGGCCGACGTCAAGTACATGGTCGAAGGGGCGATCCTGCTGCTCGCGGTCACGATCGACGCGCTCTCGCGGCGCCGCCTCGCCGCCTCGGGCCGCTAGAGCCCGACGACCACGCGCTCCGCGTCGAGCGCCGACGAGGTTCTCGTGGCGCCGTCAAGGGCGCGGTGGCAGGCAGCGGATCGTCTCGACGCCGGCCGAGAGCTCGCCCGCGCCGGCGCCGAAGGGCACGAGCACGGTGTCGCCGCGGGCGAGGTCGAGCACGCCGGCCTCGGTCTCGAGCCGTCCCGCGCCGTCGACGGCGACGAGGATCGCGAAGGACGGGTCGAACGAGCCGCCGCGGCCCCACTCGACGCGGAAGAAGCGCTCCGACTCCGCCGGCAGGCTGCGGGCTCGCCGCCACGACGCGAGCTCCTCTTCCGGCACCGCCGCCGTCCGGGTCGCCGCGAGCGCCGTCTCGACCGGCAGCCCCATCGTCGCGCCCTCGCGGCTCGTGAAGCGCTCGAACTCGACCAGGACGCCGAGGTCGGACGGCTCCTGCACCTCGAGCATGAAGACGCCCTCGCCGATCGCGTGCGGCGTCCCCGCAGGCACGTAGACGCAGTCGCCGCGCTCGACCTGCAGCTCGTTCGACGCGGCCAGCATCGCCTCCACGTCCTGCGCCTCGAACCACGAGCGCAGCGTCGCCGGCTCCACGTCCTCGCGGAAGCCGACGTGGAGCGTGCCCCCCTCGAGCACGAGCCACGCCTCCGCCTTGCCGAAGCGCGAGCCGAGGTGCTCCCGCGCGAACGCGCGGTCCGGGTGCAGGTGGACGGGCAGCCGCTCGCCGGCGTCGAGCAGCTTCACGAGCAGCGCCGGCTCCGGGCCGAACGCGGCGACGTGCTCCCGGCCGAGGAACGCCTCCGGCTCCGCCGCCACCGCGTCGCGCAGGAGCCGCCCGTCCGGCAGCGTCGACAGCCCGACCCGCGCGTCGTCGCGCGCCGTCGTCGCCGAGCCCACCCAGTCCTCCGGCCGCCGTTCGACCGGCGCGAGCCCGCGGAAGCGCGCGATGCGCTCGCCGCCGCGGTAGAAGCGCTCGAGGAGGTTCGGCTCGAGGCGGATCGGCTGCATAGAATCATCTCCAACCCTAAAGGAGAGACGAGTGAAGACGAGCCTCGGCAGCCGGACGCGTTGAACGGCTCGCTTGGCGTCGGGATGCTGGGCTACGCCTTCATGGGGCGGGCGCACTCGCGCGCGCTGCGGGCGCTCGCGGAGCTCGATCCGCCGCTCCGGCCCGAGCTCGTCTCGCTCTCCGGGCGGAATCGCGAGGCGGCGGGCGAGGCGGCCGCACGCTACGGCTGGGGCGAGGTCTGCTCGTGGGAGGAGCAGGTCGCCGACCCGCGCGTGGAGCTCTTCGACAACGGCGGCCCGAACGCGCTCCACGCGGAGCCGACGATCGCGGCCGCGCGCGCCGGCAAGCACGTGCTCTGCGAGAAGCCGCTCGGGCGCGACGCCGCCGAGTCGCACGCGATCTGGCGCGCGGCCGCCGACGCGGGCGTCGTCCACATGTGCGGGTTCAACTACCGCTTCGTGCCCGCGGTGCGGCTCGCGCGCGAGCTCGTCGAGCGCGGCGAGCTCGGCCGGATCGTCCACTTCCGGGCGCGCTACCTGCAGTCGTGGGGCTGGGAGGCGCCCGGCGACGCGTGGCGCTTCGACCGCGTGCAGGCGGGGACGGGCGCGCTCGGCGACCTCGGCGCGCACATCGTCGACCTGGCGCGCTACCTCGTCGGCGAGATCGTCTCGGTGTCGGCCGAGGTGCGCACCTACGTCGAGGGACGCGAGGTCGACGACGCCTTCGTCGCGACGGTCGAGTTCGCAAACGGCGCGATCGGGACGCTCGAGGCCTCGCGGCTCGCGCGCGGGCGCCCGAACTCGAACGCGTGGGAGCTGAACGGCGAGGACGGCTCGCTCGCCTTCGACGTCGAGCGGCTGAACGAGCTCGAGGTGGCGGACGGGCCCGGCTTCCGGCGCGTCCTCGTGACCGAGCCGGAGCATCCGTTCATGCGCTTCTGGTGGCCGCCGGGGCACATCGTCGGTTGGGGCGACTCCTTCACGCACGAGCTCCACCACCTGCTCGGCGCGATCGCCGCCGGCGGCTCGGTGCGGCCGCACGGGGCCGACTTCGAGGACGGCTACCGCTGCGCCGAGGTCTGCGACGCGATCCTCCGCTCGGCGGCGAGCGGTCGCCGCGAGCGCGTCGCGTACCGCGGCTAGGACCTAGGGAATCGGGCCCGGACGGCCCATTGCCGCCGCGCCGGACCGCGGCTACAACGGCCGGTGAGGAATGGGGTTCGTCCGTAGGGCACTGATCGTCGCTGCGCTGGCGGTCGCGCTCGTCGCGGCGCTCGCGGCGGGAGACGCATCGGCGCTGAGCCGGCAGCGGGTCGGAATCGTCCCGTCCCGCAACTTCACGCCGGCGCACCACCGGAAGGTGACGACGATCGTGATCCACGTCGCCGAGACGTCCTTCTGGGGCACCGTGCGCACGCTGCGCGACCCCGGCCGCGAGGCGTCGGCGCACTTCGTCGTCTCGCACGACGGGGAGATCGTGCAGCTCGTCGATCCGGACGACGTCGCCTGGCATGCGGGCAACCGCGAGGTCAACGAGCACTCGATCGGGATCGAGCACGAGGGTTACAGCTACGTGCGCGGCTCGATCACGCAGACGGAGCTCGACTCCTCGGCGCGGCTCGTCGCCTACCTCGCCTCGCGCTACGAGATCCCGCTCGACCGCAGGCACATCATCGGCCATGCCGAGGTTCCGGACCCGAACCATCCCGGCCTCTTCGGCGGCGCCGACCATCACACCGATCCGGGCCCGTACTGGCCGTGGGCGGAGTACATGCGGCTCGTCCGCTTCTACGCGCAGGATCCGCAGCCGCCGGTCTTCCAGCGCGTGCGGCCGGCGGCGCCGCCGTCGCTGCCGGTGCGGCACGTCTCCTGCTACACGCGCAGCATCCACTCGACGACGATCGCGACCGGCCAGACCGTCTCCGGGCTCGTGCCGTGGGACGCGCTCGCGTGCGGCCGCGCGCTGACGCGGGTCGACTTCCTCGTCGACGGCAAGCTGCTCTGGCCCGACCGCCGGCGGCCGTTCGCCTTTGCGGGTGGGCGCGGCTGGAACACGACCGGCCTCGCCGACGGCTGGCACCGGCTGGCGCTGCGCGCCTACGGGCCGCGCGGCTACCGCATCCGCCGCGACCTGCGGGTCCGCGTCGAGAACGAGCCCTACGCGGTCGCGGTCGCCGGCATCGCGTCGGAGCAGCCGGTCGCGACGCCGGTCGAGCTCGGCGTGCGGCCGACGGCGGCGACGAGGCGGGTCGAGCTGCGGGTCGACGGGCAGCCGGTGGCGGTCGAGACCGCGGCGCCGTTCTCCTTCGACTGGGACCCGACGGGCCTGCCCGCCGGGCAGCACGAGCTCGAGGTCTCCTCGCGGGCCTGGGACGGACGGACGGCCGAGACGACGGTGCCGGTCGAGGTCGTGCAGCCGCTGCTCGCGCCCGCGGCCGTCCAGCTCGTCGCCTCGCTCGACGCGACGTAGCCGCTCGTCCTGCCCCGGGGCGCAGCATAGGATCAGGGCGACCCGTCCCGGAGGAGAATCCGTGAAGACCAGCCTCGGCATCTGGGCGCTCGGCCCGATGGTGACCCGCTTCGTCCCCGCCGGCTACCAGCCGGAGCACGCGGAGGAGACGACCGCGGCCCGTGTCCGCCGCGCGGTCGAGGGCCTCGGCGATCTGATCGACGACTACGAGTTCCACTACCCGCAGGAGCTCTCGGAGGAGAACGTCGACGAGGTGCGCGCGGCGCTCGGCGGGCACGGGATCTACGCGATCGCGAGCGGTCTCCACCTCGACCCGCGCTTCGGCCGCGGCGGCCTCGTCTCGCCCGACGCCGACGTGCGCGAGGAGGCGCGGCGCCGCACGCGCGCCGCCGCGGAGTTCGCCGGCTCGCTCGGCGCGCACTTCATCGTCTGGCCGGGGATCGAGGGCTACAACTACCCGTTCCAGACGCCGTACGCGGACTCGTGGCGCTGGCTGATCGAGGGACTGCAGGAGGCGGCGGAGATCTGCCGCGACCGGGGCGTCCTGCTCCTCCTCGAGCACAAGAACTCCGAGCCGGCGATGAAGATCCTGATGCGGAACGTCGGCATGACGCTGCACGTGATCCACTCGCTGCGGGCGCGCGGCCTGCAGAACGTGAAGGTGAACATGGACTGGCAGCACCTGCTGATGAACGGCGAGTCGCTCGGCGAGTACGCGGCGCTGCTCGCCGCCGAGGGGCTGCTCGGCCACCAGCACGCGAACTCCGGCTGGGGCACCTTCGACGACGACAACATCGTCGGCGCGACCGCGTTCATGGAGACGCTGGAGCTCGCGCTCGAGCTGCGCCGCGCCGGGTACGGCGAGAGCGGCGAGCGGCTCGGCTTCGACCTCTATCCGTACACGGAGGACCAGGTCGCGGCCGTGCGCCGGTCGGTGCTGCAGTGGCGGTTCATCGACGGCGTCGCCGCCCGGATCGACGACGCGGCCCTGCGCGAGGCGCAGTCCCGCAAGGACGCCGTTCGGGCGTACGAGCTCGTGTACGCGGCGCTGGGGGCGCAGTGACGTTGTCCGATAGGACAACTATACTGTCGCTGTGGACTCGCTGGAGCGGCTCGCCTACGACGCAGCGCTGAGGAGCCTGGACAAGCAGGAGCGCCTCCTCGACGAGATACGCGCGCGCACCGGCGTGCTCGTCGGCGTCTCCTCGCTGGCGGTCTCGTTCCTCGGGCGCCCAGCGATCGAGAGTGGTCGACCGGTCGCGGTCGTCGCGCTCGCGCTGATGGCTTTCACCGCGTCAGTCGGCGCGGGGCTCTACGTCCTGCTCCCGAAGCACGAACTCGTGTTCGCGCTCTCCGGTGTGGCGCTCTACGAGGGGCTGTACGACTGTCGGGCGGATCTCGAGGAAGCACTGCGCCGGCTGACGTACGACCTCCAGCGTTTCTGGCAGAGCAACGACGCCAATCTCCGCCGGCTGGTTGCGTCCTTTCGTCTCGCAGGACTCGCCCTCGCGGCCGAGGTCGTCCTGCTCGTGGTCGCCGTCAGCGATACGCTGTTCTAGTTATGCCGAAGCCGACTCCGATTCCGCCTCCGCCGCCGAAGCCGATTCCTGGGCTTGGTCTGCCCGAGATCGGGAGCAGCAAGGGCAAGTAGCGCCCCGTCGCGGCCCGCGCTCTAGGATCGGCGCATGCGCCTGCAGCACGCGACGATCTCCGTTCCTCGCGACGGCGCCGAGCGGGCGCGCGCCTTCTACGGCGGGCTGCTCGGGCTCGAGGAGCGCGACGTGCCGCCGAAGCTCGACCCGGAGGAGTTCGTCTGGTTCCGGGTCGGCGGCGACATGGAGCTGCACGTGATGCTGCGCGGCGAGCCCGCGCGCGACCAGCGACACTTCTGCCTCGTCACCGAGGAGCTCGAAGCGGTGCGGCAGCGGCTCGAGGCGGCCGGCGTCGAGACCTCGGATCCGACGGAGATCGTCGGCCGGCCGCGCTTCTTCTGCCGCGACCCGTTCGGGAACCTCGTCGAGCTGACGCGCATCGAGTCGTGATGAGCGCTCTCGTCGGCGTCGACGTCGGCACGACAGGCGTCAAGGCGGTGGCGATCGACACCGGCGGCGAGGTCGTCGCGCGGGCCGAGGAGTCCTACGCGCTCTCGACACCGCGACCCGGCTGGGCCGAGCAGGACCCGGACGACTGGGTGCGCGCGACGACGGCGGCACTCTCTCGTATCGCTTCCGTTACGGGGTCCGACCCCGTCGTCGGGCTGTCCGGGCAGATGCACGGCCTCGTCGTCCTCGGCGGCGACGGCGCGCCGCTGCGGCCCGCGATCCTCTGGAACGACCAGCGCACCGGCGCCGAGTGCGCCGAGATCGAGCGGCGGCTCGGCTTCGACCGGCTGGTCGCGCTCACCGGCAACCGCGCCCTCGCCGGCTTCACGGCGCCGAAGCTGCTCTGGCTCCGCCGCCACGAGCCCGAGACCTACTCGCGGATCCGCCACGTCCTGCTGCCGAAGGACTACGTCCGCTGGCGGCTCTACGGCGAGCGCGCGATCGACGCCGCCGACGCCTCGGGGACGCTGCTCTTCGACGTCGCGCAGCGCTCGTGGAGCGCCGAGGTGCTGGACGCGCTCGAGCTGCCCGGCGAGTGGCTGCCGCCCGCCTTCGAGTCGCCCGAGGTGCCGGCCGCGCCCGGCGCCGGCGACCAGGCCGCCGCGGCGCTCGGCGTCGGCGTCGCCGCGCCCGGCCCCGTCTCGGTCGTCCTCGGCACCTCCGGCGTCGTCTTCGCCGCGCTTCCCGGCTTCGCCGCCGACCGCGAGGCGCGCGTTCACGTCTTCTGCCACGCAGTCCCCGCAACCTGGCACGCGATGGGCGTGATGCTCTCGGCGGCCGGCTCGCTGCGCTGGCTGCGCGACGCGATCGCGCCGCACGAGTCGTTCGACCGGCTCGCCGCCGAGGCCGAGCGCTGGCCGGCGGGGACGGAGGGGCTCCTCTATGCGCCGTACGTCGCCGGCGAGCGGACGCCGCATCCCGACCCGGACGCGCGCGGCGCGTTCGTCGGTCTCTCGCTCCGGCACGACCGGCCCGCGTTCGTCCGCGCCGTGCTCGAGGGCGTCGCCTACGGGCTGCGCGACTCGCTGGAGCTGCTCGGCGGGCTCGGCGTCGAGGCGACCGTCGGCCGCGTCTCCGGCGGCGGTGCCCGCTCCGACCTCTGGCTGCGGATCGTCGCCTCGGTGCTCGACCTGCCGCTCGAGCTGACCGCGGCCGAGGAGGGATCCGCGTACGGCGCCGCCCTGCTCGCGGGCGTGCGCGCCGGCGTCTTCGCAGACCCGGCCGAGGCGGTCGCCCGCTGCGTCCGCGTCCGCGCGCGCATCGACCCCGAGCCGGGCTGGAGCGCCGAGTACGCGGAGGGCTACGCGCGCTACCGCCTGCTCTATCCCGCGCTCCGCTCGGTGGAGCGGCGGTGAGCTCGCGCCCGCTGCGGATCGGGCTGCTCTCGACCGCGAACATCAACCGCAAGCTGCTCGCGACGCGGCGCGGGGCCGGGGACCCGTACGCGTTCGTCGCCGTCGGCTCGCGCGACCCGGCCCGCGCCGAGGCCTACGCGCGCGAGTGGGGCATCGAGCGCGCCCACGGCAGCTACGAGCAGCTGCTCGCGGATCCCGAGGTCGACGCGGTCTACGTCGCGCTGCCGAACGCGCTCCACGCCGAATGGACGCTGCGCGCGCTCGCGGCCGGCAAGCACGTGCTCTGCGAGAAGCCGCTCTCGCGTCGTCCGGAGCGGGTCGTGGAGGCCTTCGACGCGGCGCGTACGGCCGGGCTCGTGCTGATGGAGGGCTACATGTGGCGGCACAACCCGCTGACCCGGCTGCTCGTCGAGCGGCTGCCGGAGATCGGCCGGCTGACGGCGATCCGCGCCACCTTCTCGTTCCTGCTCGCCGGCCGCGAGAACGTGCGCCTGCGGCCGGAGATCGGCGGCGGAGCGCTGCTCGACGTCGGCTGCTACTGCGTGGGCGGCGCGCGCCTGCTCGCCGGCCGCGAGCCGGACCGCGTCTTCGGCGAGGCGGTGGTCGGCGAGAGCGGGGTCGACGAGCAGTGCACGGGGATCCTCCGCTTCGGCGAGGTGACCGCCGAGTTCACCTGCGGCTTCCGCGGCGAGCATCGAAGCCTCGAGGCGATCGGCTCCGCGGGCAGCGCGACGATCTCCGATCCCTGGTTCTCCAGCGAGGGCGTCCTCGTCGTCGGCGGGCGCGAGCAGCGGATCGAGCCGGTCGACTCCTACCGGCTCGAGCTGGAGAACCTGGCGGCGGCGGTGCGCGGCGAGGCGGAGCCGCTCGTGACCCGGGAGGACTCGCTCGGCCAGGCGAGGACGCTCGACGCCCTTCTCCGCTCGGCCGAGACGGGCGAATCGACCGCGCTCTGAGCCCCGTACCCGGTGCGGATGCCGGGCCGTTGCACCTCCATGAGCCTCAAGTCACGAGTGCGCACGGGCTTCGGGGTGCTCGCCGCGGGCGCGGCCGTCGCGGTCGCGATCGACGTCGGCGCGTTCGCCGTCTCCGCCGGCGGCGCGGCGCAGACCTCTCCGACCCGCTGCCCCGCCGTCCACTCGCAGAACCCGTACGCGGTCGCCCAGCGGTTCCTGACCGCGGCCGTCGAGCGGCACGACCTGCGCGGCTCCTACGCGCTCGCGACGCCCGCGATGCGGCACGGCCTCTCCTGCAAGCAGTGGGTGCACGGCCGCGTGCCGGTGCCGGAGGTCGCGAACATCGACTGGAAGCGCTCGGGCTTCAAGCCGGTCGCGGGCGGCAGCCAGCATCTCGTGCTGCGGATCTTCCTCGCGCAGCCGAACGCGGCGCTGCCGGCGTCGTTCCTGATGGAGCTGCGGCAGGGGCAGGACGGCTGGCGGGTCGGCCTCTTCCAGCGCGACAAGGTCGGCGTCTCGAGCCCGGCGCTAGCCGCGTAGTTCCTCCTCCCAGGCCTCGATCAGCCGCTCGACGTGGTGGCGCTGCGCGTCCGAGAACTCGAAGCGGTCGAGCAGCCGCCGCGCCTCGCCCGGGTCGTCGTTCGCGACCGCGGCCTCGAGGTGCTCGCGCAGCGGGGTCGGCTGAGCGAGCTGGCGGCGCAGCCAGCGGAGCAGGCTGACGGTGGCGGCGCGCGTCGGCACGCCCGGATTATGCGGCGAGAACGCACCGCCCACCGGCGGAGGCTACTCGCTACGCTCCCGGCAGGCCCCCATCGACTAGCGGCCTAGGTCTCCACCCTTTCAAGGTGGCTACACGGGTTCGAATCCCGTTGGGGGTATCGGGCGGTTAGCTCAGCTGGGAGAGCACCTGCCTTACAAGCAGGGGGTCGGCGGTTCGAGCCCGTCACCGCCCATGGTTTCCGCTTCGCAGGTCGTTCGGGCGCCGAGACGAAAGAACGGCTCAGGCGCGTTGCGTGTCGCGGCGGTAGGCGCGGCCGGCGGCGAGCGCGGTCACGACGGTCCAGACGGCGATCACGGCCCAGCCGCGCGTGCCCCAGCCGTGCCCGCCGAGGCCGACGTGGCTCGCCTGGACGAGCCAGTACGAGGGCAGCGCCTCGGCGACCGCGTGCAGCGCGCCGTGGCCGGCGATCGGGAACCAGACGCCGCCGAGCAGCCCCAGCACCGCCGTCGTGCCGCCCATCGCCGGGCCGACGGAGTCGGTCGTCAGCAGATGGCCCATCAGGATCCCCAGCCCCGCGAAGGGAACCAGGCCGACGAGGATCAGCCCGGTCATCTCCGCCCAGTTGGCGGCGCCGAGGCGGACGCCGAGCGTCGCGCCGGCGACGTAGAGGAGCGCGATCGTCAGCACCGCCGTCGCGTAGGCGGTCAGCACCTTGACGCGGAAGTACGTGCGCGTCGACAGCGGCGTCAGGCGGAGCTGGCGGTTCCACCCGATCGAGCGCTCCGACGCGATCCGCATGCCCGTGGACAGCACCGCGTTCATCGTCCCGAACGCGGCGAGGCCGACCATGAAGTAGAGCGGCGCCGAGATGCCCGTGTGCCCGAGGTCGTGGACGTTCCGGTTCGGCCCGGCGATCGCGTAGAAGAGGACGAGCGGGAAGCCGAGCGAGAGCACGAGGAAGCGCCGGTTGCGGAAGGTACGCGTCAGCTCGAAGCGCGCGTAGACGAGCGCGCTCACGCGGTCACCGCCTCGTCCGCCGTCAGCTGCAGGAACGCCTGCTCGAGGCCCGCCCCGCGGATCTCGAGGTCGCGCGCGCCCGGATACTCGGCGAGCAGCGCGCGGATCGCGACGTCGGAGTCCGAGCAGGCGAGCACGACCGCGTCGCCGCGCCGCTCGGCGCCGGTCACCCCGGGCAGGCGCGCGAGGTCGTCGAGCTCGGCGTCCGGCAGCGTCGCCCGGATCGTGCGCGAGCCGACCATCGCCTTGATCTCGGTCGTCGGCCCGTCGGCGACGACGCGGCCCTGCGCCATCAGGACGGCGCGGTCGGCGTAGCTGTCGGCCTCCTCGAGGTAGTGGGTCGCGAAGACGACCGTCTTGCCGCGGCTCGCGAACTCGCGCACGGTCAGCCAGAAGGAGTGCCGCGTCTCGACGTCCATGCCGACCGTCGGCTCGTCGAGCACGAGCAGGTCGGGGTCGCTGACGAGCGCCGTCGCGAAGCGCACCCGCTGCGTCTCGCCGCCGCTCAGCTTCTCGGTGCGCCGGTCGGCGATCTGCTCGATCCGCGCCAGCGACATCACCTCCGCGACCGGCAGCGGCGAGGGATGGAGCGCGGCGATCATCGTCACGAGCTCCCGCACGCGCAGCTCGCGGAGGAGGCCGCCGGTCTGCAGCATCGCGCCGACGCGGCCCTGCTCGATCGCCCGCGCGGGCGGGACGCCGAAGATCGTGACGCTGCCCTCGTCGGGCGGCTGCAGGCCGAGCAGCATGTCGATCGTCGTCGACTTGCCGGCGCCGTTCGGGCCGAGCAGCGCCACCGTCTCGCCGGCGGCCACCGTGACGTCGACGCCGCGGACGGCGTGCGCCGGGCCGGCCGGGCCGCGGTAGGACTTCTCGAGCGCGCGCAGCTCGACGCGCGCCGCGTCTCCCTCGGCGAATCCCTGCATCGCGGACATGGTGCCAGGCACGCCTGCCGGCGCCTCACGAGCCCAGGCGGAACGTCTCGGCCTTGCCGCAGCCGAGCGAGGGGCTGAGCAGCAGCCGGACGGTCACGTGCGGCCGCCGGCGGTCGCCAGCTCGAGCCGGCAGATCGCGCGTGGGCCGGTCGCCACGTGCCAGAAGCCGTCGGCGAGCCGGTGCACGGCGAGGCGCCGCCAGTGGCCCCCGGCCTTCCGGTAGGTCGTCACCGTCACGCGCGCGGTCGGAGCGGAGCCGCCGCCCGTCCGGCGCGCGGCGACGACTGCGCGGAAGTCGGTGCCCGAGACGGTCGCGATCGTCTGCGTGTGGACGGCGGCCGGCTGGGCCGATGCGCAGGCCGCGGTCACCGCGGCGGCGGGCAGTAGCAGGTGGCGCCGGAGCATCGGGAAAACCCCTTTCGTCGGTGTCACCCGTCTACGACGCGAGAGGCGGCGATCGGTTTCCGCTACGAGCTCTTGCGCGCGGTTGCCTTGCCGCCCTTGCGGCCGGCCGCCTTCTTCTGCGCGGTCGTCCCGCCCTGCGACGAGTTGCTCTTCGAGCCGCCGGAGCCGGACGCCTTGCCGCCGCGGCTGGAGGCGCCGGGGGAGTTCGCGATCTTCGCCGCGCGCTCCTTCGACATCCCCTTCTCCTTCAGCTTCTCGTACTGCTTCTCGTTCTTGACGTTGGAGCTCTTGTTCGGCATGCCTCCGCCGTGCCCGCCGCGGCCGGACGCTAACCCGCGAGCGCGGCGCGGATCGCCGCCTCGGGATCCTCGGTCACGGGCACGCCGTGCGAGAGGCAGAGGACGTCGAAGCGGTGCTCGTCGACGAGCCGCTCGAGGCTCTGCCGCGCCTGCTCCGGATCGTGCATGTACTCGCCCGGGACGAGCGACAGCGACCCGCCGGGCGGGCGCATCAGCAGGTCGGGCACGAACGCGACGCGGTCGTCGAGCAGGAAGGTGTGCTGCGTCGTGCCGGCTCCCGGCGTGAAGACGGCGAGCAGGTCGCCGGGGAGCACGTCGCCGTGCCCGTAGCGCTCGTCCGCCTCCTCGTCGATCGCCT
Source organism: Gaiellaceae bacterium (assembly GCA_035708405.1). Classification (GTDB taxonomy): domain Bacteria; phylum Actinomycetota; class Thermoleophilia; order Gaiellales; family Gaiellaceae; genus DASSSQ01. The sequence continues at coordinate 41,435 of DASSSQ010000075.1, forward strand.
GGGCGAGCGCCGGCACCCAGACGGGGACGTCGAGCTCGCGCCGCAGCCGCCACGCCGAGCGCTGGTGCGAGCCGGTCGTCAGCAGGATCGCCGACACCGGCCCGAGCTGCGCGGCGGCCTCCCCGGCGAGCGGCAGCGGGTCGATCAGGATCGTGCCCTCCTCGCCGACGACGGCGTGCGCGGCGCTCGTGTGGCCGCCGATCCGGTCGTCCGCGAGGTGCCAGTGGAGGACGCCCGGGGCGACCTCCTCGATCCGCTCCGCGACCGCCTTCGGTTCGCTCATCTGGCGGTCCATCCTAAGTCCATCACTACGGGCACGCCGGAGAAGGAGCGGCCGCCGGGGCCGAGCAGGAACGCGGCGGTCTCGGCGACCTCGGCCGGCTCGATCAGGCGCTTCCCCGCCTGCGGCGCGAGCAGCACATCCTCGAGCACGCGCTCCTCCGGCACGCCCGTCGCGGCCGCCTGCGCCGCGATCTGTCCCTCGACGAGCGGCGTCCGCACGTAACCGGGGCACAGCGCGGCCGCCGCGATCCCGACCGGCGCGCCCTCGAGCGCGACCGACTTGACGAGCCCGATCACGCCGTGCTTCGCCGCCACGTAGCCCGCCTTGAACGGCGAGGCGACGAGGCCGTGCACCGACGCGACGACGAGGAAGCGCCCGTCGCCCGAGGCCGCCAGCGCCTCCCACGCGTACTTCGCGAGCAGGAAGGGGCTCGTCAGCAGCACGGCGAGCAGCGCGTCCCAGCGCTCCTCGGGGAACTCGTGCAGCGGCGCGACGTGCTGGAAGCCTGCGACCGGAACGACCGCGTCGAGGCGGCCGAACCGCTCGAGGGCGGCGTCGACGGCGGCGCGATTCGCCTCCCGCGTCGCGAGATCGCCGTCCGCGAGGTCGACGCCGTGCACCTGCCAGCCGTCCGCCGCGAGGCGCTCGGCGATCGCGCGGCCGATCCCGGAGGCGGCTCCCGTGACGAGCGCGGCTGGCATCGCGCACCATCACACCACAGAAAGCGGTCCTTTACACGTCTCTCACAAGCCTCGGATACGGTGCCGGAGTTCTCGACGAAGGAGGTTCGCCGCCCGTGCTTCGGCCTGTCCGCATCGCAGTCGCTGTCTCGATCGCTGCACTCATCGTTCCCGTCGCCGCCTCGGCGGCAACGCGCATGCCCGTCGGCTTCCAGGACGACCCCAGCTTCCGCTGGGACGGCAACGTCGCCGACGAGCTCGACAAGGCGCAGGCGGCGAACGCAACGATCATCCGCGCGATCGCCGACTGGCGCGCGATCGCGCCGACGAGGCCGCGCAACGCCTCGAACTCGAACGATCCGGCGTACCAGCTGAACGACCTCGACGATCTCGTCCGGCTCGCCCAGCAGCGCGGGATCCAGGTGATGATCACGATCTGGGGCACGCCGAAGTGGGAGAACCCGAAGGGCCCGAACGCGGCGCCGCGGCACCTCTCCGACCTGACGAAGTTCGCGCACGCCCTCGCCGACCGCTACTCCGGCCGCCATCCCGGCCTGCCCTACGTCGGCCGCTACTCGGTCTGGAACGAGCCGAACCTCGGCATCTTCCTCGAGCCGCAGTTCGACAAGAAGGGCCGCGTGATCAGCCCGCGCGTCTACGCCGGCATCTACAAGGCGGCGTACGCGGGGATCAAGTCCGGCAACCGCTCCGCACAGGTCGCGATCGGCGAGACCTCGAACCAGGGCCGCGACCATCCGTCGACGAAGGGCGCCAACGACTCGGTCGCGCCGGGCACCTTCGCGCGGCTGCTCGCCCAGCAGAAGGGGCTGAGGTTCGACGCCTACGCGACGCATCCGTACGCGACGCGGCCGAACCTGCCGCCGACGCAGAAGGTGCGCTGGCCGAACGTGACGCTGACGCAGCTGAAGCACTTCGAGACCTCGCTCGACACGTGGTTCCACCGCAAGGACGTCCCGGTCTGGATCACCGAGTACGGCTACGAGACGAAGCCGGCCGAGCCGGCCGGGGTGACGCTGCGCCAGCAGTCGGTCTACATGTCGAAGGTGATGCGCCAGCTGCGCGCCGACCCGCGGGTGCAGATGTTCATCTGGTTCATCTTCCGCGACTCGAAGACGAGCCTCTGGCAGAGCGGCGTCTTCAGCGCCTCCGGCGCGCCGAAGCCGGCCTACCGGACGTTCTCGTCGCTCGCGGCGCTGATCGGCGGCGAGACGCTGCCGGTGAAGGCGGGGATCCCGCCGGTCGTCACCGTCGACGTGCCGCAGCTCGCCTACGCGGACGCGCCCGGGACGACGGTCGGCGTCCACTACTTCGTCTCCGACCCGAACGGGAAGGTCGTCGGCACCGGCTATCCGGCGCTGCCGTTGACGATCCAGGGGACGATCAAGTTCGTCGCGCAGTTCACGCCCGCGGCCGGCAAGACCTACCAGATCCAGGTCGACGCCCAGGACGCGAACGGCACCCACGTCGTCCGCACCTACGCGCTCGCGACGCCGGCGGCGAAGAAGGCCGCCAAGAAGACGGCGAAGCACGCGAAGTCGACGAAGCACACGAAGCGCCGCTAGCGCGCGAGCCGAGCGAAGCCGAGCAGCAGGCCGACCGCCGCGGCCGCCCCGAGGGCCGTGAGCGGGAGGCCTGCGCTCGTGCTCGCGCCCGCGACCACCAGCACGACGAGGCCCGCGAGCAGCGAGCAGGCGACGAGCGCCGCGATCGCGGCCGCCCGGCGCAGCGTCACGACCCGCTCCTCGCGGACGAGGCGCTCGTCCTCGATCCCCCAGGAGGCGAGCTCCGCCGCGAGCAGCAGCGCCGTGCCGTAGGCGACCGACCAGCCGTCGAGGCCGCCGCCGAGCGTCGCCGCGTAGAGCGCGCCGAGGACGGCGAGCGACCACGGCACGACCGCCGGCGCGCGCGCGAGCACGCCGGCGCCGAGCGCGAGCGCCGCCGCCGCGCCGGCGGCCGCGCTCGCCTCCCGCCAGGAGGAGCCGGCCCGCGAGGCCGCGTAGGCGGCGAGCGCGAGCGCACACGCCGTCGCGGCCGCCGCGGCGACTAGCCGCGTACGCGTCGCCTGAACTGTCTCACCTCCTCGAGCGGGGCCTGCAGCGGCTCGCCGTCGCGCCACTCGGCGACGGCGACGCCCGCGCGCTCGTAGCGGAAGCGGAGCGCGTCGCGGCGCAGCCGCCAGATCCGGTAGGCCAGCGGGTCGAGCGGCTCCCTCCCCGGCGGCGAGAACGGCAGCGGCGAGACGTCGACGATCGCGAGGTCGAAGCCGCGGGCGCGCAGGTCGAGCAGCGCGGAGACGGCGCGGTCGTCCAGGAGCGGCGTCAGTGCGAGCACGAGCGCCTGCGGCGGCAGCGTCCGCGCCGGGATGATCTCGACGTCCTTCCAGGCGTAGGAGAAGACGATCTCCGTGTCGAGCAGCGCGTCGGCGATCCGGTAGGCCTGCACGCGGCCCATCCCCGGCAGCAGCCAGCGGAGGACGCCGCCGAAGCCGACGAGGCCGACCCGGTCGCGGCGGCGGAGGTAGGCGTCTGCGAGCGAGGCGGCGGCGCGGATCGCCAGGTCGAGCGTGCCGCGGCCGGCGTGCCGCGCCTCGGCGAAGGTGTCGAGGAAGAGGATCACGTCGGTGTTGCGCTCCGGGTGCGTCTCGTTGACCCACGGCTCGCCGCGCCGCGCGGTCGCGCGCCAGTTGATCCGGCGGATCCGGTCGCCGGGCGCGTACGGCCGCACGTCGGCGAACTCGATCCCGTCGCCCTTCGCGCGGGCGACCTCGTTGCCGGTGGAGAGCTGCGTCTCGCGCGGCGCGAGCAACTGCCGCAGCTCCTCCTCGCGCGGGTAGACCCGCAGCGTCGCGAGCCGGTCGACGCGGCTCTCCTCGTCGACGAGCAGGCCGAGCGGGCCGCGCGCGCGCAGGTGGACGCGGCCGACCGCGTAGCCGCCCCAGCGCTCGGCGCGGGCGCGCAGCTCGAGCGTGCGCCGCTCGCCGCGACGGAGGTGCAGCGCGCGGGCGCGGGCGCCGTCCTCGGGGGCGAGACCCGGCGGCAGGTCGACGAGCACCTCGAGGCGCTCGACCGGCGCCGAGGCGGCGAGCTCGAGGAAGAGCAGGATCTCGTCGCCCTCGAGCGCCCGCTCCGGCTCGACCCGCAGCGAGACGTCGAGCCGCGTCCGCTCCGCGGCGGCGAGGCCGAGCGCGAGCGCGAGCGCGAACGGCGCCGCGAGCGCGACGAGCTCCGGCCGGCGTAGGAAGAGCGCCGCGATCAGCGCGGCCGCGCAGAGGCCGGCGTAGGCGCCGAGCTTCGGCGCGGCGGCCCGCTTCATCGCGCTGCCGGCGCGGCGTCCTCGGCGGCGGGCGTCGGCACGGTCTCGAGCCGCTCGCGGACGACGTCCTCCGGGCGCACGCGCTGCACCCACAGCTCCGGCCGCAGCGTCAGCCGGTGCGCGAGCGCCGGCACCGCGACCGCCTTCACGTCCTCCGGGACGACGAAGTCGCGACCCGCGACGGCCGCCTTCGCGCGCGCGAGCTTCAGCAGCGCGAGCGACCCGCGCGGGCTCGCGCCGACCTGGATCTGGCCGCCCTCGCGCGTCGCGCGGACGACGTCGACCATGTAGCCGAGGACCGACTCGGAGACGTAGACCTGCTCGACCGCGCGCTGCAGCTCGAGCAGCGTCTCGCGGTCGACGACCGGCGCGAGCACGACGTCGTCGGTCTGCCGCTCGGCCCGCCGCGCCAGCAGCTCCCGCTCGTGCTCGCGGCCGGGATAGCCGAAGCCGGCGCGGAGCAGGAAGCGGTCGAGCTGCGCCTCCGGCAGCGGATACGTGCCCTCGTACTCGATCGGGTTCTGGGTCGCGAGCACGAGGAACGGCCGCTCGAGCGGCCGCGTCTCGCCCTCGCTCGTCACCTGCCGCTCCTGCATCGCCTCGAGCAGCGCCGCCTGCGTCTTCGGCGGCGCGCGGTTGATCTCGTCGGCGAGCAGCAGGTTGGCGAAGATCGGGCCGGGGCGGAACTCGAAGTCGCCCTCGCGCTGGTTGTAGATCGCCGAGCCGGTGACGTCGGCCGGCATCAGGTCGGGCGTGAACTGGATCCGCTGGAAGCGCATCGACGTCACCTGCGCGAACGAGCGCGCGGCGAGCGTCTTCGCGAGGCCGGGATAGTCCTCGATCAGGACGTGGCCGTCGGCGAGCAGGCCGAGCAGGACGAGCTCGAGCGCGTCGCGCTTGCCGACGACGGCCTGCTCGACCTCGTCGAGGATGCGCGCCGAGACCGAGGCGACGTCGCTCACGTCAGAGATTCTCCAACGTCTCGACGACGCGCCGCAGCCGCTCCGGCTCGACGCCGGGCGCGAAGCGGTCGTCGGGCGGCTCCGCGTCGGGCCGGAGCAGCTCCCAGGCCTCGTCGCCGAGCGCTGCGCGCGCGGCGGGCGAGTCGAGCGCGATCCCGCGGCGGACGGCGAGCCGCGCCTCGGCGGCCTCGCGCAGCTGCGGGCGCAGGCGCGCGTGCAGCTCGAAGGCGTGCGCGACGCCGAGCGTGACGCCCCGCTCGACGCGGGCGAGCTGCGGCGGCCGCTCGTCGTCCGGCGGGACGCGGCGGAGCGCCGTCTCGAAGGCCGAGCGGCCGCCGCGGGGTGCGGCGGCGCGCGTCGCCGCGAGCGCGCCGAGCATCGCGAGCGCGGCGACGACGAGCAGGTAGACGTGCAGGACGAGCTCCCGGCGCACGACGTTTACGAGCAGCAGCGCGACGAGCACGACCGTCGCGAGCGCGAGCCCGCCGGCGACGTGGCCGAGCGCCCGCCTCACGCGGCCCGCAGCTCGTCGCGGACGGCCGTCAGCGCGTCGATCGCGTCCGCGCGCATCGAGGCGTCGATCTCGTGCGGGCTGAACTTCGCGCGCGCGAACAGGTCGGTCAGCCGGCCGACCGAGCCGGCGCTCGCCTCGAGCTCGCGCAGCGTCCGGCCGAGGTACTCGTACGGCGCCTCGGCCGGGCGCCGCGGCAGGCCGTGCGCGGCGAGCACGGACTCCATGCGCGCGTACGCCTTGATCACGGCGCGGCGCGGGTCGGTCTCGGCGCGGACGTCGTCGATCGCGTCGTCGAGCGCGAGCCCGAGCTCGGCGGCGACCTGCGGCGCGCGCGGCGGCTGCCTGCGGCGGCGGGCGACGACGAACGCGCCTGCGGCGCCGGCGACGACCGCCGCGGCGGCGACGAGCACCGGCCACTCGAAGCGCGGCGAGGAGGCGCGCGCCGGGCGTTTCCCGTTCGCGGGCGGCTTCTTGCCGTTCGCGGCCGAGGGAATCGTGTTCAGGTGGATGCTCCTCCCGTGCACGCCGTGCAGGCGCGTGATCCCGAGCGCGACGGCGAGGAAGGCGAGGAAGACGAGCAGGTTCGCGAGCCAGCGCCCGCGTCTGCGGCCGCGGCGCTGCTCCTCGTTCCGCCGCTGGACGACGTAGAACCAGATCGCGAACGGGATCGTCGCGACGTAGACGACGAGGAAGATCGAGAACGCCCAGTCGAGCACGCTCTGCGACGGCCCGGCGCCCGAGCCGCCGCCGCCGAGCCCGCCGCGGCTCGCGAGCGAGACGAGCGCGAGCAGCGCGAGCACGCCCAGCCCGACGAGAGCCAGCCGCAGGCCGGGAGCCGATCGCTCGCGCATCGCGGGCAGCGTAACGCCGCGGCTCTCCTTCCTTGTGACACCGTGTCACAAGGAAGAGCGGCGCTACGGTTCGCGCGTGGGGCACTCGCACACGCACGCGCACGGGCACGCGACGGTCGCCGACGGCGGCGACCGGCGGCTGCTCGGCTCCGCGCTCGGGCTGATCCTGGCGCTGATGGTGGGAGAGGTCGTCGCGGGCGTGCTCGCGAGCTCGCTCGCCCTGCTCGCCGACGCGGGTCACATGCTGACCGACGCGGCCGCGCTCGCGATGGCGGTCGGCGCCGCCGTGATGGCCGAGCGGCCGCCGCAGGGCCGCTGGACGTGGGGCTTCCGGCGGCTCGAGGTGCTCGCCGCGCAGGTGAACGGGGCGACGCTCGGCGTGCTCGGCATCTGGATCGTCTACTCGGCCGCGCGCCGGCTCGTCTCGCCGCCCGACGTGCACGGCGCCGTCGTGCTCGGCGTCGCGCTCGCGGGGGTCTGCGTCAACCTCGTCGCGACCGCGCTGCTCGCGCGCGCGAACCGGGAGTCGATCAACGTCCAGGGCGCGTTCGCGCACGTCGTCACCGACCTCGCCGCCTTCGTCGGCACCGCGCTCGCGGGGCTGCTCGTCCTGCTCACCGGCTGGAACCGCTTCGACCCGATCGCGAGCCTGCTCGTCGCCGCGCTGATGTTCTGGGCGGCGGCGCGCCTGCTGCGCGAGTCGTCGCGGATCTTCCTCGAGGTCTCGCCGCGCGAGCTCGACCCGGACGAGGTCGGCGCCGCGATCGCGGCCGTGCCCGAGGTCGCCGAGGCGCACGACCTGCACGTCTGGACGGTGACGAGCGGCTTTCCGGCGCTCTCCGCGCACGTCCTCTGCCGCGCCGACTCGGACTGCCACGCCGTCCGCCGGCAGATCGAGCGGATGCTGCAGGAGCGCTTCGGACTCGAGCACACGACGCTGCAGGTCGACCACGTCGCCGCACCGGGGGCGGCGCCGGTCGAGTTCCGACGCCGCGTCGAGGGGCACCGCCGTTAGCATCGCGCCCGTGGGCGCTCTCGACGGGAAGACCGCGATCGTCACGGGCGCGTCGAGCGGGATCGGCGCCGCGACCGCCGCCGCGCTCCGGCGCGAGGGCGCGCGCGTCGCCGGCGGCGCCCGGCGCGCGGAGCGGATCGACGCCGACGTCGCGCTCGAGCTCGACGTCACCGACCCGGCGAGCTGCGAGCGCTTCGTCGAGGAGGCCGTCCGCGAGCTCGGCGGCCTCGACATCCTCGTCAACATGGCCGGCCTCGCGCTCGGCCGCTACCCAGTCGACGAGTCGACCGAGGAGGACGAGCGCGCCGTCCTCGAGACGAACGTGAACGGGCTGATGCGGATGACCCGGCTCTGCCTCGCGCACCTCCGCGACTACGGCCACATCGTCAACATGGGCTCGGTCGCGGGCCGCCAGGCCTACCCGAACGGCAGCTCCTACGTCGCGTCCAAGTTCGCCGTCCGCGGCTACACGTACGCCCTGCGCGAGGACCTGCTCGGCCGCCCGATCAGGATCAGTACCGTCGACGCCGGCCTCGTCGAGACGGAGTTCTCGATCGTCCGCTTCCGCGGCGACGAGGCGCAGGCGCGCGCGGTCTACGAGGATCTCCCGTTCGGCGGCGCCTGCACGCCGGAGGACGTCGCCGAGTGCATCCTCTTCGCCGTCACGCGGCCGCCGCACGTGAACGTGGACGAGATCGTGGTCAAGGCGCTGGCGCAGTCGTCGGGGGCGCGCGTCTTCCGCGGATGACGCTCACGGTCCTCGAGGGCTCGACCTTCTGCATCAGCGACGAGCTCGGCGACGTCGAGGGCGAGACGACCGGCTTCTTCGCCGAGGACACCCGCTTCCTCTCGCTGCTGCGGCTGACGGTCAACGGCGAGCGGCCGCTGCTGCTCTCGTCCGGCAAGGTCGAGTACTTCTCGGCCGCCTTCTACATGCGGAACCCGCTCGCGGGCGGGCTCGAGCAGGACGCGCTGACGATCGTCCGCACCCGTTTCGTCGGCGACGCGCTGCAGGACCACCTTGCGGTCGAGAACGCCTCGCAGGAGCCGGTCGAGCTGGAGCTCTCGCTCGAGCTCGGCACCGACTTCGCCGACATCTTCGCGGTCAAGGAGCACGACTTCTCGCTCGGCCACCCGTGGAAGGCGCCGCCGCTGCCGCACCTCGTCGACGTCGAGGCGGACGGCGAGCATCGCGAGCTCCGCTTCGCCGACCCGGACTCGGACGCGCGCACCACCGTCGTCCTCTCGAAGCCGGGCCACCGGGTCGCGCGCGGCACCGTCGCCTACACGGTCGAGCTGGCGCCGCGCGAGCGCTGGGAGCTGCTCGTCGACGTCTTCCCCTCGACCGTGCGCGGCGAGTCGGCGCCGCGGCAGGAGGAGCAGCGCTTCGGCGACGAGCTGCGGCGCGTCCACGACTCGCTCGCCGCCTGGCAGCTGCGCGTGCCGCAGATGCGGGCGAGCTGGGACGCGCTCGCGCATACCTTCGACCAGTCCGTCAGCGACCTGGCGGCGCTGCGGATGCACGCGGCCGAGAACGGCGGCCAGCTGCCGGCGGCGGGGGTGCCGTGGTTCATGACCGTCTTCGGGCGCGACACGATCGTCACCTGTCTGCAGACGCTGCTCTTCGGCCCCGACCTCGCGCGCACCGCGCTCGAGGCGCTCGCGGCGCTCCAGGCGACCGAGGACGACGCCTCGATCGACGCCGAGCCGGGCAAGATCGTCCACGAGGTGCGGCACGGCAAGGCGGCGCGGCACTGGTTCGCGCGCTACTACGGCACCGTCGACGCGACGCCGCTCTTCCTCGTCCTGCTCTCCGAGGTCTGGAGCTGGACGGACGACCGCGCGCTCGTCAACCGGCTGCGCGAGCCGGCGCTCGCCGCGCTGCGCTGGATCGACGAGTACGGCGACCGCGACGGCGACGGCTTCGTCGAGTACGAGCGGCGGACGCCGGACGGGCTCGAGAACCAGTCGTGGAAGGACTCGGGCGACTCGCAGCGCTTCCGCGACGGCCGGATCGCGCGGGCGCCGATCGCGCCGGTCGAGGTGCAGGGCTACGTCTACGACGCGAAGCGGCGCCTGTCGGTCGTCGCGCGCGAGGTCTGGCGCGACCGCGAGCTCGCCGAACGGCTCGACCGCGAGGCCGACCGGCTGCGGCAGCGCTTCGACGAGGCGTTCTGGTGCGACGACCGGGGCGGCTACTACGCGCTCGCGCTCGACGCCGACAAGCGCCGCGTCGACAGCCTCACCTCCAACGTCGGCCACCTGCTCTGGAGCGGCATCGTCCCGCCCGAGCGCGTCGACGCGGTCGTCGACCGGCTGATGGGCGAGGAGCTCTGGTCGGGCTGGGGCGTGCGCACGATGTCGGCCGCGGACGCCGCCTACAACCCGCTCGCCTACCACAACGGCACCGTCTGGCCCCACGACAACTCCCTGATCGCGCTCGGCCTCGCCCGCTACGCTCGCTGGCCGGAGGCGCAGCGGATCGTCCGCCGGATGCTCGAGGCGGCGGCGCACTTCGAGTGGCAGCTGCCGGAGGTCTTCGCCGGCCTGCCGCGCGAGGAGACGCCGTTCCCGATCCCGTATCCGACGGCGTCGCGGCCGCAGGCGTGGGCGGCCGGCGCGCCGATCCTGCTGCTGCAGGTCCTGCTCGGCCTGCAGCCGGATCGCGGGCGGCAGGCGCTCGCGACCGTGGCGCCGCTCGAGCTGCCGGCCTGGGCGGGCGAGCTGCGGCTCTCCGGCGTGCGCGCCTTCGGCCGGCAGTGGGACGTGACGCTGCGCGACGGCGCCGTCCACGTCGAGGAATAGGCCGCGTGCGGATCGCGATCCTCTCGCCGCCGTGGTTCCCGGTGCCGCCCTCCGGCTACGGCGGCATCGAGTGGATCGTCGCCCTGCTCGCCGACGGGCTCGCCGAGGCCGGGCACGAGGTGACGCTCTTCGCCGCCGGCGACTCGACGCCGCGCCACGCGACGCTCGCCTCGATCTACGACGCGGCGCCGTCCGAGCACATCGGCGAGACGTGGTGGGACCTGCGCCACGTCCTCGCCTGCTACGCGCGCCAGGACGAGTTCGACGTGATCAACGACCACTCCGGGATGCTGGCCGCGCTCGCCGGCGGCGCGCTCCGGACGCCGCTCGTCCACACCGTCCACGGGCCGCTGGACGGCGAGCCGGGCGAGGTCTACGAGCGGATCTGCGCCGTCTCGCCGCGCGTCGGCCTGGTCTCGATCTCGCTCAACCAGCGGCGGCCGAAGCCGGACCTGCCGTGGATCGAGAACTGCCCGAACGCGCTCGACTTCTCGGTCTACCCGTTCCCGCGCGAGCGCGAGCGCGGCGACTACCTGCTCTTCCTCGGCCGGATGAGCCCGGCGAAGGGCGCCCACCGCGCGGTCGCGATCGCCCTCGAGGCGGGGCTGCCGCTGAAGATCGCGGGCAAGTGCCGCGAGCCGGCCGAGCAGCGCTACTTCGACGAGTTCGTCCGCCCGCATGTCGGCGGCCGGATCGAGTGGCTCGGCGAGGTGCCGCACGGCGAGAAGGTCGAGCTCTTGCAGCGCGCGCGGGCGACGCTCTTCCCGATCGAGTGGGAGGAGCCGTTCGGCCTCGTGATGATCGAGTCGATGGCCTGCGGCACGCCGGTGATCGCGTCCCGCTGGGGCGCCGTCCCCGAGGTGGTCGAGCACGGCGTCAGCGGCGTGATCGTCGACGACTACCGGATCATGGCCGCGGCGCTCGAGGAGGCCGACCGGCTCGACCCGGAGACGATCCGCCGCTATGCCGAGGAGCGCTTCGCACCGGAGCGGATGGTCGCCGACTACCTGCGCGCGTACCGCGCCGCGGCCGAATCCGCCTAGTCCGAAACAGTCACCAGTGCCTGGCACGTGCCAGGCACGTGCCAGGCACCAGGTGTTACATCTTTGCGAAATCTCTCGAAGGACAATTTCGGCGACGGCCGCGGCGGCGTACCGTCGAGTTCATGCCGCGGGCTCCCCGCATCCAGTACGCAGGAGCGCTCTACCACGTCACGACGCGCGGCAACGAGCGCGGCGCCATCTTCGTCGTCGACGCCGACCGCGAGCTCCTGCTCGCGATCCTCGCCGATGTCGTCGAACGCCTGGGCTGGATCTGCCACGCCTACTGCCTGATGACGAACCACTACCACCTTGCCATCCAGACGCCGCAGGCGAACCTCTGGCAAGGGATGCACATGCTCAACAGTCGCTACGTGAAGGCGTTTCAGCGGCGCGAGGGCAGAAGCGGCCACCTGCTGGAGGGTCGTTATCGGCCGACGCTGGTCGTCCGCCAGGAGCACCTGCTCGAGGTGGCGCGGTACGTCGTCCTCAACCCGGTGCGCGCCGGTATCTGCGAGCGCGCCGAGGACTGGCCGTGGAGCAGCTACCGCGCAGCTGCGGGTCTCGCGCCGCGGCCCTCGTTCCTGACCACCGAGTGGCTGCTCGGCTGCTTCGGCGGCAACGTCAGGCGTTACCGTGAGTTCGTCGCAGCCGGTTCGCCGGCGGCGAGCATCGCGGCGTTACTGCTCGTTTAGGACATGCCTCCGGTGCCTGGCACGTGCCAGGCACCGGTTTGGGGCTGGCACCGGTTTGGGGCTGCTGCCGATTCCGGGCTAACGTCGCCGGGCGGATCTTCCGACATCTCGAGCATGCGGTTCCGGATCGCGCTGATCGGCACGGCCGCTGCGTCGGCGGCGACAACGCTCGCCGTCGCGACGTTGCCGCACCTGCATTTCGCCTACCGCAGCCTCTCGCTGCACCTCGTGCTGGAGACGACGTCGACGCTGATCGCCGCGCTCGCCGCCTATCTCGTGCTCGGGCGATTCCGGCAGCAGGGGCGGCTGCCCGATCTGCTGCTCGTCGCCGCGCTGGCGGCGTCGATGCTCTCGAGTCTCGCGGTCGCCGCGCTCCCGGAGGTGCTGTTCGGACAGTATGTGCACGGCTTCGGGCTGTGGGCGTCGCTGGCCGGCGGGGTCGCCGCGGCCGTCCTGTGGGCGGCGGCCGCGTACGCGCCCGTGCGGCCCGTGCGCGACCGCGGCCGCGGCGAGCGGATCGCGCTCGCCGCCTTCTGCGCCGGCGCCCTCGTCCTCACGGCGTTCGTCGTGCTCGTGCTGTCGCGGCTGCCGGCGGGGATCCCGTCGGCGCTGTCGCCGGCGGACACGGCACGCCCGCTGCTCGTCGGCAACCCGCTGCTCGTGGGCGGTCAGATCGCGGCCGCGCTGCTGCTCTGCGCCGCCGCCGCCGGCTTCGCGCGCCGCGCGCTCGCCGAGGCCGACGACTTCGTCCGCTGGATCGCCGTCGCCGTCGTCCTCGGCGCGTTCTCGCGGATCAACTACGTCCTCTTCCCCTCGCGCTACTCGGAGTGGGTCTACCTCGGCGACCTCTTCCGCACCGCCTTCTACGCAGTCCTCGTCGTCGGTGCGTTCCGCGAGATCCGCAGCTACTGGGCGCGCGTCGCCGAGGCTGCCGTGCTCGAGGAGCGGCGGCGGCTCGCACGCGACCTGCACGACGGCATGGCGCAGGAGCTCGCGTTCGTCGCCGCCGAGGCGGACGGCGCGGTCGCCGCGGCCGCGCGCCGTGCGCTCGACGAGTCGCGGCTGGCGATCAGCGCCCTCTCGCGTCCGCTCGGAGAGCCGTTCGAGCTCGTGCTCGTGCAGGCGGCGGAGGAGGTGGCGCACCGGCACGGGGCACGCGTCCGCTGCGATGTCGAGCGCGTCGACGTGCCGCGCGCGCTCGGCGACGCGCTGCTCCGGATCGTCCGCGAGGCCGTCGGGAACGCCGCCCGGCACGGGCGGCCGGGCACGATCTCGGTGCTGCTCCGGCAGGGCTCGCTGCGGGTCTCCGACGACGGCTGCGGCTTCGATCCGAAGGGCGCGCGCGGCTTCGGGCTCGTCTCGATCCGCGAGCGCGCGGCCGCCGTGGGCGCCGAGCTCGCCGTCGAGTCGAGGCCGGGCGGCGGCGCGTCGGTGGCGGTGGTCTGGCCGTGACTCGCGTCCTGATCGCCGACGACCATCCGCCGACCCGCGCGGGCGTCCGGCTCGTGCTCGAGGAGCACGGCTTCGCCGTCTGCGCGGAGGAGGCGGACGCCGAGAGCGCCGTCGCGGCCGCGCTTCGGGAGCGCCCGCACGTCTGCCTGCTCGACATCCGCATGCCGGGAGGAGGCATCGCCGCGGCCGGGCGCATCTCGGCGGCGCTGCCGGAGACGGCGATCGTGATGCTGACCGTCTCCCGCGACGACGACGACCTCTTCGACGCGCTGCGCGCCGGCGCATCCGGCTACCTGCTGAAGGACATCGAGCGGGAGCGGCTGCCGGCGGCGCTGAACGGCGTCCTCGCCGGCGAGGCGCCGTTGCCGGCGAGCCTCGTCGCGCGGCTCGTCGAGGAGTTCCGTCACCGCGACCGGCGCCGCCGGCTCCTGCTCGCGAGCCGCCCCGGCGTCCAGCTCCGCGACCGGGAGTGGGAGGTGCTCGAGCTCCTGCGCGACGGGCTCACCACGGCCGAGATCGCGAAGCGCCTGTTCGTCGCGGAGGTGACGGTGCGCAGCCATGTCTCGGCGATCCTGCGCAAGCTGCGCGTACCGGACCGCGAATCCGCGGTCCGGCTGCTCGACGGCCGTTGAGCAGGATCAACGCGACGTGAGCCGTTCGGCTCGCTAGCCGCAGGCGGCCTCGGCCGAAGCAGTCGTCATGCGGCTGCGCGACGAGGAGGGATTCGCCCTGGTCACGGCCGTCGTCCTCTCGGCGGCGCTGTTGGTGGCGGCGACGACGGTGCTCCAGCTCACCGCCTCGTCGGGGCGCTCGGCGGCGTATTCGACCGCGAAGGGGACGGCGTACCAGCTCGCGGACGCCGGTGTCGGCCAGGCGCTCGGCATCCTCTCCAAGCCGTCGAACAACGCGCTCGACCCGACCCTGCTGCCGAGGTCGACGACCGTCCGCTACCGCGGCGGCACCGTCACGTGGGGCGCGACGCTCGACCAGACGAAGTCGACCTGGACGATCGTCGCGACCGGCGCGGTCGCCAATCCGACCGGCCCGCACACCGGTGCCGCCCTGAGGACGATCAGGGCGACCGTCCACATCAACCCGACGGTGACGCAGCCGCTGAACAACCCTGCCTGGAACTACGTCTACACGACGCGCGCCCCCTCGAGCGGCTGCGACGAGACGATCCAGCAGAGCGTCACGATCGCCTCGCCGCTCTTCGTCAGCGGCAACCTCTGCCTGCAGAACTCGGCGTCGGTGGTCGCGGGGCCGCTCGTCGTCAAGGGCTACCTCGACCTGCAGCAGAAGTTCAACTCCGTCGGGAGCCCGACCAGGTACATCAGCGACGCGCACATCGGCAACGGCTGCCGCTACCAGTCGAGCGGCGCCTTCGACCGGCCGTGCAAGGGGGCCGCCGACCACGTCTACGCGAACGTGCTCGACACCAATCCGACGACGGTGACGGCGCCGACCGTCTACTGGGACGCCTGGTACCGGAACGCGAGCCCGGGCCCGTACTTCCCGTGCACGCAGGTCTCCGGCGTCCCGCCGACCTTCGACACGACGCCGCCGAACGGCCGCAACGGCACCTACAACGCGGCGCCGTTCAACCTGACGCCCACCGCGCCGTACACCTGCAAGACGGCCGCCGGCGAGCTCTCCTGGGATCCGGTCCAGCACCTGCTGACCGTCTCGGGGACGATCTTCATCGACGGCAGCGTCTACATCTCCAACGGCGCCGTCAACCAGTACAACGGCCAGGCCACGCTCTACCTCTCGGGGACGTTCCTGATGAAGAACGCGAAGCTCTGCGCCGGCCTCTCGGCCGACAAGTCGACCTGCGACGTCTCCACCTGGAACCCGAACTCGGAGCTGCTCTGCGTCGTCGCCAACGGCAACGGCGGCCAGGTGAACTCGTGGGACTCGATCCAGATCACGAGCGCGTTCTTCCAGGGCGCGCTCTTCGCGACGCACTCGATCGACACGGACACGACCTCGAGCGTCGACGGGCCAATGGTCGGCGACCAGATCAACCTCGGCCAGTCGGTCTCGACCTCCTTCCCGACGATCATCCAGGTGCCGGTCGGGATGCCGTCGAACCCGACCGTCTACGCGCAGCCGGACCCGCCGGTCTACTACGGCTGAGCGCGCTCCGCGACCTCGCGGCGCTTGTCCCAGTAGCGCTTCATCCCGAGGTAGCACTGCGCGAGCGGCGCCGCGTGCTCGTAGAGGTCGCGCTCCCCGGGCGGGATCCCGGCCTGCGCCTCGGCGACGAACGCGTCGACGCCGACGTCGCGGGAGCCGATCTCCGCGTAGCGCGCGAGCTCCTCGCGCAGCCGGCCGAGGTGTTCCGCGACGTCCTCGAAGACGCCGAAGTGGATCAGGGCGAGCCGCTGCGGCGTCCGCCGCTCGATCTCGTCGATCGTGCGGTTCCAGGCCTCGACGTCGACGTCCGGCGGCGGGCAGACCGGCAGCACGTAGCTGCCCGGCTCGATGCGGACGCCGGTCGCGTCGCCTGCCCAGAGCGTGCCCTCGGCATCCAGGTAGCAGACGTGGTGGCTCGCGTGACCGGGCGCGGGGAAGCAGTCGAGGCCGAGCACGCGCTCGCCGACGACGTGGACGTTCGCGGCCGGCACCGGCGCGAGCTCGCCCCAGAGCACGTCGAAGGCCTCGCCGTAGAGCCGGCGCGCGCTCGCCTCGAGCCGGCTCGGGTCGGCGACGTGGCGGGCGCCGATCTCCGACACGTGCACCTGCAGCCCCGGATGCTCGCGCACGAGCGAGCCGGCCGCGCCCGCGTGGTCGAGATGGATGTGCGAGAGCAGCAGGTGGCGCAGGTCGCGCAGCGCGAGCCCGCGCG
>DASSSQ010000076.1:0-7803 GCA_035708405.1 Gaiellaceae bacterium
CTACGACGCCGCGCGCGGCGTGCTCCGCTGCGCCGCCGTCCACGGCTTCGACGACGACCTGGTCGGCTTCGAGTTCCGGGCGGACGCCGGCCTCGCGGGCCGCGCGATCGCCGAGGGGCGGCCGGTGCGCTCGCGCGACTACGCCGAGGTCGGCGAGGAGGTGCCGTCGCCGGCCTACGCGGGCTTCGAGCGCGCGCTCGTCGCGCCGATTGCCTGGGGCGACGCGATCCGCGGCGTGCTCGGAGTCGGCACGCGCGACGCGCAGCGCGAGTTCGGCGACGACGACGCCGACGTCCTCGGCACGCTCGCGAGCCTGGCTGCGCTCGCCCTCCGCAACGCGGAGAGCTTCGCCGAGCGCTCGCGGCAGGCGCGGATCCAGCGCGGCTTCTTCCTGATCGCCGAGGAGCTCGGCGGGCCGCTCTCCCGCGGCCAGACGCTCGCCGCGATCGCGCAGGCGGCGGCGCAGGCGCTCGGCGGCAGCGCGGTGGCGGTGCTGACGCCCGGGCCGGCGGCTCACGTCCTGGCCGGCGCGCACGAGCTGCCGGGGCAGCTCGAGGCGGCGCTCGCGGACGGGCCGCCCGCCGCGGCGCTCGTCGAGGCGGCGGTCGAGCGGCGCCTGCTCGCATCGCCGCGCATCGCCGACGACGACCGCTTCGACGAGGCGTGGCGCGACCTGGCCGCGGCGGCCGGGATGCGGTCGCTGCTCGCGATCCCGATCGAGGCTCCGCGCGGCGAGGAGGCGGCGCTCGCCGTCGTCCTCTTCGCCGAGGAGCACGCGTTCGCCGACGACGATCTCGACCTCGCGCGCCAGATCGCGCGCGCCGCGCGCGGAGCGCTCGATCGCGCGGAGCTCTACGAGGCCGAGCGCAGCCGGCGGACGCTCGCGCAGCAGCTTGCGGAGACGGGGAGCCAGCTCGCGACCGAGCTCGACCCGGCGGCGGTGCTGGAGCAGGTCGTCGAGCAGGCGGCGGTGCTGCTCGAGGCGGACGCCGCGTCGATCCGCTCGCTCGAGGGCGACGAGCTCGTCGTCGCCGCCGGCGTCGGCGACGAGGGCGAGGCGGCGCTCGGCCGCAGGACGCCGGCGACGGCGTGGCCGGCCGGCGACGTCGTCCACTCCCGCGCGCCGGTCGGGATCGCCGACGTCGCGCGCTCCGGCCGCATCGTCGACGGCGAGCCGGTGCTCGGCGAGGGCTTCGCCGCGTATCTCGGCGTCCCGCTCTACGGCCGCGAGAGCGCGCTCCACGGCGTCCTCGCCGTCTACGCGGCCGAGCCGCGCACGTGGCGCGACGAGGAGGTCGAGGCGCTCGCGGCGCTGGCCGGGAACGCGTCGGTCGCGCTCTCGAACGCGGAGCTCTACCAGCGGGTCGCGCTCGAACGCGAGCAGTCGGTCGCGATCCTCGCCAACATCGCCGACGGCATCGTCGCCGTCGACCGGGAGGGGACGATCGTGCTCTGGAACGCCGCGGCGGCGCAGATCACCGGCGTCCCGCGCGAGGAGGCGATCGGGCGTACGCCGGGTCAGGTGCTGCAGCGAGACCTGCAGTCGGAGGGAACCGGGCCGGGCGGCGCGCGGCTCGTCTCGATCGCGCGCGGCGGCGAGGAGCTCTGGCTGTCGCTGTCGGAGGCGGTGATGCGCGACCCGGTCGGCGCCGTCGCCGGGCGCATCTTCGCGTTCCGCGACATCTCCTCCGAGCGGATCGTCGAGCAGATGAAGTCGGACTTCGTCTCGACGGTCTCGCACGAGCTGCGCACGCCGCTGACCTCGATCTACGGCTTCGCCGAGACGCTGCTGCGTCAGGACGTCGCGTTCGGCGACGAGGAGCGGCGTCTCTTCCTCGGCTACATCGCCTCCGAGTCGGAGCGGCTGACCTCGATCGTCGACGCGCTGCTGAACGTCGCGCGGCTCGACACCGGCGACCTGCAGGTGCAGATCGTGCCGACCGACGTCGGCCAGGTCGTGCGCGAGTCCGTCTCGGCGGCGCAGGCGGCGGGCGAGGGGAACGGCCACTCGTTCGTGCTCGAGCTGGAGGAGGCCGCGCTGACCGCCGCGGCGGACGCCGAGAAGCTGCGCCAGATCCTCGACCAGCTGATCCAGAACGCGGTCAAGTTCTCGCCGGACGGCAGCGCCGTCACGGTCGCCGCGCGCCGCCGCATCGACGCGGTCGAGGTCGCGGTCGTCGACGAGGGCGTCGGCATCCCGCAGGCCGAGCAGCAGCGGATCTTCACGAAGTTCTACCGCGCCGACGCGGGCCAGCGGGGCGCCGGCGGGGCCGGCCTCGGGCTCTTCATCGCGCAGGGCCTCGTCGCCGCGATGGGCGGCCGGATCTGGGTCGACTCGGCCGAGGGGCGGGGCTCCACGTTCGCCTTCGAGCTGCCCGTGACGCGGCAGGGAGAGTGAGAACGGCCCCGAAAGGGCATACCGGTGTGACTTCCGGGAGGGACATGACGAGTGTGTTGGTGATCGACGACGAGGCGCCGATCCGTCTCCTCTGCCGCGTCAACCTCGAGGCCGAGGGGATGGACGTGCTGGAGGCGGCGAACGGGCCGTCCGGGCTGGAGACGGCGCGCGAGCAGCGGCCCGACGTGATCCTGCTCGACGTGATGATGCCGGGCCTGGACGGCTGGCGCGTCGCCGAGGAGCTGCTCGACGATCCGTCGACCGCGGCGATCCCGATCGTCTTCCTGACCGCCCGCGCCGAGCTGCGCGACCGCGCGCGGGGGATCGACCTCGGCGGCGTCGACTACATCACGAAGCCGTTCAACCCGGTCGAGCTGGCGCCGCTCGTGCGCGGCCTGCTCGGCCGCGTCGACGCCGGCGAGCGCGAGCAGCTACGGCGCGAGAAGCTCTCGGAGCTGCGCTCGCTGATGAACCACGAGTAACCGGGCCAAACGCGCCGGGCGCGTTTGGCTAGAAGCCGGCGAAGTCCGCGGTGACGACGTTCGCGCCGGCCGCGCCCTCGAACGTCGTCGAGGTCACCTCGCCGAGGCCGATCCTGCGGAAGCCGGGACGCAGCAGGTTCGCGCGGTGCTCGGGGCTGCGCAGCCACGCGGCGACGATGCCGCGGGCGCTGCCGTAGGAGCCGGTGCCCCAGGCGAGGTTCTCGCCGACGTAGGGCCCGCGCACGGCGAAGTGGATCATCCGGCTCGTGAAGGCGCCGTGCGCGAAGTAGCCGCGGCGGGCCATGTCGTTCGAGTGGGCGCGGGCGGCCCGCTCGAGCGCGGCGTCGTAGCGGAGGGCGTGCAGGCCGTGCGCAGCGCGGACGGCGTTGATCTCGCGGAGGAGCATGCCCTCGGAGCTCGTCAGCGAGGAGGCGCCGGCGGCGGCCGGGAGCGCGAGCAGCGCACCGGCGGCGAGCGCGGCGACGACGGTTTTGGCGGCCAGGGAGCGCATCGGGGCACCCTCGCAGCTTTATTCCTCGTAAACCTCCCCCTTTCGGGGGATTTTTAGGCTTCTAACTCATAAAACTTGTCATTACCTCGCCGTTTGCGCGAGCAGGATCGCGACGAGGACGACGGCGGCGCCGGCGAGTTGCACCGGCCCGAGCCGCTCCCCGAGCCAGGCCCAGGCGACCAGGGTCGCGACGACCGGCTCGGCCATCGCCGCGATCGCGACGCGGGTCGCCGGCAGGTGCCGGAGCGCGCGCAGCAGGAGGACGAACGGGACGATCGTCCCCGGCACGACGACCCAGGCGAGCAGCGCCCAGACGGGGCAGTGGACGTCGTCGAGGCGGCCGAGCAGCGAGACGGCGTCGGGCACGCGGCCGCCGGGGAAGCGCCAGACCGGCGAGACGAGCGCCCAGAAGAGCGCGGCGAAGCCGAAGCCGAAGCAGAGCAGCGACACCGGTCCGCGCTCGCCGGTGCGCTCCGCGAGCAGCACGTAGAACGCGTAGGCGACGGCGCCGGCGAGCGCGGCCGCGACGCCGACCCCGTCGAGCGTGACGCCGTGGGCGACGTCGACGATCAGCGCGAGCCCGGCGAGCGCGAGCGCGAGCGCGGCCCAGATCCGTCGCCGCACCCGCTCGCGCAGGACGAAGCGGGCGAAGAGCGCGACGAGCAGCGGCGCCAGGTACTGGATCAGCAGCGCCACCCCGATGTCGAGCCGGTGGATCGAGAGGAAGTAGAACCACTGCACGAACGCAAGCCCGCAGACGCCGAAGAGCGCGAGCCGCGGCAGCTCCGCCGCCCGCACCCGCAGCGCGCGCGGCGCGAGCAGGGCGAGGCCGAGGGCGAGCCCGGCACAGGCGCCGGCCGAGCGGGCGAGCGCGAGCTGGCCCGAGGAGAAGCCGTGCGCGAGCACGACCTTCGAGACGGCGCCGTTCAGTCCCCAGAGCGTCGCCGCCGAGACGGCCATCGCGTAGCCGGCGCGCGGCCGCCGGGCGCGCGCGCTCGCGACGGGGAAGGCCGCCTCGGACACGAGGCTCGACGCTACCCGAGCGACCCGCGGTCGGTGACACTACCGCCGTGCGCGATCTCCTGATCGTCTGCCCGAGCCCGCGCGATCGCGCCGCCGCCGCCGGGGTCGAGGGCTACCGGGTGCGCACGGTCGGCCGCGACGCCGACGAGGGCGGCTTCGACCCGGCGGCGATCCTGCGCGAGGCGGACGCGCTGCCGGCGGACGGCGTCGTCGGCAGCAAGGACCGCTCGGCGCTGCTCGCGGCGCTCGTGGCGGCGCGGCGCGGGCTGCCCGGCCCGGCGCCGGCGGCCGTCCTGCGCTGCCAGCACAAGCCCTCGGCGCGGGCGCTCGAGGCCGCGGCCGCGCCGGAGGCGGTCCCGGCCTACGCGGAGCTCGACGGCACGCTGCCGTTTCCGCCGCCCTTCTTCGTCAAGCCGGTCGTCGGCCGGCTCTCGCACGGGTCGTTCCGCCTCGACCGCGCCGAGCAGCTGCCGGCGCCGCTCGTCGACGCCTACCGCGAGAGCTTCGCGCGGATGGCCGCGCTCGCCGGCCTCGACGGCCTCCGCTTCGACGGCCATCTCGCCGAGCAGCTCGTCGACGGCGCCGAGGTGACGCTCGAGGGCTACGTCCATGCCGGCGAGGTCGTGCTCGTCGATGCCACCGACTCGGTCTTCTATCCCGGCACGCGCAGCTTCCAGCGCTTCGAATGCCCGAGCCGGCTGCCGCCGGGGCGGCTCGAGGAGCTGGCGGCGCTCGCGCGGCGCGTCGTCGGCGCGCTCTCGCTCGAAGGCGCCTTCTTCAACGTCGAGCTCGCCGTGCCCGCGCGCGGCGCGCCGCGGCTGATCGAGGTGAACGCGCGGATCGCGTCGCAGTTCGCGCCGCTCGTGCAGGCGACGCAGGGCCGCTCGACCTACGACGCGCTCTTCGCGCTCGCCTGCGGCGACGACCCCGACTGGCAGGCGCGCGAGCCGGAGGGCGTCGCCGTCAGCTGGGTGATCCGCGTCTTCGCGGACGCGCGCGTCGAGGCGGTGCCGGAGCCGGAGCCGGGACTCGAGCTCCACGTCGTGCCCGGCCGGCGCCTCTCCGAGCAGGGCGTCAACGACGCCGCGAGCTACCGGCTCGCGATCTTCTCCGAGCACGGCGCCACGCGCGCGGAGGCGCTCGAGCGCTGCCGCCGCCGCAGCGCCGAGCTCCTCCGCCGCTTCGTGCTCTCCTAGAGCAGGTGATTCGCCTTCAGGAACGCCTTCGCCACGCTCGCGGGCGACGCCTTGTCGACGATCACCGCCTTGTTCATCGCGACGATCGCCGGCTGGGTCAGCTTGGCGCTGACCGCGTTCATCGTCCGCGCGAGCTTCGGCCCCAGCGCCTGCGCCAGCTTCTCGGAGACGACCGGCGCCACGTTCTGGAAGCCGAACAGGTGCTTCGTGTCGCGGAGGACGACGTACTTCGAGCCCTTGCCGAGCGGCGGGTCGGTCGAGAAGACGTCGGCCGCGAGCGCCTTGCCCGAGTCGAGCGCGACGTACGGGCTGATGCCGGCGAGCGGGATGAACCTCACCTGCGCGATTCCGTAGACGCGCCGCATGCCGACGAGGCCGGTGTTGCGGGTGCGGAACTCCGGCAGGCCGGCGAGCGTCAGCCCGTGCACCTTCGTCAGGTCGGCGACCGTCTTCAGATGGTACTTCGCCGCCGTCTGCTTCTCGACCGCGATCGCGTCGGTGTCGAAGAACGGCGTCGGGGCGAAGAGCGTGAAGCCGCGCGTCTGCTGCAGCCGCTTCGCGAGCAGGTAGGTCGCCCGCGCCGTCTTCGCCGAGAGCGCATGGTGGAAGACGTCCTGCACGATCACGCCCGTGTACTCCGGGTAGATGTTGATCTTGCCGCTCGTCAGGGCCGTGTCGATCAGCTCCGTCGAGCCGATGTTCTCCTTGTAGACGACCTTGAAGCCCTTCGCCTGCAGCGCCTGCTTGTAGAGCTGGCCGAGGATGAACTCCTCGGGGAAGTTCTTCGTGCCGAGGACGATCGTCGGCGGCGCCGCCGACGCGCTGGCGGCGACGACCGCGGCGAGCAGGATCGCGAGCAGGTATGCGCCGAGCGCGGGGCGGGGTGCGTGGATTCTCATGGCTTCCTCCTGTGCGGGGATACGAAGCGCCGTTGCGATCGTAAACGCCGCGGCGACCACGGTCATTCGCGGGGATAATCGGCCGATGGAGCGCGTCGCGGCGGAGATCGTCTTCGACCGGGTGACGAAGCGCTACCCGGGGCGGGCCGAGCCGGCCGTCCGCGGCCTCTCGCTGACCGTCGCCGCCGGCGAACTCTGCGTGCTCGTCGGCCCCTCGGGCGGCGGCAAGACGACCGCGCTGCGGATGGTCAACGGGCTCGTCCCGATCGACGAGGGCGAGATCCGGATCGACGGGCGCAGCGTCCGCTCGCTGCCGCCGACCGAGCTGCGGCGCGGGATCGGCTACGTGATCCAGCAGGTCGGCCTCTTCCCGCACATGACGGTCGCCGCGAACGTGGCGACGGTGCCGCGCCTCCTCGGCTGGCCGCGCGCCCGGATCCGCGCCCGCGTCGCGGAGCTGCTCGAGCTCGTCGGGCTCGAGGCGGCGGACGGCCCGCGCTATCCGGCGACGCTCTCCGGCGGGCAGCGGCAACGCGTCGGGCTCGCACGCGCGCTCGCGGCCGACCCGCCGATCCTGCTGATGGACGAGCCGTTCGCGGCCGTCGACCCGATCGTCCGCGCGCACCTGCAGCAGGAGCTGCGGCGGCTGCACCGCGAGGTCGGCAAGACGATCCTCTTCGTCACGCACGACCTCGACGAGGCGCTCGGGCTCGGCGACCGGATCGCGATCTTCCGCCAGGGCGGGGTGCTCGCGCAGGTCGACGCGCCGGACACGGTGCTGGCCGCGCCGGCGGACGACTTCGTGCGCCGCTTCGTCGGCGAGGAGAGCGCGCTGCGGCGGCTCGCCCTGCGGCGGGTCGGCGAGCTCGAGCTCACGGCGCGGAACGGGGACGACGCGGGCGTGCCGGTCGCCTCGTCCTCGGCGACGGCGCGGAGCGCGGTCTCGCTGATGCTCGGCGCCGGCGCGACGGCGGTGCTCGTCGTCGGCGACGACGGCGCCGAGCGCGGCGTGCTGCGGCTCGAGCAGGTGCGGGAGCTGCTCTCGTGAGCAACGGGTCGCCGGTCGTGATCCCGCACTTCGGCAAGGCGAGCGCGTGCGTCGCGCGGAACGGCGCCTTCTGCTGGGACTGGGTGCGCGCGCACTGGGGCGACACGCTGCAGCCGGCGCTCGTCCAGCACGTGGAGCTGACCGCGATCGCCGTCGCGATCGGCTTCGCGATCGCCTTCGCGGCTGCGCTGCTCGCCCATCGCTTTCGCCGGCTCGAGCAGCCGCTCAGCATCGTCTCGGCGCTCG
>DASSSQ010000077.1:0-13455 GCA_035708405.1 Gaiellaceae bacterium
GTCGGAGAGCCATTGCAGGTGCACGACATCGCCGGCGGCAAGGAAAAGCGGACGCTCGTCGAGGAGCTGTTCGACCAGGTCGGCTTGCGCAAGGCGCAGATGACGAGCTTTCCGCACGAATTCTCGGGTGGGCAGCGCCAGCGCATCTCGATCGCCCGCGCCCTCGCGCTCAATCCGAAGCTGATCGTCGCCGACGAGCCGGTCTCGGCGCTCGACGTCTCGATCCAGTCGCAGGTGCTGAACCTGCTCGTCGAGCTGAAGCAGGCGTTCGGCCTCACCTACGTCTTCGTCGCCCACGACCTCGCGGTCGTCGGCTACATCTCCGACCGGATCGCGGTCATGTACCTGGGCAAGATCGTCGAGCTCGCGACCTCGGCCGACCTGTTCGAGCGGCCGCTGCACCCGTACACGCAGGCGCTGCTGTCGGCGATCCCGACGCCGGAGGTCGGCCGCAAGCGCAACCGGATCGTGCTCACCGGGGACGTCCCGTCGCCGATGAACCCGCCCTCGGGCTGCCGCTTCCGGACGCGCTGCCCGCTCGCGCAGCCGATCTGCGCCGAGGTCGAGCCGCCGCTCGAGTCGCACGGCAACGGCCATGTCGCCGCCTGCCACTTCGCGGGCACGCGGATCCCGGAGCCGTTCAAGCACCCGCACGGCACAGCCGCGTAGGGCCCGGCTCGCGGTGACCCTCGTCCCTCCCTCCCGGGGCGCCGACGTCCGGCTCCTGCACGACCAGCGGGTGCCGACCCGCGACGGGATCAGCCTGTCGGCCGACGTCTACCTGCCGCTCGGCGCGCGCGGCCTGCCGACGATCGTCCAGTGGACGCCGTACGAGTCGACCCGCGAGCGCTTCATCTCCTGGGGCGTCTGGTTCGCGCGGCGCGGCTACGCAGCCGTCGTCGTCGACTGCCGCGGCCGCTACGAGTCGGACGGGCACTTCACGGCGTGGGAGCGCGACGGCGAGGACGCCCACGACACGCTCACGTGGGCCGCCGGCGAGCCGTGGTCGAACGGCCGGATCGGGACGTGGGGCCGCTCCTACGGCGCGCTCGTCCAGTGGCAGCTCGCGCACCTCGGCCATCCGAGCCTCTCCTGCGTGGCGCCGCAGGTGATCCACGACGACTACTTCTGGGACGGCTACTGGACGGGCGGCGCCTTCCAGCTCGCGCTGACCCTCGGCGCCGCCGCGCTCTGGTCGAGCGCGCTCTCGCTGATCACGGGACCGAGCGCGAAGGACATCGTCCTCAACGACCGCGTCTTCGCCCACCTGCCGCTGGTCGAGCTCGACGAGGTGACGATCGGGCGGAAGGTCGACTACTGGCGGCTCTGGTGGGAGCACCAGGAAAACGACGCGTACTGGCAGCAGTTCCGCCACCGGCCCGAGCGGCTCGAGGTGCCGATCTTCCAGCAGGGCGGCTGGTTCGACCCGTACTCGGGCTCGCACCTGCGCACGTTCGCCGCCGTCGGCGACCGGCTGCCGAACCGCGTGCTGATGGGGCCGTGGTCGCACGAGGAGGAGGTCGAGACCTTCCGCGGGGACGTCGACCTGTCGGTCGGCGTGACCGTGATCCGCGAGCACGAGCTCGTCTTCTACGACCGGTTCCTGAAGGACGAGGCGAACGGTTGGGACGAGCGGCCGCCGCTCGAGCTGTTCGTCCTCGGCGCGAACGAGTGGCGCGCGGAGCGCGAGTGGCCGCTCGCGCGCACCGACTTCCAGCCGTGGTACCTGCGGCAGGGCGACGCGCTCGGGCGCGGCGAGCCGGGGGCGGGCGAGCCGGCGGATCGCTACGCCTACGACCCGGCCGATCCTGTCCCGACGATCGGCGGGGTCTCGAGCGTGCTGACGATGACGCAGGGCGCCGAGACGCCGGTGCGGCCGGGGCCAATCGACCAGCGCGTGCTCGAGCGGCGCGACGACGTCCTCGTCTACACGTCGGAGCCGCTCGAGCGCGACCTCGAGGTGATCGGCCCGGTCGAGACCGTGCTCTATGCCGCCTCGAGCGCGCGCGACACCGACTGGCTCGTGCGGCTCTGCGACGTCCATCCCGACGGTCGCTCGATCTTCGTCACCGAGGGCATCATCCGCGCGCGGTATCGCAACTCCGTCGAGGGGGAGTCGACCGAACTGCTCGAGCCCGGCGAGGTGGCGGAGTACCGCATCCGGCTCTATCCGGTGGCCAACGTCTTCCGCGCCGGCCACTGCATCCGCGTCGACGTGACGAGCTCGAGCTTCCCGCGCTTCTCGCGGAACCTGAACAACGGACTGGACGTGGCGACGTCGACGCGCTCCGAGGTCGCGCAGCAGTCGGTGCTGCACACGGATCGCTACCCCTCGCACGTCCTGCTGCCGGTCACCGGCTGAGCCGGCCGTGCCGCGGGCTCACGGGGTGGTGCGCTGATGCTCGTCTTCCGCGGTGCCGACGTCTATCCCGGCGAGGGGCCGCCGTTTCGCGCCGACGTCGGGATCGACGGCGGGCGGATCGCCGCGATCGGGGAGCGGGTCGAAGGCGAGGTCGTCGACTGCGCCGGGCTCATGCTCTGCCCGGGCTTCGTCGACCTGCATGCGCACTCGGCGCTCGAGCCGTTTCGCGATCCGACGCTGGCGCCGAAGATCCTGCAGGGCTTCACGACGGAGGCGATCTGCCCCGACGGGCTCGCGCCGGCGCCGGTGCGCGACGTGGCCGCGCGGCGCGCGTACCTGCGCGCGCTCGAGGGGCCGGGGCCGGACGAGTGGCCGTGGCGCAGCTTCGCGGAGTACCTCGACGCGCTGCCCGCGACGGCCACGACGCTCGTGCCGTCGGTCGGCCACGGCTCCGTCCGCGCGGTCTGCGGCGGCGACGTCGAGGCGATGCGGCGCGAGGTGCGGCTCGCCTTCGAAGACGGCGCGCGGATGCTCTCCTTCGGCCTTGTCTACCTGCCGGGCGCGCTCGCCTCGACCGACGAGCTCGTCGCCGTCGCCGAGGTCGCCGCCGGGTTCGGCGCGCCACTCGTGCCGCACGTCCGCAACGAGGGCCACGGCGTGCTCGAGGCGGTGCGGGAGATGATCGGGGTATCGGAGCGCTCGGGCGCGCCGCTCCACCTCTCGCACCTGAAGTGCCTCGCCGACGAGGCGCTGCTCGAGCCGCTGCTCGAGCTGGTCGAGTCATCCGGGGCGACGTTCGACCAGTACCCCTACGGCGCCGGCTCGACGCTGCTCGCGGGGCTGCTGCCGCGCTGGGCGCAGGAGGGCGGGGCGGAGGCGACGCTGGCGCGGGCGCGTGACCCGGAGGCGCGCCGGCGGATCGCGCACGACGTCGCGAACGGCCTCCCCGGCTGGGAGAACCAGCTCGGGACGCTCGGCTCGGAGCGGATCGTCGTCGACGGCGTCTCACTCGCCGAGCGCGGCGGCGACGCGGTCGAGACGGTTTGCGACCTGCTGCTCGAGACGGAGCTCGCCGCCTCGATGATCCTCCACTACGCGAGCGACGAGGCCGTGAAGACGGTCGCGCGGCACCGGCTGCAGCTCGTCGGCTCGGACGGCATCTTCGGCGAGCACCCGCACCCGCGCCTGTACGGGACTGCGCCGCGCTTTCTCGGCCGCTTCGCGATGCGCGAGGGGCTGCTGCCGGTGGAGGAGGCCGTCGCCCGCCTGACCGCCCGCGGCGCCGACCGCCTCGGTCTCGCCGACCGTGGCCGGATCGAGGTCGGCAAGCGCGCGGACCTCACCCTGCTCGACCCCGAGCGCTACGTCGACACAGCGACGTACGACGACCCGCAGCAGAGCCCCGACGGCGTCGCCGGCGTCTGGGTCGCAGGCGAAGCGGTCGTCCGAAACGGCCGTGTCACCGGCGCCTGCCCGGGCGGCGTGCTCCTCTGAGCCGGAGGCTTTGTCAGCCGACGGCGAGCCTCTGCAAGCGCTCGAGCAGCGCCTCGCGCGCCTCTGCGCGGCCGCCGAAGGGGATGCGCAGGTGCGGCGTTCGCGCGTGAAAGTGGCGGCCCGGGAGAGCCGGAATGCCGTGGTCGCGGGCGAGGCGGTCGCTCCACTCGTCCTCGTCGCCGTCGGCCGCGGCCCAGACAAAGGCGCCGCCCTCCGGCAGCTCGGCGCGGAGGCCGGCGGCGTTGGCGGCGGCGATGGCGCGCGGGCGCATCTCGGCGAGCTCGGCGAGCGCGGCATCGATCCAGTCGCGGGGGCCCGTCAGCCCGGCGAGCGCCGCCGACTGCGCGACACCGTCGATCGCGAGCGCCTGCCACTGGAGCGCGGCTGCCATCGCGTCGATCGCCTGCTCCGGGCCGACCGCGTAGCCGACGCGCCAGGCGGCCATGCCGAGCGTCTTCGAGAAGCTCCGCAGCACGAGCGTCCGCTCCGCCAGCTCGGGATGCGACGCGGGCGAGAGGTGCTCGTGCCCGTCGTAGAGCAATCCGTAGTACGCCTCGTCGCTCAGCAGCAGCGCGTCGGAGCCGTGGAGCGCGGCCGCGATCGCGTCGAGGTCGCCCTGTCGGAAGACGTAGCCGGTCGGATTCACCGGCGTGTTCACGATCGCGAGCGTCGCCCCGCCGTCGACCGCGGCCGCGTACTCGTCCCAGCCGTAGGCGAGGGCACAGGCGCCGCCGGCCGCCTCGACGAGCTGCGGGAAGAAGAACGACGGCGCGTGCGCGACCGTGCGTGCGCCGAAGCAGCCGGCTGCGAGGTAGAGGGCCTGCATGCCGCCGAGCGTGACGAGGACGTTCCGCTCCGGGTCGACGCCGTGCTCCGCTGCGATCGCCTCACGGAGCGCCGGCAGCCCGCGCGTCGGTGCGTACGGCGCGCGCTTCGCCGCCCGCGCCGCCGCCTCGACGACGTGCGGCGGCATGTCGACCGCGGGATGGCCGCCGACCGCGAGCAGCCGCGGCCAGCGCTCGCCGAGCTCGCGCGACGGCATCGGCCCGAGCGTCACGACAGCAGTCGCCGCAGGAGCGCGACGTAGACCTCGGCCGCGCGCACGAGCTCGGCGACCGGCATGAACTCGACGTCCGCATGCGCGCCGGAGCCGACGGGCCCGTGGTAGACCGTCGGGATCCCGGCGGCCGCGAGGAGCGCTCCGTCGGCGACGGTCTTCATCCCGGCGCGCTCGAGCTCGCGCCCCGTCACCTCCAGGTACGCAGCCTCGAGCGCGTGCAGCAGTGGATGCGACTCGTCGATCTCGTAGGCGCCGCGGACGAGCTTCAGGTCGAGCTCGATCTCGCAGCCGGTCTCCTCGGCGACGCGCGCGAGCAGCTCGCGGTACTCCGCCTCGACGGCCGCGAGCGTATTGCCGGGCATCCAGCGGCGCGTGCCCACGATCCGGCACGTCGTCGGGAAGCGGTTGTAGAAATCGCCGCCGTGTAGCTCGCCGACGAAATACGTCTCGGCGCCGACCCAGGGATGCTCGTCCGCCGCGAGCTCCTCCGAGCGCCGCGCGATCGCGTCGACCACCTTCGCGGCAGCGAGCAGCGGGTGCGGCGTCCCGGCCGGCGTCTTCAGCTCGTGGGTCGGCATTCCCGGCCGCGAGACGGTGATCTCGGCGGTCGCCTGTCCCATGTGCGCGACGGCGACCTGCCTCTCGCCCGAGAGCTCGCAGACGACGGCCATGTCGGCCGTGAAGCCGCTCTCGAGCAGGTGGCGGAGGTCCTCGCCGCGGCCGCCGGGCGCCTCGTGCAAGCCGATCGCGACGACGACGACCTCGCCGCGAAACGGCTGCTCGGCGAAGACGCGCACCGCCTCCGCCGCCGCCGCGCAGGCGCCTTTCATGTCGGCGGAGCCGCGTCCGTAGACCGCGCCGTCCTCGAGACGCGGGGGCTCGTGCGGGATCGGGACGGTGTCGAGGTGGCCGTTGAGGACGATCGTCGGCCCCGGCTCGGAGCCGCGCAGCCGGCCGATCACCGTCGGCGTCGCCGGGAAGACGTCGTCGAGGAGCTCGACCTCCATGCCGATCTCCTCGAGCCGCCGCGCGTACAGGCGGGCGACCTCGGCGGTGTCGCCGGTCGGGCTCGGCACTTCGACGAGCTCCAGGGTCAGGTCGCGCAGACGTTCTTCGTCAACGGGCATTCGCTCCTCCTCGTGCGACTCGGTCTAGCGATCGCGAGTAGGCGGGACGACCGGCAGCACGAGCCGGCCGGAATGGACGGTGTTCTCGGCCTTGACCATGTGCGTGTGGCGGCCGATCGGCTCGCCCGTGTTCGGGTTGCGCTCGAGCCGCGGGAAGTTCGACGACGAGATGTCGAGCCTGATCCGGTGCCCGGCCGCGAAGAGGTTCGAGGTCGGCGGCAGCGGGATCTCGACCTCGTACTCCTGTCCCGGCTCCATCAGCTCCTCGCGTTCGAAGCCGTTGCGGAAGCGGCAGCGGACGATCGAGTCGTTGAGCAGCAGGTCGTAGCCTTCCGGGTAGTCGTCGTTCGGCGGGTACTCGTCGATCAGCTTCGCGGTGAAGTCGGTGTCGAGCGCGCTCGAGGAGATGCGCAGGCGCACGAGCGGCCGCCCGGTCACCTCGACGGGCTCCGCGAGCGGCTCCGTCCGGTAGACGAGCACGTCGTCGCGCTCGGAGAGCCGCCGGCCCGGCTGCCGCGCAGTGAAGAACGCCTCGGTCTCCTTCTGGTCGGCGGGGCCGGGGGTCATGATGTTCCGCAGCTGCAGCGCCGGGTTGAGCAGCCGCATCCACATCGGCTCCATCCCCTCGCCCTCCGGCGGGAACTCGCCGACGGCGCAGTAGAGGCCGCCGATCGTCGGGACGGGATCCTCGGGGTCGTAGACGAAGCTGCGCGGCGGCCCGTCGGCCCCGGCCTCGGAGAGCGCGTCGCCCGCAAGCGACCACGTCGTCTCGGCCGCCCGCGCGAGCGGCCACTCCTGCTCGTCGCGCCAGCGGCCGCCGTGGTCGAGCTTGCCGAGCGGCGTCTTCCGGCCCGAGCCGCCGCCCATGACGAAGATCCGCACCGGCGGGTCGTCGAGCGGCTTCCCATCGTCGCGCAGGTACGCGTCGAAGAAGCGCAGCTGCTCCTCGAAGTACCGCTGCGGCCCCCAGCGCGAGTCGTCGCCGAAGTCGACGTCGAGCGTGAAGGTGGCGTCGCCGCGCATGCCGACGTGGCTCCAAGGGCCGACGATCAGCCGCTGCGGCGAAGAGTTCCGCGCCGCCATCGCCGCGAAGTACTCGGTGTCGGCGTGCGGGAAGCCGTCGTACCAGCCGGTCGTCATCGTCGCCGGAACGTCTGCGTGCTCGTGCCAGAAGCGCGGGAAGTCGTTCTCCTTGCGCTGCCAGTAGTCGTCGTAGGCGGCGCGCGTGCAGTAGTCCTCGAGCGTCCGGTCGAGCGTCGGGACGTGGCGGAGGGCGAGCTCACCCTTGTGCCACGGCCAGCCCCAGAAGAGCCGTCGCAGGTTGCGCAGGTCGTTCCAGACATCCTCCTGCAGCTCCGGCTTCCCCTGCACGTCCTGCGCGTCGGCGGCGTGGATGTAGAGCGCCCAGAACATGTGCAGCTGCATCGCGCCGCCCTCGCGCGTCTGGTGGTGGTACATGCTCGTCGGCACGACGTCGGGCCAGATCGCCGTCAGGTGCGGCGGCCGCTCGAGCGCCGTGCGCACCTGCGTGATGCCGGCGTAGGAGCTGCCGACCATGCCCGTGCGGCCGTTCGACCACGGCCGCGACGCGATCCACTCGATCGTGTCGTAGCCGTCGGTTCCCGTGTGCGGCGTGACCGTGTGGAAGTACTCGTGCGTCCCCTCCGAGCGGTGCCGGTCGCGCAGGTCCTGCAGGACGACCGCGTAGCCGTGGGGGACGAAGAAGTCCGCGATCTCGGTGTAGCGCCGCTCGGTCTTGTCGTACGGCGTCAGGCAGACGATCGTGGGCCAGCGCCCCTCGACGAGCTCGCCATCGCGCGCGGGCCGGTAGAGATCCGTGGCGAGGCCGATGCCGTCCCGCGCCTGCACCATCACGTCCTTCGACTGCGCGATCCCGTAGCTCACGCGTTCTCCCTTTCGATGACGAGGTTGCCGGCCGCGTCCACGGTGACCGCGAAGCCGGGATGGACGACAGTGGTCGAGTCGAACTCCTCGACGACGGCCGGGCCCGGGAAGGTGGCGCCGGCGCCGAGGGCGTAGCGGTCGTAGATCGGGCAGTCGACGTAGCCGGAGGCCTCGGCGAAGTAGACCTCACGGCGCTCCTTCGGCTCGGCGCCGCCCGGCTCGAGCTCGAGCGCCGGCGGCTTCGCGATCCGGCCGACCGTGGTCAGCCGGACGGAGACGAGCTCGACGGGCTCGGCGGGCGCGGCGAAGCCGTAGGTCCGGTCGTGCTCGGCGTGGAAGCGCTCGAGCAGCCCGTCGCCGGCGGGAACGGTGAGCTCGTAGCTCTGGCCGACGTAGCGCAGGTCGACCTGGCGGACGAACTCGACGCGGTCGCCGGTCAGCCCCTCGCGCGCGAGCTCCGCGGCGCCGGCGCGCTCCAGCTCGGCGAACCGGGCCTCGAGCTCGGCGGCGCCGACCTCGTCGAGCCGGCGCATGATCGTCTTCGCCGCGTCGCGCTTCAGGTCGGTCGTCAGCAGGCCGGTCGCCGAGAAGATGCCGGGGCTGCGCGGAATCAGCAACGTCGGCATCTCGGCGTCGCGCGCGATCGCGTTCGCGTGCACGGGGCCGGCGCCGCCGAAGCCGACGAGGACGAAGTCGCGCGGGTCGTAGCCGCGCTGCACCGAGATCAGGTGCAGCGCGTTCACCATCGCCGCGTTCGCGATCTCGACGATGCCGTAGGCGGCCTCGGTCACCTCGAGCCCGAGCGGCTTCGCGCAGCGCTCCTCGATCGCGCGCCGCGCGCCCTCCACGTCGAGGCCCATCTCGCCGCCGAGGAAGTAGGCCGGGTTGAGCCGCCCGAGCACGACGTTCGCGTCGGTGACCGTCGGCTCGAGCCCGCCGCGGCGGTAGCAGACGGGGCCGGGATCCGCGCCCGCACTGTGCGGGCCGACGCGCAGCAAGCCGCCCGAGTCGACCCACGCGATCGAGCCGCCGCCGGCGCCGATCTCGACGAGGTCGACGACGGGTGTCCGCACGGGGTAGCCCGAAAGCGCCATGCCGCCGATGCCGGCGCCCGCGTGGCCGCCGACGTTGTAGTCCTTCGTCACCGACGGCTGCCCATCCTGGATCAGACCGACCTTCGCGGTCGTGCCGCCCATGTCGAAGCTGAGGATGTCCGGCCTGCCGACGCTCAGGCCCAGGTGCGCCGAGGCGATCACCCCCGCGGCAGGGCCCGACTCGACCATGAAGACGGGCCGGCGCGCCGCGGCCTCCGACGAGAAGACGCCGCCGCTCGACTGCATCACGAGCAGCTGCGCGTCGACGCCGGCCGCCGCGAGCCGCGCCTCGATACGCGCCAGGTAGCGCTCCATCACCGGCCGGATCACGGCGTTGATCACCGTCGTCGAGGCGCGCAGGTACTCGCGGAACTCGGGCGCGACCTCGGCCGAGAGCGAGACCGGCACGCCCGGGAGCTCCTCCGCCAGGATCTCGCCGACCCGCCGCTCGTGCTCCGGGTTGACGTAGGCATGCAGCAGGCAGACGGCGACCGACTCGACCTGCTCGCGGGCGAGCAGCGCCGCGGCGTCGCGGACGCTGGCGTCGTCGAGTGGCAGCAGCACCTCGCCGGTCGGGCCGAGCCGCTCCACGACGCCGACGGCGCGGTCGCGCGGCACGAGCGGCGGCGGCTTCTCGAACTGCGTGTCGTAGAGCGTCGGCCGCACCTGCCGCGCGATCTCGAGCAGGTCGCGGAAGCCGTCGGTCGTGACGAAGCCGCTGCGCGCCGTCTTCCCCTCGATGATCGCGTTCGTCGCGACCGTGGTCGCGTGGACGACGAAGCGGACGTCGCCCGGCGCCGCCTCGCCGAGCGCGCGCGCGAACGCCGCCATGAAACCCTCGGACGGGTCGGTCGGCGTCGTCAGCACCTTCGCGATCGTCACGGCGCCGCTCTCCTCGTCGATCAGCGTCGCATCGGTGAAGGTGCCGCCGATGTCGATCGCGATCCGCATTCCCGCTCCGCCGGCCGAGCCGCTGCCGCCGCTCTGTGCCTGCTCCGTCGACCCTGGGCCGATGGTCACTTGCGCAGTTCCTCCGTCTCGTCGTGGTCGACGCGGCGACCGTGGATCGCCACCCTGTAGAGCTCGCGCGCCCGCTCGGCGCTGACCTTGCCCTCGAGCACGTCGCGCAGGACGCGCTCGGGGTCGCGTTCCTCCGGTGGGCCGTAGCCGCCGCCGCCGCAGGTGCGGACGCTGATCACGTCGCCGGGCACGAGGTCGAGCGTCGCCTTCGACGGCAGCCGCGTCTCGAGGCCGTCCCGTACGTGCACGTACTCCGCGACCCGGCCGGCGTGGCCGCCGAAGACGCCGTGCGGGCCGCTGCGGTCGCGGTCGGCGAGCACGGTGAAGGTCGTGTGCAGGTCGAAGCGGTAGTCCTTGCGCAGGCCGAGCCCGCCGCGGAAACGCCCCGGGCCCTCGGAGTTCTCGACGAGCGCGAGGCCGTCGATCCGCACCGGGTAGTTGAGCTCGGTCTCCTCGACGGGCGCGTTCTCCGTGTTCTGGCCGTGCGCCTGCACCGCGTCGGGCCCGTCGCTCGCGAAGCGGCCGCCGTAGCCGCCGGCGAACGTGTCGTAGAAGCAGGTGTAGGTGCCGGCCTCCACGTTCAGCGAGCCGAAGCCTGCCTGGCACATCATCGCCTTCGTCCCCGCTGGCAGCCGTTCCGGGAAGGCGGGGAGGAGCGCCTTGAAGAGCACGTCGACGAGCCGCGTCTGCGTCTCCCAGCCGCCGACGACCGGCGCCGGCCAGGTGCAGTTGGTGACGGTGCCCTGGGGCGCGTACACGTCGAGCAGGCGGTAGAAGCCGTCGTTCACCGGCAGGTCCTGGTCGACCAGGCACTTGAGCGCGTAGGCGCAGGCCGAGAAGGTCATCGCGTACGTCGAGTTGACGGGGGCGCGCCGCTGCGGGTCGGAGCCGGTGGTGTCGAAGCGGACGCCGTCGGGGCCGAGCTCGACGCGCGCCTTGAGGACAACCGGCTCGTCGCCGTACCCGTCGTTGTCAACCGAGCCCTCGGCCTCGTAGACGCCGTGCGGCAGCCGCGCGAGCTCGGCGCGCGTTCGGCGCTCCGTGTAGTCGAGCAGCTCGGCCATGGTTGCGCGGATCACGTCGATCCCGTGCCGCGCGACGAGCGCCTGGACACGCCGCACGCCGGTCGCGTTGGCCGCTATCTGTGCGCGGAAGTCGCCGGCGGTCTCGTGCTTCGAGCGGATCTGCGAGAGGATCAGGCGGAAGACGTCCTCCGCGATCCTGCCGCCGGCGACGAGCTTGACCGGCGGGATGATGACGCCCTCCTGGAAGACCTCGCGGAAGGCGCCGATCGAGGCGGGCGCGCCGCCGCCGACGTCGACGTGGTGCGCGAGGTTGGCGACGTAGCCGAGCAGCTCGCCCTCCGAGTGCACCGGTGAGACGAGCGAGACGTCGTTCAGGTGGACGCCGGACGGGTGCGGGTCGTTGGTCACGATCGCGTCGCCCGGCCCGAGGTTCTCCGGCCCGTACGTGAGCACCGCCTTCGGCACCTGTTCGACCATCGAGCCGAGGTGCACGGGCTGGTTGAAGCCTTGCGCGACCGGGCGCAGCTGCGCGTCGAAGAAGGCGCACGAGAAGTCGGAGCGCGTCTTGATGTTCGTCGAGTAGGCGCTCCGCTTGAGGGCGAGCACCATCTCGTCGGTCGCCGCCACGAGCGCGTTGCGAATCACCTCGAAGGAGATCGGGTCGACGCCGCCGCTCATCCTCCGACCGTCCTCTCGGGACATGGACGGGAGATCGCTCAACCGGCCCATCCGTAGACCTCTCGCGCGCGCTCTGCGCTGACTTTGCCCTCGCGGACGTCCCGCGCGACGCGCTCCGGGTCGCGCTCGAGCGGCCGGCCGTAGCCGCCGCCGCCGCAGGTGCGGTAGCTGATCGTGTCGCCGGCCCGCAACTCGACCGTCGTCTTCGCAGGCAGGCGCGTCTCCCGGCCGTCGCGGATCAGCACGTACTCCGCGACCTTCCCGTCCTCACCGCCGAAGGCGCCCGCCGGCCCGCGTGCGGTCCGGTCGGCCAGCACCGTGAACGTCGTCGGCCGGTCGAAGAGGAAGTCCTTGCGCAGCCCGAGCCCGCCGCGGAAGCGGCCTGCGCCATCGGAGTCCTCGACGAGCGAGAGTCGCGTCACGCGCACGGGATAGCTCAACTCGGTTTCCTCGACCGGCGCGTTCTCGGTGTTCTGGCCGTGCGCCTGGACCGCGTCGGGGCCGTCGCTCCCGTGTCGGCCGCCGTAGCCGCCGCCGAAGGTCTCGAGGAAGCAGGAGTACTCGCCGCTACCGGGATCGACGCCGCCGAAGCCGGCGTGGCACATCATCGCCTTCGTCCCCGCCGGCAGCCGCTCGGGCAACGCGGGCAGGAGCGCGCGGAAGATGACGTCGACGAGCCGCGTGTTCGTCTCCCAGCCGCCGACGACCGGCGCGGGCCAGGTGCAGTTCGTCACCGTTCCCGCCGGCGCGTCAACCGACACGAGCCGGTAGAAGCCGTCGTTGACGGGCAGGTCGGGGTCGATCAGGCACTTGAGCGCGTAGGCGCAGGCAGAGAACGTCTGCGCGTAGGTGGAGTTGACCGGCGCCCGCCGCTGCGGGTCGGAACCGGCCGTGTCGAAGCGCACGCCGTCCGGCGAGATCTCGACGCGCGCCCGCAGCCGCACCGGCTCGTCGGTGTAGCCGTCGGTGTCCAGCGAGCCCTCCGCCTCGTAGAGGCCCGGCGGCAGCTGCGCGAGCTCGGCGCGCGTGCGCCGCTCGGTGTAGTCGAGCAGCTCCCTCATCGTCGCGAGCAGCGTCTCGCGCCCGTGCCGTGCCGCCAGCGCCTCGAACCGGCGCGCGCCCGTGACGTTGGCCGCGATCTGCGCCCGCAGGTCGCCGGCCGTCTCGTGCTTCGAGCGGATCTGCGCCAGCAGCAGCCGGAAGACGTCGTCGACGATCCGTCCGCCGGCGACGACCTTCACGGGCGGGACGATCACGCCCTCCTGGAAGACCTCGCGGAAGGCGCCGATCGATGCGGGCGCGCCGCCGCCGACGTCGACGTGGTGCGCCAGGTTGGCGACGTACCCGAGCAGCACGTCCTCGTGGAAGACCGGCGAGATCAGCGAGATGTCGTTCAGGTGGACGCCGCTCGGGAACGGGTCGTTCGTGATCACGACGTCGCCCGGCTCGAGCCGCTCCGGGCCGTAGTCGCGCACCGCGCGCGGCACCTGCTCGATCATCGAGCCGAGGTGCACCGGCTGGTTGAATCCCTGCGCGACCGCGCACAGGTCGGCGTCGAAGAGGGCGCACGAGAAGTCGGAGCGCGTCTTGATGTTGGTCGAGTACGCGCTCCGCCGCAGCGCGAGCACCATCTCGTCGGTCGCCGCCACGAGCGCGTTGCGGATCACCTCGAACGCGATCGGGTCGATCA
>DASSSQ010000078.1:0-27531 GCA_035708405.1 Gaiellaceae bacterium
TTCAGCGAGCCGGTGGCGCTTTCGTCCACCGTCCCCAGAAACCTTCGGCTTCCGCCTACCGCCTCCGGGAGCGGCTTCGACCTACTCGCGCTCCGTGCTCGCTGCAAGACCCACACTACGGCTCCCGTCGCCGCCGTGCAAGGGGCGGCGGAAGCGAATTCGAGCAATTTGCGGAAACTTCCGTTTCGTCCGGTGGCGCAGCCTTGCGTGCAGGGCGCTCAGATCGTCCGGAGGCAAAATTCAGCGAGCCGGTGGCGCTTTCGTCCACCGTCCCCAGAAACCTTCGGCTTCCGCCTACCGCCTCCGGGAGCGGCTTCGACCTACTCGCGCTCCGTGCTCGCTGCACCTGGGAATCTAGAAGCAGGAATCGTACGAATCAAGCGTCAGGAAACGAAAAATTGCCGCAAATTGCGGGGCGATCTTTTCCACATCTCCACAGCCTGGGGAGGAACTGGGGAAAAGCGGCGAGCCCGACCGGCGGCGTCTCCGCCTACTTGACATAACCTGCCTTATCGTGCGCGGTGGGAGGAACCCTCGAACGGGTGGGTTTGAGTCGGCGGTCGCGCGGAGAGATCGTCTCCTGGTGTCCGTCGAGCCCGAGATCCTGCTGCTCTCGGACGAGCTCCAGCAACTCGTGGAGTCGGCCACGGAGAGCGGCACGTTGCGGCAGTCCGAGCTGAACGACGTGCTCGAGCCGCTCGAGCTCGACCCGCTCGAGGCCGACGCGCTCTTCCGCGAGCTCGAGACGCGCGGCATCGACGTCGCGAACGACGTCGACGACGAGGCCGAGCAGCAGCCGCCGCAGCCGGCGCCGGCGCCCGTGCCGCAGCCGCTCGAGACGACGACCGACGCGCTGCAGCTCTTCCTGCGCGAGACCGGCCGCCATCCGCTGCTGACCGCCGCGCAGGAGGTCGCGCTCGCCAAGCGGATCGAGCGCGGCGACCGCGAGGCGAAGCAGCGGATGATCCAGTCGAACCTGCGCCTCGTCGTCTCGATCGCGAAGAACTACCGAAACCAGGGCCTGCCGTTCCTCGACCTGATCCAGGAGGGCACGCTCGGGCTGATCCGCGCCGTCGAGAAGTTCGACTGGCGCCGCGGCTACAAGTTCTCGACCTACGCGACCTGGTGGATCCGCCAGGCGGTCGCCCGCGCGCTCGCCGACAAGGCGCGCACGATCCGGATGCCCGTCCACATCGTCGAGCGGATGCAGAAGATGCACCGGGCCGAGCGGACGCTCTGGACGCAGCTCGGCCGCGAGCCGACGCTCGAGGAGATCGCCGAGGAGGCCGGGCTGCCGCTGCAGCAGGCGCGCGAGGTGAAGGCTGCGGCGCGCGCGTCGACGAGCCTCGACCAGCCGGTCGGCGACGCCGAGGACGCGGTGCTCGGCGACTTCGTCCCCGGCGAGGGCCCGCTGCCCGAGGAGCAGGTCGAGGACTCGCTGCGCAGCCAGACGCTCGCGACCGCGCTCGGCGCGCTCGCCGACCGCGAGCGGCAGGTGCTCGTGCTCCGCTACGGGCTCGAGGACGCCGATCCGAAGACGCTCGAGGAGATCGGCAAGCGGCTCGGGCTGACGCGCGAGCGGGTGCGGCAGATCGAGGTCGAGGCGCTGCGGCGGCTCGGCGCGCTGCACGAGATGCAGGCCGTCGCGGCCGAGCTCGTCTGAGCCGCCCCTACCTTGTGACACTGTGTCACGAGGTCAGGCGGTCGCGCGGCGGGCGGCCGGCGCGATCCCGAGCGCCGAGCCGTCGAAGAGCGGCCGCGCGCGCTCGGGGCCGATCCGCGCGGCGACGAGCCGCCATGCCTCGTCGAGGTGCGGCGGGCGCGCCGGGCGGTGGCCGTCGGAGGCGACGAGCCGGGCCTCCCCGCGCTCGACGAGCTCCCACCCCGCCTCGGCCGACGCCGGCCCGTGGCGGCCGAGCAGGCTCGACGCGTTCACCTGCAGCGCGAGCCCGCGGGCGGCGAGCTCGCGCGCGACGCCTGCGTCCGCGAGCACCGCCTCGGCGCGCTCCGGGTGCGCGACGATCGGCCGCAGGCCGGCGGCCTCGACGTGCGCGACGAGCGCGAGCAGGACGTCCACCGGCCCGTCGAACGGCACCTCCATCAGCACGCAGTCGGTGCCCTCGAGCCGGTAGCGGGACGGGTCGTCGGCGAGGAGCGCGCGGTCCGGGGTCAGCTCGAAGCCGAGGCGCAGCTCGAGCCCGGCGAGCGGGCGGAGCTCGGCGAACGCCGACCGGATCCGCGCCTCGCGCTCCGCGGTCAGCGACAGGTGCGGCCAGACGTGCGGGGTCGCGAAGAGCAGCGCCGTGCCGTGCCGCGCCGCCTCGCGGGTCAGCGCGGCGCCGTCGGCGACCGTCGCGGCGCCGTCGTCTCCGGACGGGCAGACGTGGCTGTGGCAGTCGACGAAGCCGGGAAAGCTCACGCCTGCCACGGTAGCGTCAGCTCTGGATGTAGAGCTGCAGGCCGGGCGCGACCGCGCGCAGCTCGCGCAGCGCCCGCGTCTCGAGCTGGCGGACGCGCTCGCGGGTGATGCCGAGGCCGGCGCCGACCTCCTCGAGCGTGTGCGGCCGGTGCCCCTCGAGGCCGAAGCGCATCGCGACCACGTGGCGCATGCGCGGGTTCAGGCGCGCGAGCGCCGCCTGCAGCTCGCGGCCGCGCAGGTTCTCGGCCGTCTGCGCGTCCGGGTCGTCGGAGCCCTTGTCCTCGATCAGGTCGGCGTAGCTCGACTCGCCGTCGCCGACCGGCGTCTCGAGCGACACCGGATCCTCGACGAGGTCGAAGAGCTCCTGGACGCGCTGCTCGGTGAAGCCGGACTCCTTCGCGATCTCGGCCGCCGACGGGTCGCGGTTCAGCTTCTGCGCCAGCTGGCGGCGCGCGCGCATGACGCGGCGCGCCTGCTCGGCGACGTGCACCGGCAGCCGGATCACGCGGCCCTGGTCGGCGAGCGCCCGCGTCACCGCCTGGCGGATCCACCAGGTCGCGTAGGTCGAGAGCTTGTAGCCCATCGTGTAGTCGAACTTCTCGACGGCGCGGATCAGGCCGAGGTTGCCCTCCTGGATCAGGTCGAGCAGCGGCACGCCGGCCTTCGTGTAGTGGCGCGTGATCGACATCACGAGGCGCAGGTTCGACTCGATCAGCTTGCGCTTGGCCGCCTCGTCGCCGAGGTCCTTGCGCCGGGCGAGCTCGCGCTCCTCCGCGGGCGTCAAGAGGCGGCCGTCGCCGATCTGGCGAACGTAGAGCTTCAGCGGGTCCTGCGTCGGCGCCTCGATCTCGACCGCCTCGAGCTCGGCGTCGTCGTCTGCGTCCTCCGGCTCGTCCAGCGCCTCGGGTGCGGCGGCGGCTTCCTCGACCGCGCCGGGCAGGAGCTCGAGTCGGGACTCCGAAGGAGACCCGGGCGGCGAGTCGGGAAGCGCCTGTTGCTCCATCCCCGAACGCATCGGCGTTTCGCCTGCGCGACTTGAGACGAATGTAAAGGAAGAGAGCGTGCTCCTAACCTGTCTGGAGCTCACGCGTCCAAGGGATCGAGCGGCCGAGTGTCGCGTCCGAGGACGCTCCTAGGGTCTTCACCATGTGCGGTATCGCCGGCTACAGCCTCGCCCCCGATTGCGCCGTCGAGCGGACGCTCGCGGCGCAGGCACTGCTGGCCGGGATCGCCGAGCGCGGCGCCGACGCGGTCGGGTACGCCCATCGCGCGCCGGGCGCCGGGCCGGCGGCCGTCGTCAAGCAGCGAAGCGGCGCCTCGAAGCTGCTCGACCGGATCGGCGTGCCGGCCGCCGCGACGCAGCTGCTCGTCCACGTCCGCGACTACACGAAGGGTCATCCGTCGGTCGCGGCGAACAACCATCCCGTCCGTCACGGGCCGGTGATCGGCATCCACAACGGGCTGATCGTCAACGACGAGGAGATCCTCGCCGGCTTTTCGTGCGCGCGCGCCGAGCCGCGGATGACGGTCGACTCGGAGGCGATCTTCGCGGTCGCGGCCCACTCGGACGGCGACGCGCGCGCGCTCGAGCGGCTGCGCGGCGCGATGGCGACGGCGTGGATCGACGAGCGCGTGCCGGACACGGTCACGCTCGCGCGCGG
The DNA here is from genome assembly GCA_035708405.1 of Gaiellaceae bacterium. Taxonomy (GTDB): domain Bacteria; phylum Actinomycetota; class Thermoleophilia; order Gaiellales; family Gaiellaceae; genus DASSSQ01. The sequence goes on from DASSSQ010000078.1 coordinate 4,081, forward strand.
CATGGGCCGACCCGTCTGGATCGGCCAGGGCTCGGGCAGCGTCTTCTTCGCCTCGACGCGGCTCGCGCTCGAGGTCGTCGAACGGTACGCGGGCGTCGACCTCCGCAAGCAGGAGCTGCGCGAGGGCACGCTGCTCCGGCTGCGCGACGGCGCGATCGCGGCGCGCGAGCGCTTCCGCCCGGATCTGAGCTACGTCGAGGAGAATCCGCTGCCGGCCGTCCGCGCGCCGCGCGAGGCGGAGTTCTGCCTCAGCCGGCTGGCCGCGCTCGTCGCGACCGCCTGACCTCCTTGTGACACTGTGTCACTTGGAGAGGCGGCCGTCGCTCGCGACCTCGCGGCCGTCCTCGAGCAGGCGCTGGCGGATCAGGAACTGGAAGGTCGCCCACGCGCCGCGGCGCGCGTCGAACATCCGGTAGACCTGCCATTCGGTCAGCAGCGACGCGTCCGCCTTGCGCGCGGCGGCCCAGTCGGCGAACTTCGGCAGCCGCCCGAGCGTGCCGGCGAGCGCGACGCCCTGCTCGACCGCGCGTTCCAGCCGCTCCTCGCCGACGGGCACGTCGAAGCCCGCCTCCTTGAGCGCCGCCGAGAGCGAGCCGAAGGTGTGCCAGTAGAGCGACTTCGAGGGCATCGTGCCGCGGTTCGCCTCGATGTCGCGTGCGGTCGGGACGCGGCCGAGCCGCTCCCCCAGCTCGGCCAGCAGCCGCAGCAGCTCCTCGCGCGTCGCGAACCGGCGCGGGACGAGCCCGGCCTTGCGCTTGGCGGCGTTCCAGGAGCCGAAGTGCTCGATCACGGTCTGCGGGTGCACCTGCGTCTCCGCGTCGGCGGCGAACTCCTTCATCGTCGGCGAGCGGCCCAGCCGGTCGGCGCACGCGCGCAGCTCGGCGAGGATCTGCTCGTCGGAATAGCGGCGGCGCAGCCCCGCCTGGAACGAGGCGAGCTCGTCCGGGTCGACCGCCGCGAGCGCGCGGAACTTCCGCTTCGCCATGGCAATAATGGTAGAGCGCGTTGGCGAAACCGCAAGTAGGCGCTAAGACGCCTCCAAGCGGCGGCAGCTACGAGGCGATCAGGGCGCGCTCGCGCGGCGCGTGCTCGACGCCGAGCGAGACGATCGCCTCCAGCGCGGAGACGCAGCGCGGGCAGAACTGGGAGCCGGCGTTGCGGTGCAGCTCGGCGAGCGCCTCGTGGGCCGGCCGGGCCGGGCGGTAGACGCGCGTCGTCAGCATCGAGTCGAACGCGTCGGCGACGTGGATGATCCGGGCGCCGAGCGGGATCTCCTCCCCCTTGATCCCGTCCGGATAGCCCTGGCCGTCGAAGCGCTCGTGATGGTGGCGGATCGCCGGCACCGCGTCGTTCAGGAAGCCGAGCCGGTTGATGATGTGCGCGCCCTCCTCGGCGTGACGCTGCATCAGCGCCCACTCGTCGTCGTCGAGCTTCGACGGCTTCAGCAGCACCGAGTCGGGGACGGCGAGCTTGCCGATGTCGTGGAAGAGCGCCGCATGGCCGAGCAGCTCGAGCTCGGCCTGCGAGAGGCCGATCTCGCGGCCGATCGCGAGCGCGAGCTGCTGGACGCGCCGCGAGTGGCCCGCGGTGTAGGCGTCGCGCGCGTCGACGGTCGCCGACAGCGACTCCATCGCCGCCGTCGAGCGCTCCTTCAGCAGCCGGTTCGCCTGCTCGAGCGAGACGTTCTGGCTCTGGATCGTCTCCGCCGCCTGGCGCAGCTTCTGCGCCGAGCGCTGCGTGTGGCGCAGGTACGCCTCCTGCGTCTTGCGCATCAAGAGCAGCGGGATCGAGAAGACGGCGAGCGCGAACAGGCCGACCGAGTTGAACGCGAGCGCGATCACGCCGCCGATGAAGCCGTAGACGACGTAGTGCGGCGTCACCCAGGCGAAGCGCTCGCGCCACGCCTTCCACCACGACTCGCGGCCCTCGACGGCGAGCGCGAGCGCGACCAGGCCGGTGTTGACGGAGAAGTAGAGCGCGCCGGCGAGCAGCCCGGCGAGCGCGAAGTACCAGCGGTCGCGGCCCGGGTCGAGCGCGAGCGCGAAGCCGCCGGCGGCGGCGAGCGAGGCGAGGATCAGGGCGCCGCCGTTGAAGAGCAGCTCGTGCAGCTGCTGCCGGCGCGCGCTCCAGGCGACGGCGACGATCGTGACCGCGAGCGGGAGCGCGGCGCGCGTGCCGAAGAGCGCGGCGCCGGTGAGCGCGCCGACGGCGCTGACCGAGAGGTACCCGGTCTCCTCCACCTCGAGCGCGAGCGCCTCCCCCACGCCGACGAGCGCAACCACCGCGACGAGCCCGAGGTAGTCCGTCGAGCTGCCGAAGATCATCCCCGCCACGCCGGCCGCGAAGCCGACGACGCTGACGAGGCCGACGAGGACGCTCAGGCGCCGCGCCATGTTGAAGAAGCGCGGCCCCTGGATCGCCTGCGGCCGCGGGTTGACGCGCCGCTCCTCCGGCGGCAGCACCTCGACCGCGGGCAGCAGTGGCGAGACGGGCTCCGGCTCGTCCTCCGGCAGCGCGACCAGGCGCGGCGTCCGCTTGACCGGCTGCGCGAGCAGCGGCTCGTTCGTCGCGTCGAGGACGCGGTTGCGGCCCTGCAGCTTGGCGCGGTAGACGGCGAGATCGGCCTGGTGGATCAGCTCGTTCGCGTCGGCACCGTCGCGCGGGAAGCCGGCGACGCCGAGCGAGATCGTCGCGTGGATCGGCTCGCTCGAGGTCTCGACCTCGAAGTCCCTCGCGGCGACCGCGCGCCGGATCCGCTCCGCGATCTCCATCGCCTGCTCCGGCGGCGTCTCCGGCAGCAGGATGCAGAACTCCTCGCCGCCAAAGCGCGCCGGCACGTCGTAGTGGCGCAGCTGCTGGCGGAAGATCTCGGCGATCCCCTTCAGCACCGCGTCGCCGGCGAGGTGGCCGTAGGTGTTGTTGATGTCGCGGAGCAGGTCGAGGTCGGCCATGATCAGCGACAGCGGCCGGTCGAACCGCGCCGCGCGGGCGAGCTCGTCGGTGAGCACGTTCGCGAAGTGGCGCGCGTTGAAGAGGCCGGTCTTCGGGTCGACGCGCGCCTCCGCCTGCAGCTGCGGCACCGCCAGCGAGCGGTGGATCAGCAGGAGCGGCGCGATCGCGAACGGGACGAGGTACGGGTTGATCTTCCAGAACGCGGCGACGCCGAGGCCGAGCGTCGCGAGCACGAGGTCGGTCGAGAGGCTCTCGAAGGAGAGGACGCTGTCGCGCAGCTCGCGCAGCGACAGGCCGCGCGCGAGCCGCAGCATCGGCGCGAGCACCACGTGGTTGAGGCCGACGTAGAGCACGCAGACCGCGAGGCCGGCGAGCGCGAAGCGGATGTCGCCGTTCGGGATCGCGGCCGAGGCGTGCAGGATCTCGTACGAGACCGCCCACGACGCGAGGTTCGCGATCGTGAAGACGCAGATGTTGAAGGACTGGATGTACCAGGGGAAGCGGTCCTTCAGCCATTCCGGGATGTGCTGGATCACGGCGACGAGCACGAGCAGCTCGGGCCGCAGGATCAGGATCGCCGGGATCACGAAGACGCCGTGGGCGTGGTAGCTCTGGTTGCGGTGCGCGTGACGGACGTTGAAGAGCTGCGCGACCGCGGCGCCGGCGGCGAGCAGCGCGAAGTCGAGCCAGCCGCCCGTGTGCGCGCCGAGGCGCATGCCGACCGGGATCCCGATCGCGACCGCGACGATCGCGACGGCGGTGCCGTAGGCCACGCCAGGCAGCGGCATCTTCTCGCGGTCGTCGGCCGCGCGTGCGCCGCCTTCGTCCGGGACGTGCAGCTGGCCGGGGAAAGCGCTCACCTCGCGTCCCTCCGCAGAAACGAGCTCGTCCTCACGTCTCTCCGCATCTCCTTCCGCGTCGCCGCGGATCCGCAGTACCGAAGCCGGTTCACGCTGTCGCGTGCGCCGCACGAGACTGATCGGAAGGTACGGGCCGCCGGTTGAGGCGGCATCCCCCCTTCGAGGGACGGCGGGGCGGGGAGCGGAAGTTCCCCCTTCCGGGTTAGGACGGAGCTAGTTCGCGTCCGAGGCCTCGTCCCAGCTGATCTCCGCGAGCGAGGACTCGGCCTGCGACGAATCGTCCCAGGAGATCGAGTCCCAGCTGACGGAGTCCCACGAGATCGAGTCCCACGAGATGCTGTCCCAGGAGATCGAGTCCCAGGAGATCGCGTTCCAGCTCGGGTCGCTCGCCGCCGCCGCGTTCCAGCCGTCGTCGTCGAACGAGCGGCCGGCGGCGGAGGTCGCGTCGGCGACGACGAAGCGGTCGAGGCCGGCGTTCGGGTTCGGCGGCGTCCCCTGGAGCGCGTTGGCGGCGGGGATGTCGACCTCGCCGACGCCGCCGGCGATCGGGTCGCTCGCGGCGATCGGCTGCGCGGTCTCCATCAGCGCGCCCTTGACCTCGTCCGGCGTCCAGTCCGGATGCTGGGCGAGCAGGTCGGCGGCGGCGCCGGCGACGACGGGGGCCGCGAACGAGGTACCCGAGATGTTCAGGTAGCCGGGCTCGACGATCCGGTCGGCCTTCGCCGTGTAGAGGTAGGTGCCCGGCGAGACGGCGCCCGTCATGTAGCGGCCGGGAGCGGAGAGCTCGGGCTTCGCGAAGCCGTCCGCGGTGTAGCCGTAGGCGGAGAAGGGCGCGACGTCGTCGTCGGTCGACGTCTGCGTATCGTGTGTCCAGAGCGCGCCGACGGTGATCGCGAACGGGTCGTTCGCCGGCGCGAAGTCCATCGGCAGCCGCGTCCCGTTCCCCTGGTTGCCGGCGGCCGCGACGACGGTGACGCCGGCGAGCCAGAGCCGCTCGACCGCGTGGTCGAGCGGGTCGAACTTGAACGAGTTCGCCGTCGACGAGAGCAGCGAGAAGTTCGCGACCCGGATGTCCAGCCGCTCCCGGTTGAGCAGGATCCAGTCGGCGGCGGCGATCACGTCGCTCGTCAGCGCCTCGCCCTGGTCGTCCATCACCCGCAGGTTGACGAGCGGCGCGGTCGGGGCGACGCCCGGGTAGGTCGTCGACGAGCCGGCGGCGATCGACGCGACGAACGTGCCGTGGCCCGCGCCGTCGCCGGTCTCGCCGGGCGCGAGCGAGGAGAGCGCCTCGCTGTCGATCACGCGGTCGCCGAAGTCGGCGGCCCGGCTCGTGTCGATGCCGGAGTCGACGATCGCGATCGCGGGCGGCGCCGGCGGGACGATCCCGGGCGAGGGCGCGCAGGAAGGATCGGTCTGCAGGCCGGTCTGCGGGTCGACGGCGCAGGTCGTCGGGTCGGTCGGCCAGAACTGCTCGGCGCCGACGGTCGACTGCCAGACCTGCGCGGGCGCGAAGTCCGTCTTCTGCACGGGCGCGTCGCGCGTGATCGCGAGCAGGTCGCTGCGGCGGGCGAGCTGGACGATCGCCGCGCCCGGCAGCCGCGCGGCGACGCCGTCGATCGAGGCGAACCGGTGGCGGAGGACGCCCAGGCCCCGGACCTCGCTCGTCAGGTCGTTCTCGTCGCCGCCGGGCTTCAGCTCGACGATCACGTCGAAGCGCTCGCCCGGGTTCGCGGCCGCGTCGGCGAGCAGCGTGCCGGGGAGATAGGCGGGCCGCGCGTGTCCGTTGGCCGCGCCGTTGCCGTTGCCGGCGCTCGCGGCCGCCGGGGCGAGCAGCGCCGCGCAGAGCGCGAGAGCGAGTGCGGCGCGCCGTCCGCCCTTCCGCCAGAGCGCGCTCGAGCGCAGGTCGCTGCGCTGCCGTGTCGCGTCTTCGAGCATCCTCTCCCGTCCCTTTCCGCAGTGTCCGCAGCGGAGAGCTGGGCTCAGCCGCTTTCGGGGCGCACCGTAGAGAGGACCGGTGAGGGGCTCATCCCCCGCTCGGGGTACCGTCGCGGAAATCACCCGTTCGAGCGATCGACCCCTGGAGAGGGCTCCGGGGGCCCGCCGAAGCGGAGCCCCCGGAGCCTGCGTCGCTACGGGGTCGTCAGGACCGACGTGGTGGTGCCGGTCGTGGCGGTGGTCGTGCTGTCGACCGTCGACGTCGCCGTCGTGTCGGTCGTTCCGGTGAGCGCGTCGAGGACCGAGTAGTCCGCGGTCGGATCACCGGTCAGATCCGGGTCGGACTGCAGGTCGGCCGCCGCGCTGCTGTCGATCGGGACGACGTCCGCGGGCGTGCCGTCGCCCGCCACCGCGTCCTCGGTGGCGCTGTCGGCCCACGAGACGTCCGCCCAGGAGACGTCGCTCCAGGACACGTCGGCCCAGGAGACCGAGTCCCAGGAGACGTCGCTCCAGGAGACGTCGCTCCAGGAGACGTCGCTCCAGGAGACGTCGCTCCAGGAGACCGAGTCCCAGGAGACGTCGCTCGTCGCCGCGTCGTACCAGCTGACCGCGTCGAACACCGGCACCGAGCCGCCGGCCGGGTCCGGCACGACGTACTGCTCGAGCGCCTTGTTCGGGTTCGGCGGGTTCGTGACCATGTTCGCGAGCACCGCGTTCAGCTCGCCGACACCGCCCTGGAACGGCTGGGCCATCGGGATCGGCAGGGCCGAATGCATCAGCGCGCCCTTGACCTGGTCGGGGCCCCACGTCGGGTGCAGGCCGAGCAGCTGCGCCGCCGTGCCGGCCACGACCGGTGTCGAGAACGACGTGCCGGACAGCTGCATGTAGCCGGGCGCGGTCACCTTGTCGGGCCGCTCCGACACGAGCGTCGAGCTGGGCGGCACGGGGCCGACCATGTAGCGCCCGTCCGCCGAGATGTCCGGCTTCCAGAACCCGTCGTAGGTGTGACCATAGGCCGACCACCACGCCACCGAGTCGTCCGACCGGAAGGGGGAGGTGCCGAGATCCACCGCACCGACGGTGATCACGAACGGGTCGTTGCCGGGGGCGTAGTGCACGCCGCTCGGCGTCCCGTCGCTGTTGCCGTAGTTGCCGGCCGCCGCGACCACCGTGACGCCGTCGAACCACAGCTTCTCCACCGCCGCGTCGAGCGGGTCGTGCCCGAAGTTCGACGGGTACGTCGAGTGGAGCGAGAAGTTCGCGACCTTGATGTTGTAGGTGGCCTTGTTCTGGACGATCCAGTTGCAGGCGGCGATCACGTCGCTCGTGTACGCCTCGCCGTTCGCGTCCATCACCTTGATCGAGACGAGGTTCGCCTTCGGCGCCGCACCGGCGTAGCCGGTCGCGGAGCCCGCGGCGATGCCTGCCACGAAGGTGCCGTGGCCGCGATCGTCCGGGATCGACGGGGTCGGGTCGAGCGTGCTCAGGTTGACGCTGGCGAGCACGCGGGCACCGTTCGAGAAGTCGGCCCGGTTGGCATCGATCCCCGAGTCGACGACCGCGATCGTCGCCGGCGTCGCGCTCTGGTTCCAGAAGAACGCGTTGCCGTTCGCGTACGGCCACAGCTGGTTCGAGCTGTAACTCGGCGTCGTCGTCAGGCTGTCGAACTTCACCGGCACGTCCGGCGTGATCGAGAGGCCGGGCAGCTTGCCCAGCTTGTCGATCAGCTTCGCCGGCAGCTCGGCCGAGACGCCGTTCACGAGGTCGAGGTTCCGACCCAGCTTCACCAGCTGGCCCATGCCGCGCGCCTTGTTGCGGGCGTCGGCGGTGCCGTAGCTCGACTGGATGATCACCTTGGCCAGGTCGTTCGGATCGTTCTTCGCCTTCGCCTGGAGGTCGGGCGAGACGTAGTTGCCCGACCGGTTCGACGGACTCGGGCCGGTGGCCTTGCCGTTGCCAGGCGCAGCAGTGGCCGCGAGCGGCGCTCCAAGTGCGAGGACGGCGATCGCCGTGACCACGAGGCCACGACCGCCTTTGCCCCAGAGAGCGCTCGAACGGCTGTCGCCGCCACGCCCGCCGGTACCCCACAACGCGCTGGAGCGCAAATCGCGATTCCTTCCGCGTTCGCTGCTCTCGTGCATGCACTCTCTCCTTTTCCGCGCCTTGCGCGCGGGCCGCAGTTGCCGTCCGGAGCACGAAATGCCGCAAAGCTGCTCCGGGCGCCAGGCGAAACCTAGGACGCTCCGGGGAGCCGCGAATCACCCTTCGTGGGGAGGGCCGGCGAAGTTCACTCGAACGGGTGACCGCAGGCGCAGAGCCGCTACGCTCGCCCTCGTGCCGCTCTCGATCCCGCTTCCGCTCGAGGTCGCGGCGGCGCGCGCCGCGGCCGGGCTGTCGCGGCTCGCGGGGCGCGGCGGCGGCACGACGATCCCCGGGAAGCTGCTCTGGAAGCTCGATCCGGGCGCCGTCGACCGGCTCGCGGCGCGGCTCGGCCGGGGCTCGGTGCTCGTCTCGGCGACGAACGGCAAGACGACGAGCACGGCGATGGCCGCCGAGATCCTGCGGCCGCGCGCGCGGCTCGCCCACAACGCGTCCGGGGCGAACCTCGTCTCCGGCGTCGCCTCCACCCTGCTCGCCTCGCCGGAAGCCGAGCTCGGCCTGTTCGAGACGGACGAGGCGGCGCTGCCGGAGGTCGCCCGGCGCGTGCGGCCGCGCGCCTTGCTGCTCGGCAATCTCTTCCGCGACCAGCTCGACCGCTACGGCGAGCTCGAGCTCGTCGCGGCGCGCTGGCGGGCGGCGGTGGACGCGCTCGGACCGGGGGTGGCCGTCGTCGCGAACGGCGACGACCCCCAGGTGGGCGAGCTCGCGCGCGGGCGTGGCGGATCGCTGCTCTTCGGCGTCGACGACCCTGCGGTTGCCCGGCCCGCGCTCCAGCACGCGGCCGACTCGAAGTACTGCCTCGTCTGCGGGACGCCGTACGAGTACGCGGCCGCCTACGTCGGTCATCTCGGCGACTACCGCTGCCCGCGCTGCGGCCACGCGCGGCCGCCCCTCGACGTCGTCGCGCGCGCGATCGAGCTGCGCGGGGTCGAGAGCGCGTCGTTCGACCTCGTCGCGCCGCCGGGGACGCGCCGGGTGACGCTGGCGCTGCCGGGCCTCTACAACGTCTACAACGCGCTCGGGGCCGCGGCCCTGACGCTCGCGCTCGAGGTGCCGCTCGACGAGGTCGTCGCGGGGCTCGCGCGGTTCAGCGCGGCCTTCGGTCGCTTCGAGCGGATCGCGGTCGGCGAGCGGCGGCTGCTGATGCTGCTCGTCAAGAACCCCGCCGGCGCGAACGAGGCCGTGCGGACGATCGTCGACGGGGGCGCGCCGCACGTCGCGCTGATCGCGCTGAACGACGCGATCGCCGACGGGCGCGACGTCTCCTGGATCTGGGACGTCGACTTCGAGCCGCTGCTCGACGGCCTCGAGACGCTCGTGGCCACCGGCTCCCGCGCGGCCGAGCTCGCGCTTCGCTTCGCCTACGCCGGCCTGCCGCGCGAGCGGATCGAGGTCGTGCCCGAGCTCGCAGGCGCGCTCGACCGGGCGCTCGCGCTGACGCCGGCCGGCGGCGAACTCGTCTGCCTGCCGACCTACACGGCGATGCTGGCGCTGCGCCGCCTCGTCGCCGGGCGCGGCCACGTCCGCAACTACTGGGAGGCCGCGGCATGAAGATTTGCGGAAGATTCACGGTTCCGTTCCAGACACGTCACCGGTTGCCGGCTAGTGTCGACCGCGAGGGAGGCGGGTCCGAAAGCCCCACCCAGGGTGGGGGGCTGGGCCTGGGGTCGGCCGAAAGGGACATGGCCGGATGAGGATCCGGGTCGCCCACCTCTACCCCGACTACCTGAACATCTACGCCGACCGCGGCAACATGGCGGTGCTCGCGCGGCGGGCGGTGTGGCGGGGTCACGAGCTCGAGGTCGTCGGCGTCTCGATCGGCGAGTCGCTGCCGGCGGACGCGGATCTCGTCTACGTCGGCGGTGGCCAGGATCGCGAGCAGGCGCTCGTCGCGCAGGATCTGGCGCTGCGTGGAGACGAGCTGCGCGCGGCGGTCGCGGGCGGTGCCGCCGTGCTCGCCGTCTGCGGCGGCTACCAGCTGCTCGGCCGCTTCTACCGCGACGCCTCGGGCGCGGAGCTCCCCGGCGCCGGGCTGCTGCCGCTGCACACCCTCGCCGGCGACCGCCGGATGATCGGCGACGTCCTGCTCGAATGCGAGCTCGAGCCCGGTGCCCGCCACACGCTCGCCGGCTTCGAGAACCACGCCGGCCGCACGATCCTCGACGACGGCGCGGAGCCGCTCGGTCGCGTCGTCCACGGCTTCGGCAACGACGGCGCGAGCGGCTACGAGGGCTGCCGCGCCGGTCGCGTCGTCGGCACCTACCTGCACGGGCCGCTGCTGCCGCGAAACCCGTGGCTCGGCGACTGGCTGCTCGCGCAGGCGCTCGCGCGTCGGCTCGGCGAGCCGCCCGTGCTCGCGCCGCTGCCGGACGAGCTCGAAGCGCAGGCGCACGCCGTCGCCGCCGAGCGTGCGCGCACCCGGGGCGGGCGCTTCTGAGCGGCTCAGCGCTCCCGGCGGAGCGCCAGGTACTCGCGGTAGGCGCGCGCATCGCGCCTGCGCGCATGCAGGAGGTAGCCGCCCGGGACGAGGACGATCAGCGCGAGGGCGAGTCCGCCCAGCGCGGCGAACCAGGCCGGCGACAGCCGTCCCGTGGCGGCGGCGGTGCTGCTCGAGCCGGGCAGCAGGTCGTGCTCGGAGAAGACCTTCGCCGGCTTCCCGGCCGGGGCGAATGTCGCGCGCGGCAGGAACGCGTTCACGAGCCAGCGGCCATGACTCTTCGTCATCTGGACGTCGAACGCGATCGGCCCGGTCTTCGCACCGGGCCGCGGGTGGATCAGCAGGCTGAGCCCGAGATCGTCGGCCGACCGCCAGCTGAGGCGCCAGCCGCCGAAGTGCGAGCCGCGCGCCGGGTACGGATAGACGGGGATGCCGCCGTGCAGCCACTCCCGCAACGTCATCCCGCCGCGGACGTACGGGCCGGAGAGCGCGTACGCGAGCCGCAGATCCTTCCGCTCGAGCGCCGCCGGGACATAACGGTCGAGCACGGCCGTGATCGCCGCGCGTTCGGCCGGCGAGACCCGCGCCGCCGCCGAGGCCGGAACGGCGACGAGCGCGAGCACCGCGACGGCGACGGCTGCTGCGCGGGCGGGCATCACGGAACCCAGAGCGCGCCGAGGTAGACGACCGGGTCGCCCGACCGCCAGCGGCTCAGGAAGCGCTGGATCGGCGGGTGCAGCACGACGTCGTCGAGCTCGTCGAGCGCGAACAGCCGGTGGCCGCGCACCGCCGCGTCGGCCGAGGTGACGCGCTCGAGGCTGCGCCCGGAGAGGTCGCCGGCGAAGACGATGTGGACGACGTGCTTCTGGACGAGGCTCGACTGCGGCGAGATCGAATCGACGACCGCGACCGGCCCCTCGAACGTGATCTCCTCGTCGAGCCCGACCTCCTCCCGCAGCTCCCGCTGCAGCGCGTCGATGAGGCTCTCCCCCGACTCGACGCCGCCGCCGGGCAGCAGCCAGTACTCCCTGCCCGGCTTCTCGTGCCGGCAGAGCAGGATCCGGTCGCGCCAGAGCAGGACGGCGGAGACGCGGACGCGTGGCGCTGCGCCGCTCACGCGCGCGACGACCCGAAGCCGCGGACGCCGCGCTCGCTCTCGGGCAGCTGGTCGACCTCGACGAGCTGGACTCCCGGCACGGGCAGGACGACGAGCTGGGCGATCCGCATCCCCGGCTCGACGACGAAAGGCTCGTCCGGGTCGGTGTTGAGCAGGATCACCTTCAGCTCGCCGCGATAGCCCGGGTCGACGAGCCCCGGCGTGTTGACGATCGTGATCCCGTGCCGGGCCGCGAGACCCGAGCGCGGCTGGACGAAGCCGGCATGGCCCTCCGGGATCGCGACCGCGAGGCCGGTCGGCACCAGCGCCCGCTCGCCCGGGCCGAGCTCGACCCGCTCGCAGGCGGCGAGGTCGAGACCGGCGTCGCCGTCGTAGGCGCGGACGGGCACGACCGCGTCCGGCCGCAGCTTCCGGATCGGGAGCTCGATCATCGTGCCGCGCGCTCGGCCTCGGCGACGACGTACGGGGCGAACCGCCGCAGGTCGCGGCGCGGCAGCTTCGCCCGCACCTCGACGCCGTCCGGCGTGTCGCGCCGCTCCTCGATCGGCGCGCCGAGCGCGTAGAGGTCGGCGAGGGCGGCGCCGCGGTCGTAGGGCACGAGCAGCCGCACCTCCTCGAAGCGGGCCGCGAACCGCTCGGCGACCCGCGCGCGCAGCTCGACCAGCCCCTCCCCGGTCTGCGCCGAGATCTGCAGCGCACCCGGGAAGTGCGACGCGAGCCGGCGCCGCCCCAGCGGGTCGACCGCGTCGATCTTGTTCAGCACGAGCTCGACCGGCAGCTCGCCGGCGCCGATCTCCTTCAGCACCGCGTCGACCGCGCGGATCATCTCGTCGAGCCGCTCCTCGGGAGCGGACGCGTCGACGACGTGCAGGACGAGGTCGGCGACGAGCGTCTCCTCGAGCGTCGACGCGAAGCCTTCGACGAGCTGGTGCGGCAGCCGCCGGATGAAGCCGACGGTGTCGGTGACGAGATAGCGCTTGCCGTCGTGCTCGAACGAGCGGGTCGTCGGGTCGAGCGTCTCGAAGAGCCGGTTCTCGACCGGGACCTCCGCCTCGGTGAGCGCGTTCAGCAGCGTCGACTTGCCGACGTTCGTGTAGCCGGCGAGCGCGATCGTCGGCGTCTCGGAGCGGCGACGCTCCTTGCGCCGGGTCTGCCGCTGACGTTCGAGGCCGCGCAGGCGCTGCTTCAGCACGGAGATGCGCCGCCGTGCGATCCGGCGGTCGGTCTCGAGCTGCGACTCGCCCGGGCCGCGGGTGCCGACGCCGCCGCCGAGGCGCTCGAGGTGCTGCCACATGCCGCGCATCCGCGGCAGGTTGTACTCGAGCTGGGCGAGCTCGACCTGGAGCTTGCCCTCGGCGGTGACCGCGTGCTGAGCGAAGATATCGAGGATCAGCTGGGTGCGATCGACGACCCGGGTCTGGAGCGCGTTCTCGAGGAAGCGTTGCTGGGCCGGGTCGAGCTCGTCGTCGACGAGCACCGACTCGGCGTCCGCGTTCGCGAACGCTGCCTTCAGCTCCTCGAGCTTGCCCTTGCCGACGTAGGTGCGGGCGGCCGGGTGCGGGCGGTGCTGCACGAGCGTCCCGACGGCGCGCACGCCCGCCGTGCGCGCGAGCTCGCGGATCTCGGCCAGCTCCGCGTCGGAGTCCGCTCCCGGCGCCAGCACGGCGAGGACGAAGCCGCGCTCGGGAGAGGCTCCCGGCGCCGGCTCGGGCTGGCGATCGCTCACCGGAGGATTATGCCCCGCCCGGCGCCGCCCTCAGCGCCCCGGGGCGCAAAAATTTGCACTTTTGTCGCACAGCCGTCGCAGACACGTAACGGCCCGCCCGTTAACGTTTCGGTAGGGGGACTCGCATCCCCCTGGGGGCGGTTGGGGCGGCGGCGATAGGCTCGCTGCCGTGAACCTCGCCGAACGGACGCTGCAGCTCGTCGACGTGCCGTCCGGGAGCGGTCGCGAGGCCGCGCTCGCGAAACTCGTGGCCGAGCTCGTACCGCTCGAGCGGCGCTTCGCGCGCGACGAGATCCTCCTCTACTCGACCGGGCGCAGCGGCAAGCCCGTGCTGCTGCTCGCCGGCCATCTGGACACGGTGCCCGCTCAGGGCAACATCCCCGGCCGGATCGAGGGCAACGTGGTGCACGGCCTCGGCGCGAGCGACATGAAGGGCGGGCTCGCCGTGATGATCGAGCTCGCCCGCTGGATCGCGGCGGAGCGGGCGCGGCTCTCGGTCGACGTCGACTTTCTCTTCTTTCCGCTCGAGGAGGTGGACGTGGCTCGCTCGCCGCTGCCCGCGCTCTTCGAGACGGGACTCGTCGACGACGCGGCGCTCGCCGTCGTGCTCGAGCCGACCGACAACGAGTTGCACGCCGGCTGTCTCGGCAACCTGAACGCCTTGCTGCGCTTCCGCGGCGAGAGCGCGCACTCGGCCCGGCCCTGGGCCGGTACGAACGCGATCCGGCTCGCGGTCGAAGGTCTGGCCGGCCTCGTCCGGCACGAGCCGCGTGACGTGCACGTCGACGGGCTCGTCTTCCGCGAGGTGCTCTCGGTGACGCGCCTCGACGCCGGCATCGCCGCCAACGTGATCCCGGCCGAGGCCGTCGCGACGCTCAACTTCCGCTATCCGCCGCGCATGAGCCGCGAGCACGCCGAGGCGCGGCTGCGCGAGCTCGCGCACGGGACCGGCGGCGAGCTCGAGGTGACCTCGAACGCACCGGCCGCCGACGTGCGGCTCGACGACCCGCTGCTCGCCCGCCTGATCGAGGCCGGTGGCCTCGAGGTGCGACCGAAGCAGGCCTGGACGCCGGTCGCGCAGTTCTCGGAGCGCGGGCTGCTCGCCGTCAACCTCGGCCCCGGCGCGACCCGCTTCGCGCACCGCGTCGACGAGCAGATCGAGGTCGCGGAGCTCGAGCGCTGCTTCGACACCCTGCGCCGGTTCGTGATGTAGATGTAGGTGTACACCTCCGTCACGATGCGACTCTCGCCCACTCTCGCCGGCATGGCCACATATCCGTTCCTCCGCCTCGATCAGGCGAAGGCGGCGGCACGCGCCCGCGGGATCGAGCTCGTCGACTTCGGCATGGGCGACCCGAACGAGGAGACCGACCCGGCGATCCGGCGGGCGCTCGCGGAGGCCGTCGCGCCCCGGCTGACCTATCCCCGCGCGCAGGGTCTCCCCGAGCTGCGCGACGCGATCGCCCGCTGGCTGCGGCTCCGCTTCGGCGTCGAGGTCGATCCGGAGAGCGAGCTCGTGCCGACGCTCGGCTCGAAGGAGGCGATCTTCTCCTTCGCGCAGGTCGTCTGCGGCGGGGGAAAGGACGTCGTCGTGATCCCCGAGCCGGCCTATCCCGTCTACGAGCGGGGCGCAGCCGTCGCCGGGGCGGAGGCGTACCCGGCGCCGCTGCGCGAGGACAACGGCTTCCTGCCCGACCTCGACGCGATCCCGGACGAGATCTACGACCGCACCGCCTGCTTCTGGGTCAACTACCCGAACAACCCGACCGGCGCCGTCGCGCCCGTCTCGTTCTACGAAGAGCTCGCGGCGCGCGCGGCCGCGCACGACTTCCTCGTCTGCTCCGACGAGGCGTACTCGGAGATCTGGTTCGACGAGACGCCGGTCTCGGCGCTGCAGGCGTACGACCGCTCGCGGATCGTCGTCTTCAACACGCTCTCGAAGCGCTCGTCGATGCCCGGCTACCGCTCCGGCTTCGTCGCCGGGCCCGCGGAGCTGATCGCGACGCTGAAGGCGTTTCGCCCGACCGTCGGCACGGCGCCGCAGGAGTTCGTCCAGCGCGCGTCGATCGTCGCGTGGAGCGACGAGGAGCACGTCCGCCGCACCCGAGCCATCTACCGGCGCAAGCGCGACCTGATCGAGCCGGCGCTACGCGAACGCGGGATCCGCATCGTCGCGAGCGAGGCGTCCTTCTTCCTCTGGTTCGCGGTGCCGGCGGGCCAGAGCTCGGAGGAGTTCGCGACGCGGCTGCTCGAGCACGGCGTCGTCGTCGCGCCCGGTTCCTACTTCGGCCCCGCCGGCGAGGGCTACGCGCGGCTCGCGCTCGTCCCCACCGAGGCCGAATGCGCGCGCGCGGCCGAGATCCTGCGGGAGGCGCTCTGAACGTCGAGGAGATCGTCGGCCAGCTCGACCGCGGCGAGCGCCGCGTCGCCGAGAAGCGCGACGGCGAGTGGGTCGTCGACGAGGAGGCGAAGGCCGCGATCCTCGAGTACTTCCGGATCCGGCGGATGGAGCCGCTCGAGGTCGGCCCGTTCGAGTACCACGACAAGATCCCGCTCAAGCGCGGCCACGCCGAGGCCGGCGTGCGTGTGGTGCCGCCCGCGACGATCCGCTACGGCGCCTACGTCTCGCCGGGCGCGATCGTGATGCCGAGCTACGTCAACATCGGCGCCTGGGTCGGGCCGGGGACGATGGTCGACACCTGGGCGACCGTCGGCTCCTGCGCGCAGATCGGCGCCAACGTCCACCTCGCGGGCGGCGTCGGCATCGGCGGCGTGCTCGAGCCGGTCGGCGCGCGGCCGGTGATCGTCGAGGACAACGCCTTCGTCGGCTCGCGCGCGATCGTCGTCGAGGGTGTCGTCGTCGGCGAGGGCGCGGTGATCGCGCCGAACGTGTCGCTGACGGCCTCCGTTCCGATCATCGACGTCACCGGCCCGGAGCCGGTCGAGCACCGCGGCGTCGTCCCGCCCTACTCGGTCGTCGTCCCGGGGACGCGACCGAAGGAGTTCCCCGCCGGCACCTACCAGCTCTCCTGCGCGCTGATCGTCGGCCGGCGCAGCGAGTCGACCGACGAGAAGGTCTCGCTGAACGACGCGCTGCGCGAGTACGGGATCGCCTCCGGCTAGCCCGTCGTCACCGGGTGCAGGCCGACGCGCCGCGCGAGCGCGCCGTCCTCGTCCGGTGCTTACGCGGCTTCCTCGGCCGTCAGCGTCAGCGCTGCGTCGAGCTCGCCGGGCTCCGCATGATGCTCCTCGACGACGTGCGTGCGATGGAGCTGGAGCACGACGATCGCGACCACGACAGCGGCGGCGCCGACGTAGAACGGCACGTGCGGGCTGAACCGCTCGCCGAACCGGCCGGCGAGCCAGGGCGCGATCGCGCCGCCGATGAAGCGGACGAAGCTGTAGGCCGCGGACGCGGTCGCGCGCTCGACCGGCGAGACCCGCATCACCGACTCCGTCACGAGCGTGTTCACGACCCCGAGGAAGAGTCCGGCGGCGATCACGGCGACGACGAGCGCGAGCTGCGAGTCGGTCCAGATCCCCATCGCCAGCAGGTCGGCGGCGACGAGCAGGAAGGCGCCGGTCAGCGACGGCAGCAGGCCGAACCTGCGGCGCACGCGCGGAGCGAGGAAGACGGACGAGATCGCGAGCAGCACGCCCCAGCCGAAGAAGACGTAGCCGAGCTGGTGGACGCCGAGCCGCAGCGGGAACGGCGTGTAGGCGAGCAGCGTGAAGAAGCCGAAGTTGTAGAAGAGCGCCGTCAGCCCGAGCCCGAGCAGGCCGCGGTGACGCAGCGCGCGCAGCGGCGCGCCGAGCGTGGCCGCGCGCGGCGGCGCAGGCGTCTCGTCGAGCAGGATCGCGACGGCGATCGCGCCGATCGCCATCAGCGCGGCGGTGCCGAAGAACGGCCCGCGCCAGGAGATGCCGCCGAGCTCGCCGCCGAGCAGCGGCCCCGACGCGATCCCGAGCCCGAGCGCCGCCTCGTAGAGGATGATCGCGCCCGAGAGCCCGCCGCTCGCGGCGCCGACGATCGCCGCCAGCGCGGTCGCGACGAAGAGCGCGTTGCCGAGCCCCCAGACGGCGCGGAAGCCGACGATCTGCGGGATCGAGCCGGCCGCGCCCGACGCGGCGCTGAACGCGACGACGAGCACGAGCCCGAGCAGCAGCGTCCGCTTCGCTCCGATCCGGCTGGAGACCCAGCCCGTGATCAGCATCGAGACGGCGATGATCGCGAAGTAGCTCGTGAAGAGGAGCTCGACCTGGGACGGCGTCGCGTGGAACGACGTCGCGAGCACGGGCAGGATCGGGTCGACGAGCCCGATCCCCATGAACGCGATCACGCACGCGAACGCGACCGCCCAGACGGCCTTCGGCTGCTCGCGAATGTTCAAAGCTCTTTCAGCCTTCGCCGGACGCGCGCCTGCTTGGCGACGAGCTCGCGCTCGAGCTCCTCGAGCGCGGCCTTCCGGCTGCGGACGAGCTCGAGCTGCCGTGCGATGTGCTCGGCCGACTCCTCGAGGATCCGCCGCTTCTCACCCGTCTCGGTCGCCTCGGCCCATTCGCGGCGAAGCGCGGCGCGCGCCTCCTCGCGGTCTGCGAGCTCCTTCAGCTCCTCGAGCGAGACTCCGAGCAGCTGCCGGAGCCGCAGCAGCTCGACGAGCCGCTCCACGTCGGCCTCCGAGTAGGTCCGGTGGCGGCCCTTCTCGTGGCCGCGCGGCGACGGCAGCAGGCCGATCTCCTCGTAGTAGCGGATCGTCCGCGGCGTCGTGCCGGTGCGCTCGGCGACCTCGCCGATCCGCAGCATCCGCTCGCTGTCCACACTCGCCTCCATAATCTTACGTAAACGTAAGTTTAGCGGACCCGGCGGGCCGGCCCGGTCAGAAACGCCCGGCCGCGCTCGAGCCGCACCGTCAGATCGCCGCCGGGGAAGTGGACGACGACCTCGCCCGCCCCGTGCGTGGCCGCCGCGACCGCGACCGCGCTCGTCCCCGACGCCTGCGTCTCCCCCACGCCGCGCTCCCAGACGCGCGCCGTCACCTCGCCGGGGCCGTCGATCCGCGCGACCTGGACGTTCGTGCGGTTCGGGTAGCGCGGGTGCGTCTCGAGCAGCGGCCCGACGAGCGGCAGGTCGTCGGGATCGCCGACGACGACCGCGTGCGGGTTCCCGACCGAGACCGCGGTCACCTCGAGGCCGGCGACGCGCTCCCGCTCGTAGACCTCGACCGGCCCGAGATCCTGCTCGACGAGGTCGCCGCCGAGCATGCGCGCGACGACCTCGCGCGGTCCGACGGCGATCCTGACCCGCTGCGCTCCCGTGCGCTCGGAGAGCCAGCGCGCCGCGATCCGGGTTCCGTTGCCCGAGAGCTCGGCGGTCGAGCCGTCCGGGTTCCAGATCGTGATCTCGGCGCGGTCGGCGCCGGCGGCGTGCACCTCGAGGATCCCGTCCGTGCCGGCGGCGAGCTCGCGCGCGCGGTCGCCGTCGAGCGGCTCGCCCTCGTAGACGAGGTAGACGTTGCCGTGCGCGTCCCAGCGCTCGATCACAGGCGCAGCTCGTAGACCGGCGAGTCGGACTCCCACGGCAGCGGCGGCGGCTCGGCGAGGCGGACGAAGCCGCAGCGCGCGTAGAGGCGGGCGGCGCGCTCGTTGCCGGCCTCGACGGAGAGCAGGACGCGGCCGGCGCGGCGCGTGCGCGCCCAGTCGAGCACGCGCTCGACGAGCGCCTGCGCGAGGCCGAGGCCGCGCCGCTCCGGTGCGACCCACATCGAGACGAGGAAGACCGTCTCCGGGTCGCCCTCGAGGAAGCCGCTGACCATCCCGTCGAAGCGGCCGTCGGCCTCGTGGACGAAGGTGACGGAGTCCGCGGTCTCGGCGGCGCGCTCGCGCCAGCGGCTCTCGGGGAACGCCAGTGCGGCCGCGTGCGCCTCGACGAACGCGTCCGGCTCCTCGGCGAGCGCGCGCAGGCGCGCCTCGCGGAGCAGCTGCCAGTCGTCGGCGCCTGTTCGTCGGATCACGGCCTCATTCCATCAGCCGCAGGATCTCGGCGGCGACCTCAGCCGGCTCGCGCGCGGCGTCGACCGGGACGAGGCCGGGGATTCGCCGCATCCACTTGCGCTGGTAGGCCGCGTAGCGGCGCGTCCGGAGGGCGATCCGCTCGATCGCCTGCTCGCGCGCCAGCTCGGCGACCTCCTGCAGCCCGAGCACCTTGCGCGCGGTCGCGGAGAGTTCGCCGGCGAGCGCGCGCCGCACCTCGTCCTCGACGCCGTGCTCGAACATCTGCCGTGTGCGCGCGTCGATCCGGCGTGCGAGCTCGTCGCGTGGCACCTCGAGGCCGACGACGAGCGTCGGGTGACGCAGGTCGTCCGACCAGAGCCGCGTCCCCGCGAGCGACGCGCCGAGCTCCGCCAGCTCGAGCGCACGGACGACGCGGCGTCGGTCATTCGGATGGACGGCCGCGGCCGCGGCCGGATCGCGCACGGCGAGCAGCGCGTGAGCGCGCTCCGGGCCGAGCCGCGTGTAGTCGGCATCGAGCCGCTCGCGCAAGCCCTCGGGCGGCGCGGGCGGCAGCCGCAAATCGGCGAGCGCGGCGCGCAGGTAGAGGCCGGTGCCGCCGACGACGACCGGCAGCCGCCCGGCCGTGAGCGCCTCGTCGATCGCCGCGTGGGCCAGCCGCTCGTACGCGCCGACCGAGAACTCCTCGTCGAGCGAGCGAATCCCGACGAGCCGCGTCGGCTCCTCCGGCTGCGCCGTCAGGATCGGCAGGCCGCTGTAGATCTGGAACGCGTCGGCGGAGATCGCCTCCGCCGGCACGCGCCGGCCGATCTCCGCAGCGACCGCGCTCTTCCCCGAGGCGGTCGGCCCGAAGAGCGCTAGGACGCGTGATCGGTGGCGAGCCTCTTCCATCCGATCGACGCCTCCGCGATCGGTGCGTGCTCCTGCTCCGGATGAGCGGCACGCCACTCTCTGAACCAGGCGACCGCCTTCGGGATGCCACGCTCGAGCGGCGTCGCGGGCTCCCAGCCGAGGAGCGCCTTGGCCTTGCGGATGTCGGCGACGTAGCGCGTCACCTCGCCGAGTAGCGCGGGCGCGTGGACGATCTCCGCCTCGACGCCGAGCTCGGCCGCGATCAGCTCGGCGGCGCGGACGAGGGTGTTCCCTTGCCCGTAAGACGAGATTGATCGTCTCGTTGCGGACGCGGCCCTCGACGAGCGCCGCCACGCCGCGCCCGATGCCGTCAACGCAGTCGTCGACGTACGTGAAGTCGAGCGTCTTGTCGTCGCCGCCGTAGACGGTTACGGGCTCGCCGCGCGAGAGACGATGGACGAAGAGCGGGATCACGCGCGACATCCGGTGCAGGTCGTTGTCGTAGCGGCCGTAGACGTTCGAAAAGCGGAACGCGAGATAGTCGAGGCCGTAGCAGCGGGCGTAGGAGTAGAGGAACGCCTCGCCGGCGATCTTCGACGCCGAGTACGGCGACTCGGTGAAGGCGAAGTCCGCGGTCTCCTCCCCGTACCCCTCGAACCGGCGGATGTCGCCGTAGACCTCGCGCGTCGAGGCGTAGACGAGCGGCAGGCCGAGTCCGCGAGCGTATTCGAGCACGTTGAACGTCATGACGACGTTCTCGAGCGCGCGGTGCGGCTCTGCGACGAGCTGGTGCACCTTCGCGTGTGCGGCGAGGTGGACGACGGCGTCGACCTGCGGGTACTCGACGCCGCCGATCCCGCCGGAAAAGGCCGGGTACGGGCTCGCGAGATCCTGCATGAGGTACGGGAACGCATCGGTCCACGGGTTCTGGCGCTTATCGACGCCGAAGACCTCGTGACCGTCGGCAATGAGCCGTAGCGCGAGGTTCGTGCCGATCTGGCCGGACGAGCCGGTGACGAGGATCCTCATGCCGCGACGGCCGTCTCGACCGAGCCGCGCAGGGTCGTCGAGGTCGCCGCCTCGATCCGCACAGGCACCAGCGCTCCTTGTGACACAGTGTCACAAGGAGCGAAGAGGACGGTCGTGTTGCGGCGGGTGCGGCCGCGGTACTGGGCGGGGTCGGTGCGGCTCGGGCCCTCGACGAGCACCTCCTCGACGCGGCCGATCCGGGTTCGGTTGCGCTCGCGCGCGATCCGCTGCACGGTCTCGACGAGGCGTTCCATCCGCTCGATCTTGACCTCGTGCGGCACCTGCTCCGGCATCGCGGCGGCCTCGGTGCCGGCGCGCGGCGAGTAGACGAACGTGAAGGCGCTGTCGTAGCCGACGTGCTCGACGAGCTCGAGCGTCGCGCGGAAGTCGCCCTCGGTCTCGCCCGGGAAGCCGACGATGATGTCGGTGCCGATCGCGAGGTCGGGAATCGCGGCGCGCAGCTCGCCGACGAGCTTCAGGTAGCGCTCGGGCGTATAGGTGCGCCGCATCGCCTTCAGGATCCGCTGCGAGCCGGACTGGAGCGGCAGGTGGACGTGCTCGCAGACGGCGGCGCACTCGGCCATCGCCTCGATCACGGGCCGGCGGAAGTCCTTCGGGTGCGGGCTCGTGAAGCGGATCCGCTCGATCCCGTCGACCGCGTCGCAGGCGCGCAGGAGCTCGCCGAACTCGGTGCGGAGCTCCGGCAGCAGGTCGCGTCCCCAGGAATTGACGTTCTGGCCGAGCAGCGTCAGCTCGCGGACGCCGTCGGCGGCGAGACGCGTCACCTCGGCGACGATCTCGCCCGGTCGCCTGCTCTGCTCGCGTCCGCGCACGGACGGGACGATGCAGTAGGCGCACGTCGAGTTGCAGCCCATCGAGACCTGCACCCACGCCTGGAACGGCCGCTCGCGATGCTGCGGCAGCTGCGCTGCGAAGCTGCGGTCGTCGAGGCCGAAGCGCCCGCGGGCGACGCCCTCGCCGCCGGCGCCGAGCCAGTCGCCGAGGTGCGCGATCGAGCCGGGCCCGAAGGCGACGTCGACGAACGGGTAGAGGTCGAAGATCCGCTGCCGCTGCGCCTCCGCGTAACAGCCGCCGACGGCGATCACGCGGCCCGGCTCGGCGTCCTTGAGCGCCTTCGCCTGCGCGAGGTGCGCGGCCAGCCGCTGGTCGGGCTTCTCGCGGATCGTGCAGGTGTTGAAGACCGTGACATCGGCGTCCTGCTCCGGCGCCGCCTCGCCGAGCCCGAGCTCCTCGAGCATGCCCTTGATCCGCTCCGAGTCGTGGGCGTTCATCTGGCAGCCGAAGGTGACGACGCGGTAGCGGCGCATGGCAGAAGGGTAGCGGGGCGGAATCCCGCGTATCGTCCATCCGGGTGCGTGCGGTTATCAACGATCCAGTCGGACGAGGACGTTCGTCGTCTGCTGCTCCGGGTCGAAGAACTCCCGGACGCGGCGGAAGCCGGCCTTCTCGAACGCACGAAGCGACGCGGCGTTGCCGACCTCGGGGTCGGCCACGCACGCGGACACCTCCGGCCGCGCGAAGACGACGTCCCGCACGAACGCGCGCAGCACCTCGGTGCCGAGCCCCCGGCCGAGCAGCGCCTCCTCGGCGAGGAAGAGGTCGAGGCCGGCGACGCCGTCCCCGACCCCGGTGGCGTCCGCCCACCGCGGATAGTCGGCGACGAGGTAGGTCTGGACCATCCCGGCCTCGCGGCCGTCGAGGACGATCGCGTAGAGGTCGGTCGGGTCGTCGCCCTGGATCGACGGCAGGTAGTGGGCCGCGACCTGCTCGAGGGTCGGACGTTCGTGCCACCAGCGCGCGACGTGCTCCCGGTTCAGCCACTCGTGCAGGAGCGGGAGATCGTCCTCGGTGAGCCGCCTGAACGAGGGCGCGGCTATTTCGCGAACTCGACGGCCCGCGACTCGCGGATCACCGTCACCTTGATCTGGCCCGGATACTCGAGCTGGCCCTCGATCTCGCGGGCGATCTCGTGCGAGAGCAGGACGGCCTGGTCGTCGTCGATCTCAGCCGGTCGCACGAGCACGCGGATCTCGCGGCCGGCCTGCAGCGCGTACACCTTCTCGACGCCGGGCTTCGCGGCGGCGAGCTCCTCGAGCGCCTCCAGCCGCTTGATGTAGTTCTCGAGGCTCTCGCCGCGGGCGCCCGGACGCGACGCCGAGATCGCGTCGGCGGCGATCAGCAGCACGGCCTCGACGGTCTGCGGCTGCACCTCGTAGTGGTGCGCCTCGACGGCGTGCACGACCGCGGCGCTCTCGCCGTAGCGGCGCGCGAGCCGCGCGGAGATCGACGCGTGCGAGCCTTCGACCTCGTGCGTCATCGCCTTGCCGAGGTCGTGGAAGAGCGCCGCCCGCTT
>DASSSQ010000079.1:0-7770 GCA_035708405.1 Gaiellaceae bacterium
CGAGGAAGCTCGAGTCGACCTCCGCGCGGCAGACCGGGCAGTGCAGGTCGCGGCCGCCGAGCCGCCGCTCCATCGCCTTGATCTCGAGCTCGCGCTCGCGCACGTCCTCCAGGTACTCCGGCGGGCGGAAGAGCATGTAGACGAGGGCGCCGACGAACGGCGGCACGAGCCCGAGCACCGTCGCCATCACGACGAGCCACGGGTCGGCGATCCGGCGGCGCGCGTCCTTGTAGGTCCAGAACGCGACGGCGAGCCAGAAGACGATCGCGAAGAAGATCGCGAGATTGCGGATCACGAGCCACGTGCCCGAGTTGAAGAAGTCGTGCACGCTCGAGAAGGTGCCGTTCGAGCTGGCGGCGAGCAGGCTACTCACAGGAGGATCCTTCCGACGACGTAACCCGTGGCGAACGCCAGCCCCGCGAACGCGAGGACGACGAAGGCCGCGAATGCGAACACGCTCGACTTCCGCTCACGAGATCGTCTCACCGCCGTCAAAGGTACGCGAGAGCTCCGCGAGAAGGTAGAGCGAGCCGGTGACCAGGACACGCCCGTCCCTGCCGGCAATCCGACGGGCACGCTCGCGCGCTGCAACCGGGTCGGCGATCGCCTCCACATGCCTGAAGTACGGTTCGGCGCGCGCGGCGAGTTCCTTCTCCGGAAGGGCCCGGGCGTTCGTGGAAGTCGTCGCGATCACCGTGTCGCCGAGAGCGGTTAGGGCACGCAGCATGCCGTCGACGTCCTTATCTCCCAGGATCGAGAGCGTAATCACGTACGGACCGCGCGGCAGGCGCTCGAGCAGGTAGCCGACGCCGGCGAGGTTGTGCGCGCCGTCCCAGATCTCGTCCGGATCCGCTGCCCGATGCTCGAGCCGGCCGGGGAGGGCGACGCCCTCGGCGGCGTGCGGGTCGACCGGCCGGCCGAGGAACTGCGCGGCCGCGGCGGTCGCGAGCGCGAGGTTCGAGCGGCCGGGCGCGAGCACGAGCCCGGCGCCGCGCTCGCGGGCGAGGCCCTCCCACTCCGGCTCGCCGAGCACGACCGTCGCTCCGTCCGCGACGACGGCGAGCTTCTCCGCCGCGATCTCCTCGCGGGTCGAGCCGAGCACGTCGGTGTGGTCGAGCGCGACGTTCGTCAGGACGACGACCTTCGCGGCGAGGACGTTCGTCGCGTCGAGCCGGCCGCCGAGCCCGGCCTCGACGACGGCCGCGTCGACCTCGCGGGCGGCGAACTCCGCGAGCGCGGCCGCGGTCAGCACCTCGAACTGCGTCGCGCCGAGCTCCTCCGCGGCGGGACGGACGCGCTCGAGCGCGCGCTCGAAGCTCTGCGGGTCGGTGTCGAGCCGCTCGTGCCAGCCGGCGATGTGCGGCGAGGTGTAGGCGCCGACCCGCAGCCCCTCGGCGCGCAGGAGCGCGGCCGTCATCCGCGTCGTCGTCGACTTGCCGTTCGTGCCGACGACGTGCACCGCCGGGAAGCCGTGCTGCGGGTCGCCGAGCCGGGCGAGCAGCGCGCGCATGCGACCGAGCCCGAACTCGGCCGGCCACGGCGAGAGCGACTCGAGCCAGGCGCTAGCCGGAGATGGCATCGAGCTCGCGGCGGTAGCGGGCGAGCTTCTCCCGCTCCGCGTCGACGACCTCGGCGGGGGCGTTCGCGACGAAGCGCTCGTTGGCGAGCATCCTCTCGGCGCGCTCGACCTCGGCGCGCAGCCGCGCGATCTCCGCCTCGGCGTCGCCGTTCGCGGACACGCGCTCCGGCCTGACGACCGCGTCGAAGATCCGCTTCTCCTCGCCCGCGAGCTCGACGGCGACGCCGGAGCGGCGGAAGATCTGCGCCGCCTCCTGGACGCGGTCGAGCGCCTGCAGGTCGGCCGCGAAGCGCGCGTCCTCCTCCGGCCACGGGGCGACGATCAGCCGGGTCTCGCGTCCCGGCAGGTTCGTCCAGATCTCCTCGGTGACGTGCGGCATGAACGGGTGCAGGAGCTTCAGCATCCGCTCGAGCGCGCCGAGCGCGGTCGCCTTCGCGTCCGCGTCGCCCGCGTGCAGGCGCGGCTTGGCGGCCTCCAGGTACCAGTCGCAGAAGTCGTCGAAGATCAGGTGGTAGAGCTCCTGCACCGCGTGCGAGAAGTCGAAGGCGGCGAGGTTCGCCTCGACCTCGGCGCGCGTCGCCTCGATCCGCGCCAGGATCCAGCGCTCGGCCAGGTCGCGCGGCCGCAGCTCGACGGCGTCGCCGCCCGCCGCCTGCAGCAGCAGCCGCGACGCGTTCCAGAGCTTGTTCGCGAGCTTGCCGCCCTCCTCGATCGCGCCGACGTTGTAGCGGACGTCCTGCGACGTCGACATCTTCAGGAGGCCGTAGCGGGTCGCGTCGGCGCCGTGGCGGTCGATCGTCTCGAGCGGGTCGACGCCGGTGCCGAGCGACTTCGACATCCGGCCGCCCTCGGCGGCGAGCACGGTCGAGTGGATGATCACGTCGCGGAACGGCACCTCGCCGAGCAGCTCGATGCCGGCGAAGATCATCCGGTTCTCCCAGAGTCGGATGATGTCGCGCGCGGTCGTCTGCAGGTTGCCCGGGTAGAACTGGCGGAGCGCCGGCGTGTCGTCCGGCCAGCCGAGGGTCGCGAACGGCCAGAGCCCCGACGAGAACCAGGTGTCGAGCACGTCGGTCTCGCGCTCGAGCTCGGTCGAGCCGCACTCCGCGCACGCGTCCGGCTCGGTCTCCTGGCAGGTGATGTGGCCGTCGGGGCAGTACCAGATCGGCAGCTGGTGGCCCCACCAGATCTGGCGCGAGATGTTCCAGTCGGGCGCGTCGACGAGCGACTGGATCGCGAAGCGGTGCTGCGACTCCGGGTGGAAGACGACGCGCCGCTCCTCGAGCGCGGCGATCGCGGGCTGCTTCAGCTCCGCCATCGAGCACCACCACTGGAGCGAGATCAGCGGCTCGATCCGGTTCTCGCAGCGCTCGCAGAGCGGCACCTCGTGCCGGTAGTGCTCGCGCTTCTCGAGCAGGTCGCGCTCGCGGCACCAGTCGAGGATCCGCTGCTCGGCCTCCTTCTGCGTCAGCCCGGCGAGCTCCGGCACCGTGTCGTTCATGCGGCCGTCGAGCCCGATCACGGTCAGCTCGGGCAGGCCGTGACGGCGGCCGATCTCGAAGTCCTTCGGGTCGTGGCCGGGCGTGATCTTGAGCGCGCCGGTGCCGAAGTCCGGCTCGACCGCCTCGTCGGCGACGATCGGCACGCGCCGCTCGACGAACGGCACGATCGCCTCCCTGCCGACGAGGTCGCGGTAGCGCTCGTCGTCCGGATGGACGGCGACCGCGACGTCGGCCGGAATCGTCGCCGGGCGCACGGTCGCGATCGCGATGTGGCCGGAGCCGTCCGCGAGCGGATAGCGGATCGTCGAGAGCGTGTCGTCGGCCTCGACGTCGACGAGCTCGAGGTCGGAGAGCGCCGTCTCGTGGTACGGGCACCAGTTGATGATCCGGTTGTCGCGGTAGATCCAGCCCTTGCGGTAGAGGTGGACGAAGAAGCGCATCACCGCGCGCACGTACTCCGGGTCCATCGTCATCCGCTCGCGCCGGTAGTCGAGCGAGGCGCCCATGCGGCGGAACTGGAACATGATCTTGCCGCCGTACTCGCGCAGCCACTCCCAGACCCGCTGCTCGAAGGCCTCGCGGCCGAGCTCGCGGCGGCTCGTCCCCTCGACGCGCTCGAGGTGCTTCTCGACGGCGGCCTGCGTCGAGATGCCGGCGTGGTCGTAGCCCGGCTGGAAGAGCACGTTGTAGCCCTGCATCCGCTTCATCCGGACGACGGCGTCGCCGAGCGCGAGCTGGAGCGCATGACCCATGTGCAGCTCGCCGGTCACGTTCGGCGGCGGATGCGCGTCGACGAACGGCGTGCGGGACGGGTCGGGATCGGCGTCGTAGAGGCCCTCGGCCTCCCACGTCTGCTGCCAGCGCTCCTCGACGCCGTGCGGGCTGTAGCGCGGGTCCATCAGCCGGCCATCCTAGTTACGAGGATCGCGCGCGGCCGCAGCCGCCTGCTCAGGTCACGCCGGAACGATGCCGACGAGTATGCCATGCCGAAGCTGCTGCGACCGCGGTCGGAGTTCCCGACACCGCTCTTCGTCGCGTTCTGCTGCCTGTGCGCAGCGGCCGTCGCGGCGTGGATCGCGTGGCGGTTGGCCGGGTAGCTACGCGGCGGGGCCGGGCGCACCCCCACCCATAAGGGTGGGGCTTACTGCCCGCCTCCCTCGCGGTCGACGATACCGCTGCGCCGCCGCCGGAACCGTCACGAAAGCGCAAATCTTCCGTGCCGAGTCCGTCATTTCTCGTCCACAGGCCGCGATTCAGCGGTAGTAGCGCGAGACCGTCTCGGCGACGCAGACCGGCTTCTCCGATCCCTCGCGCTCGACCGTCGCAGCCGTCGTCACCTGCACGCCGCCGTCGATCTCCGCAACCTCGACGACGCGGAAGCGCGCGCGCACGCGAGAGCCGACCGGCACCGGGGCCGGGAAGCGCACCCGGTTCAGGCCGTAGTTGATCGCGGTGCCCGCATCCTCGACCTCCATCAGCTCGAAGGTCGCCTGCGGCAGCAGCGACAGGGTCAGGAACCCGTGCGCGATCGTCGAGCCGAACGGCCCGGCGGCCGCCCGTTCCGGGTCGACGTGGATCCACTGGCGGTCGCCGGTCGCGTCGGCGAAGCGGTCGATCCGCTCCTGCCCGATCTCGAGCCAGGCGCTCGGCCCGAGCTCGAGCCCCTCCTGCAGGTCCGCGATCCTCATTCGCCCCACCGTACGACACTCGCCGCCCACGTGTAGCCGGTGCCGGCGGCGAGCAGCAGCACGAGGTCGCCGGCGCGCACCCGGCCCGCCCGCACCTCGCGGTCGAGCGCGAGCAGCGGGTCGACGCCGCTCATGTGCCCGGTGTCGTCGAGGTAGCTCGCGCGGGACTCGTCGAGGCCGAGCGCCGCGACGATCTGCCGGTGCATCGAGCGCTTCATGTGGATGCCGCAGAGCCAGTCGAGGTCGGCGAGGGTCGCGCCGGAGCGGGCGAGCGCGCCCTCGGCGGCGGCGACGAAGTTCGGCAGCGAGACCTCGTCGAGCCCGCCCTTCATCTGCGACGGGTCGGCGACGTCGAGGAACGGATAGCCGCCCGGGTCGACCGAGCCGCCGCCGGGCACCTTCACCTGCAGCGAGAACGACCCGTCGGTGATCGCGTGCGAGCCATGGAGCTCGTTCGGCGCGCCCTTCGCGAGCAGCGCCGCGACCGCGCCGTCGCCGAAGTTGAACATGAACCGCGCCCGCTCGTTGCCGTAGTCGAGCAGATGCGACTCCCGGCAGGCCGCGACCATCAGCACCGTCTCGAGCTCCGGCTCCGAGGCGAGCAGCGCCTTCGCGACGCGCAGCGCGACCGGCGAGCCGCACGAGACGTTGTCGTACTCGACCGCGAACGCGCGCGAGCAGCCGAGCCGGTGCGCGATCCACGGCGCCGCCTGCCAGACCCCGTAGTCGCGCCACATCGAGCCGAAGTAGAGGACGCAGTCGATCGAGTCCGGGTCGATCCCGCGCTCGTCGAGCAGCGCGTAGGCGGCCTTCACGGACATGTCCGAGACGTGCTCGTCGGCCGCAGCCACGTGCTTGCCGCGGAGCCCGAACTTCTCGACGATCACCTGCTCGGGGATGTGCGAGCGCTCCGCGATCTCCGCCGCGGTCAGCCACCGCTCCGGCAGGTAGTGCGCCGTCGCCGCGATGCCGATCATGGCTCCAGCACCCGCACGATCAGCCGGTCGAGCTCGTTCAGGACGTCCTGCGGCATCTCCTCGCGGCCCTCCCAGAGCAGCCAGCGCATGCCGAGCATCTCGCCCATCGCCATCAGCGCCCAGGCGGCGACCTCGGGGTCGACGTCGGCGATCTCGCCGGCGCCGATCGCCTGCCGCAGCCCGACGACGTAGCCCTCGGTGATCTTGTCGTAGTGGTAGCGCAGCGCCTCCGGCGAGACGAACTCGGCCTGACGGATGATCCGGTAGATCGCGGGATGGTCGGCGGTGAAGCGGAAGTACGCGCGGAAGCCGAGCCGCTCGGCCTCGATCCGGTCGGCCCCCTGCGCCGCCGACTCCTGCATCGCGTGCCGGACGCGCGCGTTCAGGTCGCGCACGAGCTCCTCGAAGATCTCCTGCTTGGAGGCGAAGTAGAGGTAGAAGGTGCCCTGCGCGACGCCCGCGGCCTCGGTGATCTTGACGATCGACGCGTCGTAGAAGCCGTGCTCGCCGAAGACGCGCTCGGCCGCGTCGAGCAGCCGCCGCCGCGTCTCGAGCCCCTTCGCCTTCAGCTCGCGCCCGCCCGTCCCCGTGACGCTCATGCGAATACCGCCCGCAGCTCGTCCTTCAGCACCTTGTTCATCCCGGAGCGCGGCAACGCCTCGACGAACCGCACCTCCTTCGGCACCTTGAAGCGCGCGAGCCGGCCGCGGCAGAACTCGACGAGCTCCTCGGCGCCGACCTCCTCGCGCAGGACGACGAAGGCGACGCAGACCTCGCCCCAGCGCGCGTCCGGCCGACCGACGACCGCCGCCTCGACGACCGCCGGATGCTCGTGCAGCACCGCCTCGACCTCGGCCGGATAGACGTTCTCGCCGCCGGAGATGACGAGATCCTTCAGCCGGCCGCGGATCCGGTAGTTGCCCTCGTCGTCGCGCTCGGCGAGGTCGCCGGTGCGCAGCAGGCCGTCCGCCGCGAACGCCTCCGCGGTCGCCTGCGGGTTCCGCCAGTAGCCGGCGAAGACGTTTGGGCCGCGGACGAGCAGCTCGCCCTCCGCCGACAGCTCGACGTCGACGTACGGGTACGGCTTGCCGGCCCAGCCGAGCTTGCGCACCGCGTCCTCCGGCGCGAGGCAGAGCACGTTCGGCGCCGCCTCGGTCAGGCCGTAGCCCTGGACGATGTCGACGCCGCGGCGGTGCCAGGTCTCGAGCAGCGCCTCCGGCATCGGCGCGCCGCCGACGACCGCGCGCCGCAGGCTCGAGAGGTCGGCGCGCTCGAAGCCGGGCTCGTTCGCCATGAAGAGGTAGGTCGCGGGGACGCCCATCATCGTCGTCACGCGCTTCTCCTCGATGAGGCGGAGCGCGCGGGCCGGGTCGAAGCCGCGCTCGAGCACGACGGTCGCGCCCTTCCACCACGCGAGCAGCGGCTGCACGTTCCAGCCGCCGACGTGGAACTGCGGCAGCACCTGCAGGACGACGTCGTCCTGGCCGATCCCGGTCGCGAGGTCGAACGAGAGGTTCGTCCAGAAGCAGTTCGCGTGCGTCAGCAGCGCGCCCTTCGGCTTGCCGGTCGTGCCGGAGGTGTAGACGAGCAGCAGCGGGTCGTCCGCCGCCGGCCTCCCTTGTGACACTGTGTCACTAGGGCTCGGGGCTCGGGCCGGGCGGCCCGAGGCCAGCGCGAGCGCCTCGTCGGCGAGCGGCGCGAGCTCGTCCGCGGCGAGCAGCAGCGCCGGCTCCGCGTCGTCGAGCTGGAAGGCGAGCTCGCGCGGGGACAGGCGCCACGAGAGCGGCAGCAGGATCGCGCCCGCCTTCGCGCAGGCGAAGAAGACGGCGACGTGCTCGGCCGAGCTCGCGGTCAGCGTCGCCACGCGCTCCCCGGGCGCCATCGCCGCCGCGAGCTCGTCGGCGCGCGCGTTCAGCTCCGCATAGGTCCAGAGGCGCAAGCCGTCGTCGATCGCGATCCGATCCGGCGTGTTCCTGGCGCGGTCTTCGATAACTCGGTTAATCATGTACTTAGGAAAGGAAATC
>DASSSQ010000080.1:0-6798 GCA_035708405.1 Gaiellaceae bacterium
TCCCGGCGGGATCACCCCATCACCCATCATGTCGCCGGCCGAGACAACACGGCCGTGGACCGAGATAAGGCTGGGCGCCCGCGCGCACCGACACGACCACCTCGACCGTGCGCACCCGCCGCCCAGACCCCCGCAACACCCCACCAGTAAACAACGCGGACGCCGCGCTTGCCGTGACGTCCCTGGACAGATAAGGAGACCGTGATGCCGTTCGAGGTTCCGCCCCTGCCGTACGACTACGACGCGCTGGCGCCGACGATCGACGAGCAGACGATGCATCTCCACCACGACAAGCACCACCAGGCCTACGTCGACAACGCCAACAAGGCGCTCGCGGGCACGGAGCTCGCGGACAGCCCGGTCGAGGAGGTTCTGCGCAACCTCGACTCGCTGCCGTCCGACAAGCAGGGGCCGGTGCGCAACAACGCGGGCGGGCACGCGAACCACTCGCTGTTCTGGAAGACGATGGGGCCGAACGGCGGCGGCCAGCCGTCGGGCGAGCTCGCGTCGGCGATCGACCAGGCATTCGGCTCGTTCGACGAGCTCAAGCAGACGTTCAACGGCAACGGCGGCGCGCGCTTCGGCTCGGGCTGGACGTGGCTCGTCTGGAACGGCTCCGGGCTCGAGGCCTACTCGACGCCGAACCAGGACTCGCCGTACCTGCAGGGTCACGTGCCGATCCTCGGCAACGACGTCTGGGAGCACGCCTACTACCTGACCTACCAGAACCGCCGTCCCGACTACCTGTCGGCCTGGTGGGACGTCGTCGACTGGGACGCGGTCTCGGCGCAGTTCGAGCAGGCGCGCAGCGCGTAGACAAACCGTTTCGCGGCGTTCGCCCGTAGGACCTGACGTGGAATGCACCGCGGTCCTTCCCCTGCGCTTGCCGTCCCCGCCGGAACGGGCCACCATGGAGCGCGTGAGCGCGGTGGAGGCGTCGGACGGCGAGCTGATCGAGCGCACGGGCGGCGGCGACCGCGCCGCGTTCGAGCTGCTCTACCGCCGCTACGCGCGCTCGGTGTTCGGACTCGCGCTGCGCCGGCTCGGCGACCGCTCGCGGGCCGAGGACGCCGTTCAGGAGACGTTCGCCTCGATCTGGCGCTCGGCGAAGAGCTACCGGCCCGAGCGCGGGCCCGGCGCGCCGTGGCTGTACGCGGTCGCCCGCAACGCGATCGTCGACCGGGCCCGCGCGCGCGCGGAAACGCCGACGGAGATGCCGGAGGAGGCGAGCGGCGAGGCGGGGCCGCCGGAGCGCGCCGAGGCCGGCTGGGTGCAGTGGCGCGTCCACCGCGCGCTCGAGGAGCTGCCGGAGCGGGAGCGCGAGGTGATCGCGCTCGCCTACTGGAGCGGCCTCTCGCAGAGCGAGGTGGCGGAGTTCCTCGGCATTCCGCTCGGCACGGTCAAGACGCGGACGCGGGCGGCGCTCGCCCGCCTCGCGGAGATCCTGGAGGGAGAAGAGCTGTGAACGGTGGAGGACCGGAGTTCCGCGAGCTCGTCGGGGACGATCTCGGGCCGGAGGAGGATGCGCGGCTCCGGCAGGTGCACGAGCTGCTCGTCGCCGCCGGCCCGCCGCCGGAGCTGCCGCCGGCGCTGGCGCGGCCGCCGGAGGAGCGCGGCGCGAAGGTGATCGGCTTCCCGGTGCGGCGGCGGCTCGGCGCGGCCGTCGTGCTGGCGGCCGCGATCGCGGCTGCCGCGTTCGGAGGCGGCTACGCGGTCGGCCACCGCGGCGGCGGCTTCCGGGCGGAGGGCGCGCCGATCCCGATGCACGGCTCGTCGCCGGCCCAGCTCGCGTCGATCCGGCTCTCGTCGAGGGACGACGCCGGCAACTGGCCGCTGCTCCTCCGCGTCAAGGGCCTCCCCGACCTGCCGAAGGGCGGCTACTACGAGCTGCTGCTGTCGCGGAACGGCAAGCCCGGCCCGTCGTGCGGCACCTTCCGCGTCCACCACGGGGTCACGCAGGTCGTCCTCAACGCGCCGTACAAGCTGCGCGCGTGGGACGGCTGGGTGATCGTCGAGCACCTCCCGGGCCGGCCGGAGAGCGGCCCGATCCTCTCCACCTGATCGCGCCCTACGGCGAGACGCGGCCGCCGGCGACGAACGCGGCGTGCGTGACCGGCATCCGCTCGGCGAAGAGCGTCTCGACGGCCTCGGCGTAGCGGCGGATCTCGCGCTGCGCCGTCTCCGCGTTGCGGAGCGAGAGGAAGTTCATCAGCGCGCGCGCGTTGACCGTCCAGTAGAACTCGGTGTAGGCGCCGACCGGCAGCGCCGACCGCGCCACCTCGCGCGCGACGCCGGCCTCGACGAGCCGCGTGTAGGTCGCGTAGGCCGTCTCGTAGACGGCGGCGAGCTCCTCGCGCGTCCGCTCGGCGAGCTCCGCGTCGACCGGCTCGAACGTGTACGCGCCCGGCTTCCCGACCTGCGAGCGCACGTCCTCGGCGGCCGGGACGTAGAAGTCGTCGGTCGCCTTCGCATAGCGCATGCTGAACTCGTTGAACGAGTTGTGGACGACGACGCCGTCGCCGACGAAGTTGTGCCATGGGCCCTCGACCGACAGGTCATAGGTCTGACGCAGCCCGACGTACTCCACTGCGACGACAGATACGGGGTGCGCCGTCAGCTTCCATCCCCGCACCGGCGGCTCCGGCAGCTCCGCGATGTGAACGATGCCGTGCTGCCGGCCGAATGTCAGCTCGGTCGCACGCGTTCGGTGAATGCAGCGGTGGCACTCGTCGCAGACAGAGACGAGGTTCCCGAGCTCGCGCGCGAGCGTCTCGTCGCGCCACACCGGCACGACGTGGTGTACGTGGAGCGCGCCTCCGCACCGGCCGCACGCCTGGCAGGTGTAGTCGAAGCTGGCGTGCACCCGCGGCGCTTGCTCACGTGTCCATCGCCCGATCGAAGCACGCTCTGACGTGATGCCTCCGCGCCAGAAGTTGCTGCGCGGGCCCGAACGGGCGCGCCGGATCGCATCGCGGTGGGCGTCGGTCGTCCGCAGGCTCGTCCGGTACCCCCGGAGCCCGGCGTTCCAGGGCCTGCGACCGAGTCGATCCTCGCGCGTGAAACCGAGATCGTAGCGTGCGAGCCATTTCCGGATCGTGTGGTAGCTGCAACCGGCCTCCGCCGCCATCTCAGCGACAGATCTGCCCTCCCGGCGCCGCTCGGCGAGCCACTCAGGGTTTCGGTGCGCCGGGACCCCGTTGGTGAGAAGGGCGCAGGAGCGCGTCATCGAGGCGTCGGAGCCGTCACCGACAAGCCCTACCGCGGCCCGCATCGTCTGCCAGCCCTCCCCGGTAAGCAGGCGGTGGTTCTCCGTGAGCGTGAGCTGCTTGCCGTCGGCGAGCGTTAGTCGGTACACCGGCTGGACGCCCTTGTCGATCACGTCGCAGACGTGGCCGACGGTGAACTCGCCTGTCGCCTCGTCCAGGACACGAAGTCGCATGCGCCGGACGCGAGCCCGGCCGCTGCGATACCCGTCAGCACCCACGATCACCGACCTGACGGCACGACGACCGATGCCTAACCGTCGTGCAATCGCTCGCTGCGATAGTCCCTCCGCCAGCAGCCGTCGCACCTCGAGGCGCGTCTCCTCGGGCAGCGCATGGCCGTCGCGCTCGCCGCGCGACCACATAAGCCAGAGCTCCTCGATCGTTTTCCGCAGCCGGGGCGACGTACTGCCGTTGACATCCACGAAGACGACGTCGGTCTCGCCGGTCAGGCAGCCGATGCGGTGCCGAAACCACTCGCGCGCGACAAAGATCGGGGAGCGGACGTGGAAGCGGAAAGCGTTGTGCTCGAATGGGCTTCCGTGCCTGTCCCGCATCAGAAAGCCGACCAATCCCTCGTCCGCCTCGTCCATCGCCTCCTTCCGGCGGGCGAACGAGACGCGGGCCGCGTTCACCACCGAGAGGTCGCTCGCCATCGCGTCGTCCAGGCGGACGAAGCCGTGGTCGAGGAGGTCGATACGCTCCGACGTGGTCATGCAGCCGAGTCTAGAGAGCATGCATGTCGGCACCTCGGGCTGGTCGTACCCGAGCTGGCGGCCCGGCTTCTACCCGGCTGGCTCGAAGCCCGAGGAGTTCCTCCGCCTCTACGCCGAGCGCTTCGACACCGTCGAGCTGAACACGACCGGCTACCGGCTGCCCTCCGAGGAGCAGTTCGCGCGCTGGGCGGCCGCGGTGCCGGACGGGTTCCGCTTCGCGGTCAAGCTGCCGGTGCGGAGGCTCGACCGGATCGGCACCTTCGCGGAGCGCGTCCAGGCGCTCGGCGACCGGCTCGGGCCGATCCGCGTGCAGGTCCAGGGCACGCGCGACGACGGCCTGCTCGCGTTCCTGCTCGGCTCGCTCGACCCGGCGCTCGAGCTCGCCTTCGACTTCCGCCACGACTCCTGGGACGGCGCCGAGGTGCCGGTGCGCGTCAACGGCGACGGCGGCCCGTTCGCCTACCTGCGCCTGCGCGACCCGCCCTACGCCGACGACGACCTGCGGGCGCTCGCCGCGCGCCTCCGCGCGGCCGCCGTCCCGACCTACGTCTACTTCCGCCACGAGGACGAGCCGACGGCGCCCGCCTACGCGCTGCGCCTCCGCGAGCTGCTCAGCGCCTGACGCGGCGCCCGGTCGCGCGCTCGCGCCGGATCCGGAAGGCGACCGGCACCGGCGCGTCCGCCGGCCGCTCGCCGCCGCTCGCAGCCGGCCGCCGCCGCCGGCCGAAGCGCTCGACGAGCAGCTCCGTCGCCCGCTCCGCCTCGGCGCCCGCGAGCTCCTCGTAGCGGCCCCAGAGGATCGCGCTCCGCCAGCTGCCGGCCTCGTACTCGTCGACCTCCAGGCAGACGCTCGGGTTCGCCCGCATCATCTCGACCTTCCGCCCCTCGACCGACATCACCCAGGCGCACTCGCCGTCCCACGCGTAGATCACCGGCACGACGTACGTCTCGCCGTCCGCGTGACAGCCGATCCGGCCGACGAACTGCTCGTGCAGGAACGCGTCGACCTCCTCCGGCGTCAGCTCCTCCACCCGCTCATCTTCGCCGATCCGCGTAGGCTTGCCGCCGTGGACCGCGAGCTCTTCGCCCGCTACGCCGACGTCGCCGTGCGCGTCGGCGCAAACGTCCAGCCCGGCCAGACCCTGACGGTGACCGCGCCCGTCGAGGCGGTCGAGCTCGCGCGCGCCGTGATGGAGGCGGCCTGGCGCGCCGGCGCCGGCAACGTCGAGGTCGTCTACGTCGACGACTACGAGCGCTATCTGCTCGCGCGCTACGGCGCCGAGGAGCGGCTCGAGCGCTCGCCCGTCGCCCGGCTCGCGTCGGCGCGCGCCGCGACCGAGCAGCGCGGCGCCTCGGTCTCGATCCTCGGCGACATGACGCCCGACTTCTTCCGGGAGGCCGACGAGGACCGGCTCGCGCGCACCCGCCC
Organism: Gaiellaceae bacterium; assembly: GCA_035708405.1. GTDB lineage: Bacteria > Actinomycetota > Thermoleophilia > Gaiellales > Gaiellaceae > DASSSQ01. Next base: position 5,409 of record DASSSQ010000080.1, read on the forward strand.
GCGCGAGGTGCGCGAGGCGCTCAACCGCGTGGTCAACGAGCAGCTCGAGGCCTGGACGGTGATCGGCTTCCCCGACGCCGCGTGGGCGCGGCGGATGTTCGGGACGCCGGACGTCGAGCGGCTCTGGGAGGAGATCGCGAGGACGTGCCGGCTCGACGAGCCCGATCCCGTCGCCGCCTGGAACGAGCACCTCGACCGGCTCGCCGAGCGCGGCCGGCTGCTCGACGAGCGCCGCTTCGACCGGATCGCCGTCCGCGGCCCCGGTACCGACCTCGAGGTCGGCCTGCTCGCCGCCTCCCGCTGGACCGGCGGCGGCGCGACGACCTCCTGGGGCCAGCCGTTCTGCCCGAACCTGCCGACCGAGGAGGTGTTCACGACGCCGGACCGGATGCGCGCGGAGGGCACGCTGCGCGCGACGCGCCCGGTCGCCTACGCCGAGGGGATGCTCGTCGACGGCGTCGAGCTCCGCTTCCACGAGGGCCGGATCGTCGAGGCGCGCGCGAGCGCCGGCGAGGACTTCCTGCGCCGCCACCTCGCGACCGACGGCGGCTCCGACCGGCTCGGCGAGCTCGCGCTCGTCGCCGGCTCGCCGATCGGCGCCGGCGGCCTGCTCTGGTACCACACGCTCTTCGACGAGAACGCGACCTGCCACGTCGCCTACGGCGCCGGCTACACGGCTCCCGTCGAGGGCGCCGACGAGCTCGACGCGGCCGCGCAGGAGGCGCTCGGGATCAACCAGTCGCACGTCCACGTGGACTTCGCGATCGGCGGCCCGGAGGTCGAGGTCGACGGGATCGACGCGCGCGGCGAGCGCGTGCCGATCCTCGCCGGCGACGACTGGCTGCTCGCCTGAGCGCTCTTACCAGCGCGAGTTGCGGCCGCGCCGGCTCGTGTAGACCTTGCGCGGCTTCGCGACCTGCATCCCCTCGGCCTCGAAGCTCTCGCGGTGGCCGAGCCGGGCCGCGACGCGGCTGACGTCGGCCTGCTGCTCGGGCAGGACGAAGGTGATGCCGGCGCCGGTGCGGCCGGCGCGGCCGGTGCGGCCGACGCGGTGCACGTAGCCCTTGTCGTCCTCCGGCGGGTCGAAGTTGATCACGTGCGTGATGTCCTCGAGATCGAGGCCGCGGGCGGCGACGTCGGTGGCGACGAGCGTCGTCACCTTGCCGGCCCGGAAGGCGGCGAGCGCCTTCTCCCGCGCGCGCTGGCTCATGTCGCCGTGCAGCGCGGTCGCGGCGAGCCCGCGGCGGACGAGCTTCGAGGCGAGCCGGTCGGCGCCGCGCTTGGTGCGGACGAAGACGAGCGCCAGGCCGCGCTCGCGCTCGAGCTCCTCGACGAGCCGGTCGACCTTCGTGTCGGCGGTGACCGGGACGAAGACGTGGTCGATCTCGCC
>DASSSQ010000081.1:0-5734 GCA_035708405.1 Gaiellaceae bacterium
CGCCGCGATCGGCACGAGCAGCAGCGCCGAGAGGGCGGTGCGGAAGAAGACGAGCGTCGCGGGCTCGAGCTCGCGGACGGCGACGCGGATCAGCAGGTAGGGGATCCCCCAGAGGACGCACATCGCCGCGAACAGGAGCCAGGCGCGGCGCGTCACCCCGGCCAGGCTACAGCGACGACCTCCTCCGGCAGCTCGCACGCGAGCGCGTGCCAGAAGCGGCCGCCGTCGCGCGAGACGAAGACGCGGAAGCCGGCGGCGAAGAGCAGCAGGTCGGGGTCGTCCGCGGCGACGGCGACCGCGCGGCCCACGGGCAGGCCGCGGCCGGAGTCGCGCCAGGTGCGGCCCGCGTCGTGCGAGACGAGCAGCGGCGGCTTGGCGTCGACGGCGACGAGCACCGTCGAGCCGGCGGCGGCGGCCGCGACGACGCGCGGCAGGCCGGTGCTCGGCTCGGGCTCCGGCTCGAGCGCGGCGCCGGGCGCGAACGACTCGACCTCCTCCGCCTCGAGGTCGAGCGTGTAGACGCCGCCCGCGGTCTCCGCGAGCGCGTTCACGTCCTCGCCGCGAGCATCCGCTCGACGAGCGCGGTCGCCCGCCGGGCCGCGTCGACCGGCGCCTCGCCCGCGGCGCGCGCGGCGAGATAGGTGGCGCAGAACGCGTCGCCGGCGCCGGTCGAGTCGGCGTCGACGCGGTTCGCCGGCACCTCGGTCCCGCTGCCGCCGACGAAGACGAGCGAGCCCTTCGCTCCGAAGGTGACGAGCACCTCCTCGACGCCGAGCCCGGCGAGCGAGGCCGGCTCGAGGTCGGGCAGCAGCGCGAGCGCCTCCTCCTCGGCCAGCTTGAGGATCGCGACGTGGCGCAGCACCTCGGGGTCGTAGTCGTCGTCGAGGACGAGCGGACCGGTGCGCGGCACGCGGACGAGCCCCTGCGCGTCGAGCAGGATCCGCCGGCCGCGGGCGAGCTCGGCGAGCGTCGCCGCCGGGAAGTCGGAGCGATGGAGCGGCGCGACGTGCAGCCACGCGATCCCGTCGACCGCGCCGGCGACCCAGCCGCGGGCGTCGTCCGCAGTCCACGGGTCGCCGACCTCCTCGACCAGCATCGTGCGCACGTCGCCGTCGTAGCGGAGCGAGAAGGTCGACTGCGCGGCCGCCTCGCCGTGTCGCACCGGCAGGCCGATCGCCTCGAGCGGCGCGAGCAGCTCCGGCCGGGCCGTCTTCGTGACGACGATCCCCTCGGCGCCGTCGAGCGCGAGCCCGCGCGCGCCGTGGAAGGCGCCGCCGCCGACGCGCGTCTTCCCGCCCAGGTGGTCGAGCGCGAGGCTGCCGAGGATCGCGATGGGCGGCACGCGCCAACATTACGCACGCTGCGGCCGCGGTGTGGCAAGCCGCCGCGCGGCCGTCCCCAGCACGAGCGCGAGCACGAGCGCGGCGCCGAAGCTCGGCAGCGAGGCGCCGCCCCACGGCAGCGCGTGCGGGTGCGTCCGCGCGACGAGCGACGTCCACCAGGCCGGCCCGACCGGCTGGAGCCACTGGTAGAGGCAGAAGCCGGCGACCCACGCGGCGAGCAGACCTGGCCGCAGCGCCGGCGCGCCGAAGACGTCCTCGCGCGTGTAGTGCGCGCCCGCGAGCAGCCAGTCGGCGAGCAGGACGCCGAAGAGCGGGACGAAGACCGAGCCGAGCAGGTAGAGGAAGCTCTGGTAGCGCGTCAGGTCGATCGCGAGCGCGCCGGCGGTCGAGCCGGCGGCGACGAGGCAGATCAGCGCGCGCTGCGGCACCCGCGGCAGCAGGTTCTGGATCGAGACCGCGGCCGAGTAGACGTTCGCGAAGGGCTCCTTCGTCTCGTCGATCCCGAGCGCGACGAGCGCGAGCCCCGCGCCGGCGCCGGCGCCCGCGATCGCCGTGATCAGCGACGGCGCGTCGGCGAGCCCGCGCGAGAGCAGGAGCAGCGCGCCGAGCGCGTAGAGCCACGCGTTCGGCACGAGGTAGCCGACGAAGGTGCCCGCGAACGAGGCGCCGCGGCTGCGCGAGAAGCGGGTGTAGTCGGCGACGAGCGGCAGCCACGAGACCGGCATCGCGATCGTCAGGTCGACGCCGGCCCAGAAGGAGAGGCCGCCCTTCCCGGGCCGCGACCAGAGCGCGTGCAGGGCGGCGCCGTCGAGCGCCCACCAGGTCAGGTAGACGAGCGAGGCGAGCACGACCCAGATCGCGACCTTGCGCACCCACTGGTGGACGAACGTGACCGGCCCGATCAGCGCGAGCACGGTCGTGATCGCCGCCGCGACGAGCGTCCAGGCCCATCTCCCGCTCCAGCCGAACGCGCGCTGCGAGAGCGCCGAGGCGGCGGTCGCGATCACGATCAGCTCGAAGATCGTCCAGCCGACGTTCTGCGCGACGTTGACCGCGGTCGCGAGGTAGGAGCCGTGACGGCCGAGCGGCGCGCGCAGCAGCACCATCCCGGGAACGCGCGCGTCGGCGCCGATCGTCGCCGCGAGCGCGAGCATCAGGTTGCCGAGGACGGCGCCGACGAGGATCGCCGCCAGCGCGTCCCGCAGCGAGAGCGCCGGGACGAGCAGGACGCCTGCGACGACGACGAGCAGGCTCATGCCGAGGCTGCCCCAGAGCAGGCCGGTGTCGAGCGCGCCGAGCGCGCGCAGCCGGTCGGGGACGGGCTCGATCCCCCAGGACGGCGTCTTCGACCCGCTCACTTCCTGCCTCCCTTCGCCGGCATGACCCGGATCAGGTTCGACGGGTGTGATCTCAGCCCGCGCGGCGCGCGGACACCCCGGTGTCGTCAGCCTAGCGAACCGTGAAGCCGGCGCGGCGCAGGGCGGCGCGGCCCGCGGGCGAGAAGAGGCGCGCGAGGAAGGCGCGGGCGGCGGCGGTGCGGCCGGAGCGGACGACGGCGGCCGCGTACTGGACGAGCGGCTGCGCGTGCGCCGGGATCGGGATCGTCCGCACCTTCGTCCCGGCGGCGCGCGCGTCGGTCGCGTAGACGATCCCCGCGTCCGCCTCGCCGAGCGCGACCTTCGCGACGACGCCCTTCACGTCCGGCTCGCTCGAGACCACGTTCCGGAGCGCCGCGTCGAGGTGGAGCCGCGCGAGCGAGCGGCGCGCGTAGTCGCCGGCCGGCACCGCCGGGTCGGCGAGGACGAGCCGCACGCCGGGCCGGGCGAGGTCGGCGAGCCGGCGGACGGTTCGATCCCGTCGCGGGACGACGACGACGAGCCGGTTGCCGGCGAAGACGCGCGGCGCGGCGACGAGCCCGCCGCGGTGGAGCGCGGCGGCGTAGCGGAGGCTCGCCGAGAGGAAGACGTCGGCCGGCGCCCCCTGGCGGATCTGCGCCGCGAGCGTGTCCGAGCCGCCGAAGCTGTAGCGCGCGCCGGCGTCGATCCGCGGCAGCACGCCGGTCAGCGAGGCGGCGGCGTAGACCCGGGCCGGCGGGGTCGCGCTCTTCGCGCCGGCGCCGCAGCCGGCGAGCGCGAGCACGGCGAGCACGAGCAGCGCGGCGCGCGGCCTCATGCCGAGGCCTCGACGAAGCGCAGCGCCGCCCGCGCGGTCTCGAGCCGGTAGCGGAGCAGGATCCGGCGGCCGCCGTCGCTCGCCGCGAGCTGCTGCTCGAGCGAGGCGACGAGCGGCTCGAGCAGCCGGCGCTGCCCGGCCAGCATCGGCCGCGGGTCGATGCCCGCGCGCTCGGAGAAGACGAGCTTGAGCACGAGCAGCGAGCGGATGTCGCGCACGTGCGGCGCCGGGCGGGCGAGCCAGTCGCCGACGGCGGCGCGGCCCGCGTCGGTCGGCGCGAAGATCGCGCGGCTCGGCCCGCGCGTGCCCGGCTCCCGGCCCTGCCGCTCGATCAGCCGGCGGCCGCGCAGCGTCTGCAGCGCGCGGTAGACGACGGGTCGCCCGAGCGCCCAGACGGCGCCGATCTCGCCCTCGGGCGCGAGCGCCTCGGCGAGCGCCCAGCCGTGCGCCGGCCGCTCGCAGAGGAGCGCCAGCACCGACCAGTCGCCCGGGGAGAGCTCTTGCGCAATAGTCACGGCGCGCCTAATCTACCACCTATGCAACTCCTAGGCATAATCGCCTGATGACCAAGCAGCTCTACCGCGCCGGCGAGGCCGCGAAGGCGCTCGGGATCTCGATCGACACGCTCCGCCGCTGGGACCGCGAGGGTCGCCTGACCGTCCAGCGCGACGCCGCCAACCGCCGCGTCGTCGCAGCCTCGGAGATCGAGCGGCTGCGCGGCGACGCGGGTGCGCGCCGGCTGAGCGCGCGCAACCGCTTTCCCGGCGTCGTCACCGACGTCCGGCTCGACGGGCTGATGGCGCAGGTCGAGCTCGTCGTCAGCGAGCCGGTGCAGCTGGTCGCGATCGTCACGCGCGACGCGGTCGAGGACCTCGACCTGAAGCCGGGCGACGCGGCGACGGCGGTCGTCAAGTCGACCTCGCTGATGGTGCAGCGGTGAAGGCGCTGCGCGTCGCGGCGCTGGCGGCGGCGATCGCGGTCGCGCTCGGCTTCCTCGTGCTGCCGGTGGTCGCGATCTTCGTCCACGTCTCGCCGGGGACGCTCGTCGCGCAGCTCGACGACCCGGCCGTCGTCGACGCGCTCGTCGTCTCGCTGAAGACGAGCGCGGTCGCGCAGGCGCTCGTGCTGCTGCTCGGGACGCCGACCGCCTACGTGCTCGCCTCGCGCCGCTTCCCGGGCCGCACGCTGCTCGTCACGCTCGTCGAGCTGCCGCTCGTGCTGCCGCCGGCGGTCGCCGGGATCGGGCTGCTCGTCGCGTTCGGCCGCCTCGGCCTGCTCGGCTCGCCGCTCGCCGCGCTCGGCCTCTCCGTCTCCTTCACGCAGAGCGCGGTCGCGATCGCCGTCGCCTTCGTCGCCGGGCCGCTCTACGTGCGTCAGGCGCTGGCGGCGTTCGAGGGCGTGGACGGCAACGTCGTCGCGGCCGCGCGCACGCTCGGCGCCGGCCCCGCGCGCACCTTCTTCCGCGTCGTCCTGCCGCTCGCGCGCGCCGGCCTCGCCGCCGGGCTCGCGCTCTCGTTCGCGCGCGGCCTCGGCGAGTTCGGCGCGACGATCATGTTCGCGGGCAGCCTGCGCGGCGTCACGCAGACGCTGCCGCTCGCGATCTACGCCGAGTTCGACGTCAACTTCGACGCCACGCTGGCGATGAGCGCGCTGCTCGTCCTCGTCAGCTCGGCGACCCTGCTCGCCCTGAAAGCGACCGCCCTGTGGCAGCCCTCGCAGCGGACTTCACGCTTCCTCTTCGCGCGCTCGATCTCGACGTAGCGCTCTCCGTCGCGCGGACGACGGCGCTCGTCGGACCCTCCGGCGCCGGCAAGTCGTCGGTGCTGCGGACGATCGCCGGGCTCGCGCGGCCGCGCCGCGGCCGGGTCGCGCTCGGCGGCGAGACGTGGCTCGACACGGAGCGCCGCGTCTGGCGCGCGCCGCACGAGCGCCGCGTCGGGCTCGTCTTCCAGGAGTACGCGCTCTTCCCGCACCTGTCGGTTCGGGACAACGTCGGCTTCGGCGGCAGGCGCCGTGCGGACGAGCTGATGGAGCGGTTCCGCGTCGCGCAGCTCGCGGACGCGCGGCCGGCCGAGCTCTCCGGCGGCGAGCGGCAGCGGGTCGCGCTCGCCCGCGCGCTCGCCCGCGATCCCGGCGTGCTGCTGCTCGACGAGCCGCTGTCGGCCCTGGACGCGCAGACGAAGCAGGTCGTCCGCGCCGAGCTGCAGGAGCTGCTGGAC
>DASSSQ010000082.1:0-8831 GCA_035708405.1 Gaiellaceae bacterium
GCCGCGTCGAGGAGGCGCTTGGCCTCCAGCTGCTCAGGAAAGTCCCAGCCGGGCACGGATCTCCTCCGCGATCTGGTCGGGCGCGCGCGTCCCGTCGAGCACGGCGACGCGGTCGGGGAACCGGGCCGCGAGCTCGGCGTAACCCGCGGCGGCGCCTTCCTGCAGGGCGACGGCGCGCTCGAGCCGGTCCGGTGCTCCTTCCTGGCGGCGCGCGCCCGCGAGCACGAACGTGCGGTCCGGCCAGAGACTCCCGGTGACCGCCAGATTCAGCTCCAGCACCGCGTCGACGCCGAGCCCGCGGCCGACGCCCTGGTAGGCGAGCGAGGAGTCGAAGTACCGGTCGGAGAGCACCCACGCGCCGCGCTCGAGCGCCGGCCGGATCCGCTCGACGACGAGCTCGGCGCGCGCCGCGGCGAAGAGCGCCGCCTCCGCCCACGGCGCCATGTCGACGCCGTGCAGGAGCAGCCGCCGGATCCCCTCGCCGAGCTCGGTGCCGCCCGGCTCGCGCGTGGCGACGACCTCGTGCCCGCGCCGCTCCAGCTCGGCGCGCAGCAGCTCCACCTGCGTCGTCTTGCCGCTGCCGTCGATTCCCTCGAACGTGACGAACATCGCGCGCCTACGATACGGCCCGATGCGGGCGGTCGTGACCGGGGGAGCGGGTTTCATCGGCTCGACGCTGGTCGACGCGCTCGTGGAGCGCGGCGACGAGGTGACGGTCGTCGACAACCTCTCGACGGGGAAGCGCGAGTTCGTCAACCCGTCGGCGCGCTTGCTCGAGCAGGACATCCGCGGGCTCGAGGAGCTCGACGCGGACGTCGTCTTCCACCTGGCCGCGCAGGCGGACGTGGGGACGTCGGTGCAGCGGCCCGCCTACGACGCCGAGGTGAACGTGGTCGGGACGGTGCGCGTGCTCGAGGCGGCGCGGCGTGCCGGCGCCCGGGTCGTCTTCTCGTCGACCGGCGGCGCGATCTACGGCGAGGTCGAGCGGCCCGCGGCCGAGGAGACGCCGCGGCTGCCGGTGTCGCCGTACGGGATCGCGAAGCTCGCGGCGGAGGAGTACCTGGCCGGCTGGAACCGGATCCACGGCACGCGCCATGTCGTCCTCCGCTTCGCGAACGTGTACGGGCCGCGGCAGGACTCGGGGCTCGAGGGCGGCGTCGTCGCGATCTTCCTCGAGCGGATGGCCGCCGGCGAGCCGACCGCGATCTTCGGCGACGGCGAGCAGACCCGCGACTTCGTCTACGTCGGCGACGTCGTCGCGGCGCTGCTCGCGGCGGCCGGGCGCGAGGGCGGCGTCTTCAACGTCGGCACGGGCGAGGAGACGTCGGTCACCCGGCTGCACGAGCTCTGCCGCGCGGTCGCCGGCGTCGCGGAGCCGCCGCGCTACGAGGACGCCCGCCTCGGCGACGCGCGCCGCTCGGTGCTGGACGTCTCGCTCGCCGCACGCGAGCTCGGCTGGCGCCCGCAGGTCGGGCTCGAGGACGGCCTCCGCCGCACCTGGGCCTGGACGACATCGGCCGACTAGGCGATCCAGATGCCGTGCGCGAACGCGACGCCCGCGGCGGCCGTCAGCGCGCCGAGGCCGACGAGCACCGCCTCGCGGCCGCGGCGGCGGGTCAGCGCGACGAGCGCGAGCACGATCGGGAAGTCGTCCATCAGGAAGCGCGGCAGCGAGACGAGCGGGAAGCCGCGTGACGGCGCCGCGAGCACCACGACGAGCGTCGCCGCCGAGTAGAGCCCGAACGCGTGCCCGAGCCGCCGCCACGCGACCCAGGTCAGCCAGCAGGCGACGAGGAAGAGCAGCAGCGAGAACGCGTTCCAGAACGCGAGCCGATCGGTGGACGTGAACCCGTCCGGCGCCGCGAGCCCGCGCGGCAGGTGGCGCACCAGCTCGAGCCCGCCGTGCCCGCCCGCCTCGATCGCCCACCACAGCCCGCCGAGCGGCCCGAGCGCCGGCGTCTCTCGCTGCCAGCCGAGCTGCGAGTGCCGCCACGCCAGCCAGTCGCCGACCGCGTAGTGGAGGTAGAGCGAGTAGCAGCCGACCGCCGCCGGCAGCAGCACGAGCGGGACGAGCCGCACGAGCTGCCGGCGCGTGCGCGGCCAGAGCAGGAAGACGAGCGCCGGCAGCAGCGCGATCCCGATCACCCGCGTCGCGACCGCGAGCCCGCCCGCGACGCCCGCGCGCCAGCCGCGCCCGCGCGAGGCGGCGAGGAACGACGCCGCCGAGAGCGCGAGGAAGAGCGCGTCCGAGTAGACCGCCGTGAACACGTACGCCGTCGGGAAGAGCGCGAGGTAGAGCACGGCGTCGCGCGCGCCGCGCGGGCCGAGCAGCGGCCGCGCGATCTCCGCGAGCGCCCACGCGGCCGCGCCCGCCGCCGCCAGCGAGACGAGCGTCCCCGCGGCGAGATCCGACCGCACCACCCACGCGACGGCATGCACGGCCAGCGGGTAGAGCGGGAAGAACGCGGCGGAGACCGGGTTGTAGCCGTCCCGCGCGACGTGCAGGAACCACTGCGCGTCCCAGTGCTCGAAGGTCGTGAAGAAGAGGTCGCCCCAGGCGCCGTAGGCGCGGTCGAACGGGATCGCGCCGCCGTGCAGCGGCACCCAGAGGAGCGTGAACGCCGTCGCGACCCAGAACGCGGCGCGGATGCCCACGAGCGTCCAGAACGGCCGATCCGTGGACTCCATCCGCCTAATGTAGAAGGAGCCGCGGCGACACCGGCGAAATCGGTCGCCCGTGGACGCACCCCTCGCAGCTCCGGACGTGCTCGTCCGCCCGTGGCGGCGGGCGACGATCGTCGCGAGCCTGATCGCCGCGATCGAGCTCGTCGCGCTGCTCGCGGCCGGCGTCGCGCTCGTCGGCAAGCCGCTCGCCCACGCCGTCCGCAAGCAGGCGGAGGTGCAGGCGCTCGCGCCGCCGAAGAAGAAGACGGTCCCGGCGATCGCGCGCACGGTGCTGCCGGCGATCCCGAAGCTCTCCCGCAGCCAGACCGACGTGCTCGTCCTCAACGGCAACGGCCGCACCGGCGCCGCCTCCGCCGAGGCCGCGCGCATCCACGGTCTCGGCTACATGATCGCCGGCACCGGCAACGCGGCACGCCACGACTACGCCTCGACCGTCGTCATGTTCCGCCCCGGCTACCACGCGGAGGCGCTGCGGCTCGCCCGCGACCTGAAGCTGAAGATCGTCGGCCCGCTCGACGGGATGAAGACGCGCCAGCTGCTCGGCGCGCACCTCGTCGTCGTGCTCGGCGTCGGTTAGCAGCGGTACTTGCCGGAGTTGACGACCTTCAGCGCCGCGTTGTAGAGCGCGCCGCCCTCCGGCTCCTGCGGGTTGAGGGCGACGAAGCGCGAGAGGTGCTTCCAGGCGGCGCCCGGGCAGCCCTGCTGCCACTCGAACTGGCCGAGCCGGAACCAGGTCTCGGCGTTGTGCGGCTGGATCCGCGTCGCCTCGAGGTAGAGCGCCTCCGCGTCGCCGAGCCGGCCGAGCGAGGCGACGGCGTCCGCTTTGACGAAGAGCGCGTCGACGTTCAGCGGGTCGTAGGAGCGGGCCGAGTCCGCGAGCGCGATCGCCGGCCCGGGATCCTGCCCCTGGGCGTTGAGCGTGTCGCGCTGCGAGAGCCACGGCAGGAGCAGCGAGACGAAGACCGCGGCGGCGACCGCGACCGCCGCGGCGGCGCCGAAGCTGCTCCGGCCCGTCCGCGAGCCGGGCCGCGCGAGCAGCGCGCCGCCGGCGAAGACCGCCGGCCCCGTGACGGCGACGAAGTCCCAGTCGTAGTCGATCAACCCGTGCAGCAGGTAGGCGACCGGGACGAGGCCGAGCGCCGCCGCGGCCGCCCGGTCGGCGCCCGCGCCGCGCACCCGCCGCCAGATCCCGGCGAGCCCGACCCCCGCCGCGCCGGCCGCGAGCAGGAAGCCGACGATCCCCGTCTCGGAGAGGAACTGCAAGGGCAGGTCGTGCGGCTCGATCGCGTAGTCGACGTCCCAGTGGCGCAGCTTCAGGTTCGTGTAGAGGAACGAGCCCGCGCCGGAGCCGAGCGCCGGCCGGTCGGCGAAGCCGCGCGCGGCCTCCCGCCACCAGGTCGTGCGGAAGTTGGAGCTCGCCGAGCAGAGGCGGCAGCCGCTCGCCGCGACCTGCGAGGCCGAGGAGTTGAACTGCGACCAGATCCGCGACGCGTTCAGCCCGAGCCCGATCGCGACCGCGACCGCCGCGAGCACGGCCGCGACCGCGAGCACGCGGTGCCCGGCGCGTCGCCGCTCCGTCCACGGCGGCAGCCGCGCGAGCGCGATCCCGGCCGCAGCGACGGCGAGCGCGACGACGACGAGCACGATCCCGAAGGTGCGGCCGTCGTGGGCGCGCACCGCGTCGGAGACGCCGTCGTCGCCGATCCCGTGCAGCCGCAGCGCGAACCAGGCGACGGCGACCGCGGGGACGCCGCCGACCGCGAGCGCGGCGACCGACTCGAGCCGGTGCTCGTCCAGCGCCAGCCACGCCGCCAGCACGACCACGCCGACGGCGACGCCGCCGCGCGACTGCGTCAGCGCGATCGCGACCACCCAGGCGTAGAGGAGCAGCGTCCCGGCGGCGCGCGCCGCCGGCCGGTGCCGCGGCCGCCCGGCGATCCAGAGCGCGAGCGGCAGCGCCATGTCGCCGAGCAGCGCGAGCGCGTTCCAGTAGCCGACCGGGTCGCGCAGCCGCGCCACGCGGCCGTAGTCCGGCTCGATCCCCGCGAAGACCTTGCCCGCGAGCGCCCAGACGACGACCGCGCCGAGCGCGACCGCGAGCGCGCCGGCGATCCCGCGCGGCGCGCGCGGCGCGAGCGCCCCGGCGAGCGCGCCGGCGACCGCGAACGCGAGATAGACGAGGCCGAGGTTCGTGTACTGCCAGGTCCGGTCCGGCAGCGTCGACCAGGCGAGCGAGACGCCGTTCCAGACGACGAAGCCGCAGAGGAGCGCGAGCGCCGTCGCCCCCGCCTGCCCGAGCGCCGGCCGCGGCGCGCGCCCCGCGAGCACCGGCAGCCCGAGCGCCGGCGCGAAGAGCAGCGCGCCGAGCCCGATCCACGGCACCGACTCCCCCGCGAAGCACGTGGCGCCGAGCAGGACGGCCGCCGCGCCGAGCAAGAGCCGTTCCCGCATCGCGCGGCGACGCTACCATAGGCTCGCGACGCCGCCCCCGTCGGCGTCCACGGCTCTAACAAACGGTTTACACGCCGATTACCGTGGGGTAAACGGCGTGGGGAATAGTTGTGAGGCTCGGCGCTCGCGCGCACGCGTGCAGGCGCTACGCAAAAAACGTGACCGTCACGCCGAAGACACTCCGCCGCCTCGTCCTCGTCGCCTGCCTGCTCTCCCTGGCGGTGACGGCAGCGACGGCGCCGGCGGCCTCGGCGCGCAGCCAGACGCAGTGCTGGCAGAAGCTGATCACCGACTGGTACGACGGCCGGATCGACCACTCGTATCCGATCCACTGCTACCGCGCCGCGCTGAAGCACCTGCCGCTCGACGTCCGCACCTACTCCGACGCGGTCGACGTGATCCAGCGCGCGCTGGCCTCGGCGACGCGGCACAAGAAGCACGTGAACGAGAACGCGCTGATCGCGCCGCCCGCGAACAACGGCGGCGGCGGCCCGCCGAGCGGTCCCGGCGGCGGCAGCGGCCCGAACACGCCGTCGAGCGGCCACCCCGACCCGAACGGCGACCTGAACGGCAACGGCTTCCTCAACCAGGCCGTCGGCAAGCTCGGCTCGAACCACGCCGACACGGTCCCGGTGCCGCTGCTCGTGCTCGCGGGGCTCGCCGTGCTGCTCGTCGCGGCCGGCGGCGCGGGCCTCTTCGCCCGCCGCCTGCAGGCCCGCCGCTCGCGCCCGTAACGGCGTAGGCTCGACCCGAAAGAGCACCGATCCGGTTCCGTCCGGGCCGGCTCCTATCGTTCCTCCTCCGCCCAGGGGCCGAGCCGCCCCCGGCAGGCACAATGGATTCGAGGAGAAAGGCCGGAGCATGGCGACCAAGCAGGAGCAGACCGTAGAGCCCACCACGAGCACCGAGGAGATCGTGAACACGGTCGTCGACGGGGACGCGACCCTCGCCGTGCGCCGCTACTTCACGATTCCCGGCCGCGACCCGTTCGACGAGATCGAGTGGGAGATCCGCGACGCGTCGATCGGCCCGAAGGACAAGCCGGTCTTCGAGCAGCGCAACGTCGAGTTCCCGAAGTTCTGGTCGCAGACGGCGACGAACATCGTCGCCCAGAAGTACTTCCGCGGCCGCATGAGCTCGCCCGAGCGCGAGCGCTCCGTCAAGCAGATGATCGGGCGGATCGTGACGACGATCGGCGGCTGGGGGCGCGCCGGCGGCTACTTCGCCTCGGACGAGGAGGCCGACACCTTCGAGACCGAGCTGAAGGCGATCCTCGTCAACCAGCTGGCCGCGTTCAACTCGCCGGTCTGGTTCAACGTCGGCTTCGAGGAGAAGCCGCAGTGCTCGGCCTGCTTCATCCTCTCGATCGAGGACTCGATGGAGTCGATCCTCGACTGGATCCGCCGCGAGGGGATCGTCTTCCGCGGCGGCTCCGGCTCCGGCGTCAACCTCTCGAAGGTGCGGTCCTCGAAGGAGCAGCTGTCGAAGGGCGGCTACGCCTCCGGCCCGGTCTCCTTCATGCGCGGCGCCGACGCGTCCGCCGGCACGATCAAGTCGGGCGGCAAGACGCGGCGCGCCGCGAAGATGGTCGTCCTCGACGCCGACCACCCGGACGTCGAGGAGTTCATCTGGTGCAAGGCCAAGGAGGAGGAGAAGGCGCGCGTCCTCGAGGCGGCCGGCTACGACATGTCGCTCGACTCCGCCGACTGGGCGTCGATCCAGTACCAGAACGCGAACAACTCGGTGCGCGTCTCGGACGCGTTCATGCAGGCAGCGGTCGACGGCGCCGACTGGAACCTGACCGCCCGCACCGACGGCACCGTCGTCGACACGCTGAAGGCGCGCGACCTGCTGCGCCAGATCGCCGAGGCGGCGTGGCGCTGCGCCGATCCGGGCGTCCAGTACGACACGACGATCAACGCGTGGCACACGCTGCCGAACACGGGCCGGATCAACGCGTCGAACCCGTGCTCGGAGTACATGTCGATCGACGACTCGGCCTGCAATCTCGCGTCGCTGAACCTGATGAAGTTCCGGCGGGAGGACGGCGAGCTCGATGTCGAGGCGCTCGAGCACGCGGTCGACGTGATGTTCCTCGCGCAGGAGATCTGCGTCGGCTACTCGTCCTATCCGACGCCCGAGATCGAGGCGAACGCGAAGTCGTACCGGCAGCTCGGGCTCGGCTACGCCAACCTCGGCGCGATGCTGATGTCGCGTGGCCTGCCGTACGACTCCGACGAGGGCCGCGCCTACGCTGCGGCGATCACGGCGCTGATGACCGGCCGCGCCTACCGCAAGTCGGCGGAGATCGCGCAGCGGATGGGCCCGTTCGCCGGCTACCGGCGCAACGCGGCGGCGATGATCGGCGTGATCGCGAAGCACCGCGCCGCGGTCGGCAACATCGAGGGCGCCGCGTCGGTGCCGGACGACCTGCTGACCGCCGCCCGCACGGCGTGGGACGACGCGCTGAACCTCGGCGAGGTCGCCGGCTACCGGAACGCGCAGGCGACGGTGCTGGCGCCGACCGGGACGATCAGCTTCATGATGGACTGCGACACGACCGGCGTCGAGCCGGACTTCTCGCTCGTCAAGTCGAAGAAGCTGGTCGGCGGCGGCGAGCTGACGATCGTGAACAAGTCGGTCGCGCTCGGGCTCGAGAAGCTCGGCTACGCGCCGGCGGAGGTCGACGAGGTCGTCGCCTTCGTCGACGAGCGCAACACCGTCGTCGGCGCGCCGTACGTGAAGGCCGAGCACTACCCGGTCTTCGACTGCGCGGTCGGCGAGCGCGCGATCCACTACTCCGGCCACGTGAAGATGATGGGCGGCATCCAGCCGTTCATCTCGGGCGCGATCTCGAAGACGGTCAACCTGCCGGAGGAGGCGACGGTCGACGACGTCTCGAGCCTGCTGATCGACGCGTGGAAGCTCGGCGTCAAGGCGATCGCGATCTACCGCGACAACTGCAAGCTCGCCCAGCCGCTCTCCGGCAAGAAGGACGCGGGCGCGCAGGCGACGCTGATGCCGTCGGTGGTGGCGCCGGCGGCGGCGCCGAAGCGCCGGCGGCTGCCGGACGACCGCACCGAGGTGGGGCGTAAGTTCCGCGTCGGCGAGTACGAGGGCTACATCCACGTCGGCCTCTTCGACGACGGCACCCCCGGCGACATCTTCGTCGACATCGCCAAGGAGGGCACGACCCTCGCCGGCCTGATGAACTCGTTCATGATCTCGGTCTCGCTCGGCCTCCAGTACGGCGTGCCGCTCGAGGTGTACGTCTCGAAGTTCGCACACATGCGCTTCGAGCCGAGCGGCCTGACGAACGACCCCGACATCCGCGCCGCGAAGTCGATCGTCGACTACGTCTTCCGCTGGATGGGCAAGAAGTTCCTCTCGGTCGAGCAGCAGGAGGAGGCCGGAATCCTCTCGCCGGTGGTGCGCGCGAGACTCGCCGCCGGCTACGCGAACGGCGGCGAGACGCCGCCGGCGCCCGCCGAGACCGCGACCCCGGGCCAGACCGCCCTCTTCAACAACTGGGAGGACGCCGTCGAGTGCAGCCGCTGCGGCGGCCGCATGGTGCGAGCCGGCACGTGCTACACCTGCCGCGACTGCGGCACGAGCACGGGCTGCGGCTAGATAGAGGAAGCCACGAACGCCGAGTAGGTCGAAGCGGGAAGCCTGAGGGTCCGGCCGTGCGGCCG
>DASSSQ010000083.1:0-15470 GCA_035708405.1 Gaiellaceae bacterium
AGCTCTTCCGCTCCTTCCAGCGGACGAGCCTGCAGGAGCCGAGCCCGCCGGCCTGGGACTACTTGCTGCTCGAGAACCACCCGACGCTCGCGCAGCGGATCGCGATGGCGACGCGCTGGAAGGCCGCCGTTACGGCTGGTCGCGCGGCGGCGCCTCGGGCAGGTTCTTGATCTGCTCGCGCGCCTGGTGCTTCGACCAGGAGTCGTTGATCGCCTCGACGAGCTGCTTCATGAACGGCGCCGACATGTTCACGCGCGAGACGACGACGCCGGAGATGTCGCCCTCCTCGCTGTCGAAGTCGACCCGCGCGAAGGTGAGCGTGAACTCGTAGTCGGAGAAGGCGACGTTGGCGAAGTTGGAGTAGACGCCCGCCATCGCATCCGTGTCCATGTGCAGGTTGACCTGCCTGTCGGGACCGGAGTCCATGCCTCCACGATACTAGAGCCGTGGAGACGTTCAGCCGCCGCCGGCTCGGCTACGCGATCCTCGCGCTCGTCGGCGTGATCGTCGGCGGCGCCGTCGGCTTCCGCGTGCTGACGGGCCTCGACTGGGTGACCGCGTTCTACCGCTCGGTCGTCACCGTCTCGCTGACCGGCCTCGAGGCGAACCCGCGCTCGCACGGCATCGAGCTCTTCTCGATCCTGCTCCTGCTCGCCGGCGTGGCTATCTTTGCCTACGTCGCCGGGGCGATCGTCGAGCTGATCGCGCACGGCGTGCTCGGCGGCGTCTTCGCCGAGCGACGGAGGAGACGAACGATCGAGCGCCTGCGCGACCACTTCATCATCTGCGGCTACGGCCGCGTCGGCCGCCGGATCGCGGAGGAGCTGACCGAGGCCGGCATCCCGTTCGTCGTGCTCGACTTCAACCCGGAGGTGCTGGAGCGCGCCCGCGCCGACGGCGTCCCCTGGGTCGAGGGCCGGCCGACCGAGGACGTCGACCTCGCCCAGGCGGGGCTCGACCGGGCCCGCGGCATCCTCGCCGCCTCGGACTCCGACGCGGACAATCTCTACGTCGTCCTCAGCGCCCGCGCGGCGCGGCCCGGGCTGACGATCGTCGCGCGCGCCTCCGACGCCGAGGCCGAGAAGAAGCTGCGCCTCGCCGGCGCCGACCGCGTCGTGCTGCCCTACGCGGCCGCCGGCATCGAGATGGCGAAGCTCGCGATCAAGCCGCAGGTCGCCGCGTTCCTCGACATCGTCTCGACGCACGGCGGCCCCGACCTGCGCTTCGAGGAGATCGAGGTGACGCCCACCTGCGCGCAGGCGGGCCGGTCGATCCGCGACGTGCGGATCCGCCACGAGACCGGCGCCGTCATCGTCGCGCTGCGCAAGCAGGACGGCAGCTTCGACGCGACGCCGGATCCCGAGACGACGCTGGAGGTCGGCGACGTGATGATCGCGGTCGGCACCGCCCACGAGCTGCGGCTGCTCGAGGAGCTGTTCGCGCCGCGCGAGGCCGTTGCCGGCTGACGCGGTAGCGCGGCTCGCGGCTGCCGTCGGCGAGATCGCGGGCGCGCCGGTCGAGCTCGAGCGGCCCGCCGAGGCGGCGCACGGCGACTACGCGACGAACGTCGCGCTCGCGACCGCCCGCGAGCACCGGCGCACGCCGCGCGAGCGCGCCCAGGAGATCGCCGACGCGGCCGCCGCGCTGCCCGGGGTCGAGCGCGCCGAGGTCGCCGGGCCCGGCTTCGTCAACCTCTTCGTCAGCGACGCGTTCCTCGCGGCGGCGGTGGCCGAGATCGGGCCGGAGTACGGCGCGGGCTTCGCCGAGCCGCGCGAGCGCGTCCAGGTCGAGATGGTCTCCGCCAACCCGACCGGGCCGATCACCGTCGCGGCGGCGCGCAACGGCGCCTACGGCGACTCGGTCGCGCGCCTGCTCGCCTTCGGCGGCAACGAGGTGCAGCGCGAGTACTACTACAACGACGCGGGCGCGCAGATGGAGCGCTTCCGCCGCTCGGTCGAGGCCCGCCGCCGCGGCGAGCCGGTGCCGGAGGACGGGTACCAGGGCGCGTACGTCGACGAGCTCGCGCGCACGCCGGGCGACCCGGTGCCGCGGATGCTCGAGCGGATCGAGGCCTCGATGGAGCGCTTCCGCATCCAGTTCGACGCCTGGGCGAAGCAGAGCGAGCTCGAGGCGCGCCTCGACGAGTTCCTGCCGCGGCTCGACACCTACGAGCACGACGGCGCCGTCTGGGCGCGCTCCTCCGCCTACGGCGACGACGACGACCGCGTCCTGATCCGTTCCGAGACGGGGACGCCGACCTACCGTGCCGCCGACGTCGTCTACCTCGCCGACAAGCTCGAGCGCGGCTTCGACCGCGCGATCTACGTCCTCGGCGCCGACCACCACGGCACCCGCAACTGGTACGCCGCCGTCGCGCGGATGCTCGGCTACGACCCGGCGCGCGTCGAGGTGCTGCTCTACCAGCTCGTGCACCTCGTCCGCCGCGGCGAGACCGTGAAGATGGGCAAGCGCTCCGGCAACGTCGTCTTCCTCGACGAGCTGATCGACGAGATCGGCCTCGACGCGGCGCGCTGGTACCTCGTCTCGCGCGGGCCGGACCAGGCGATCGAGATCGACGTCGACCTCGCGGCCGAGAAGACGGCGAAGAACCCCGTCTACTACGTCCAGTACGCGCACGCGCGGATCGCGGGGATCCTGCGGAACGCGGGCGACGCGGCCGTCGGCGGCGACCCGCCCGGGCCGCTCGCGCCCGAGGAGCGCGAGCTCGTGAAGCGGCTCGCCGAGTTCCCGGCGCTCGTCGCCGAGGCGGCCGCGCGCCGCGGCCCGCATGCGGTGCCGCTCTACGCGATCCGCGTCGCCGACGACTTCCACCGCTTCTACCACGAGTGCCGCGTCCTCGGCTCCGAGGCGGAGTCGTTTCGGCTCGGCCTCTGCCGCGCGGCCCGCACCGTGATCGCGCGCTGCCTCGACCTCGTCGGCGTCGAGGCCCCCGAGCGGATGTAGCCCGTTAGGATCGCGGCCGTGGCCGTCCCGCAGGCACCGGACCGCAACACCGCGCTCGAGCTCGTCCGGGTGACCGAGGCCGGGGCGCTCGCGGCCGGCCGGCTCGTCGGCCGCGGCGACAAGGAGGCCGCCGACCAGGCCGCCGTCGACGGGATGCGCGCGATGCTCGACACCGTCTCGATGGACGGCGTCGTCGTGATCGGCGAGGGCGAGAAGGACGAGGCGCCGATGCTCTACAACGGCGAGCGCGTCGGCAACGGCGACGGCCCGCGCTGCGACATCGCCGTCGACCCGCTCGAGGGGACGCGGCTGGCGGCGCTCGGCCAGCCGAACGCGATCTGCGTGATCGCCGTCGCCGACCGCGGCTCGATGTTCTTCCCCGGCGCCGCCGTCTACATGGAGAAGATCGCCGCCGGGCCCGACGCGGTCGACGCGATCGACATCACCGCCTCGCCGACCGAGAACGTGCGCCGCGTCGCCGAGGCGAAGGGCTGCCGCCCGGGCGACGTCAACGTCGTCGTGCTCGAGCGCGACCGCCACGTCGACCTGATCGCCGAGCTGCGCGAGGCGGGCGCGAAGGTGAACCTGATCCGCGACGGCGACGTCGCGCCGGCGATCGCCGCCAGCCAGCCGGGCACGGGCGTCGACCTGCTGATGGGGATCGGCGGCACGCCGGAGGGCGTGATCTCCGCAGCCGCGCTCAAGTGCGTCGGCGGCGGCATCCAGGGGCGCCTCTGGCCGCGCTCGGACGAGGAGCGGCAGGAGCTCGCCGCCGCGGGCTACGACGTCGACCGCGTCCTCAGGACCGACGACCTCGTCGCCGGCGACAACGTCTTCGTCGCCGCCACCGGCGTCACCACCGGCTCCCTGCTGCGCGGCGTCGGCTATTACTCGGGTGGGGCCGTGACCGACTCGATCGTGATGCGCTCGCGCTCCGGCACCGTGCGCAGGATCGAGGCACGGCACGCGCTCGAGAAGCTGAGGGAGTTCACAGGACGCGAGTACACATAGGAGGACCGATGGCAGTTGCGAACCAGACCGGGATCGACCGGATCGAGGAGCTCCTCGGCGACGAGGCGGCGTCGCTGCTGCAGCACGAATCGACGGGCATCGAGCGCTCGCTGCTGCACCTGCCCGGCCCCGACTTCGTCGACCGCGTCTACGCGCAGACCGACCGCTCGAACCGCGTCCTCGGCAACCTGCAGTGGCTGTTCGACAACGGCCGCCTCGGCCGCACGGGCTACGTGAGCATCCTGCCGGTCGACCAGGGGATCGAGCACAGCGCCGGCGCCAGCTTCGCGCCGAACCCGGCCTACTTCGACCCCGAGAAGATCGTCGAGCTCGCCCACGAGGGCGGCTGCAACGCCGTCGCGTCGACGATCGGCGTGCTCGGCGCGATCAGCCGCCGCTGGGCCCACCGCATCCCGTTCATCGTCAAGATCAACCACAACGAGACGCTCACGTATCCGCTCACCTACGACCAGACGCTGTTCGGGTCGGCGAAGAAGGCGTGGGAGCTCGGCGCCGCCGGCATCGGCGCGACGATCTACTTCGGCAGCGAGCAGAGCCGCCGGCAGCTCGTCGAGATCAGCGAGGCCTTCGAGGAGGCGCACGAGCTGGGCATGTTCACCGTGCTCTGGTGCTACCTCCGCAACTCGGCCTTCAAGAAGGACGGCGTCGACTACCACGTCGCGGCCGACCTGACCGGCCAGGCGAACCACATCGGCGTCACGATCGAGGCCGACATCATCAAGCAGAAGCTGCCCGAGGTGAACGACGGCTACGGCGCCGTCGCGTTCGGCCACACGAACCCGAAGGTGTACTCGGAGCTGACGAGCGACAACCCGATCGACCTCTGCCGCTACCAGGTCGCGAACTGCTACCTGGGCCGGGCGCCGCTGATCAACAGCGGCGGCGCGTCGTCGGGCGACAGCGACCTCGCGGAGGCGGTGCGGACGGCGGTGATCAACAAGCGCGCCGGCGGCGTCGGCCTGATCAGCGGCCGGAAGGCGTTCCAGCGCCCGACCGCGGAGGGCGTCGAGCTGCTGAACGCGATCCAGGACGTCTACCTCTGCACCGACGTGACGGTCGCCTGACCCCGGCTAGAATGGTCGCCGCGCGGGCGTAGCTCAGTGGTAGAGCACTGGCTTCCCAAGCCAGGTGTCGTGGGTTCGAGCCCCATCGCCCGCTTCCCGCGCGCGGCGGTCGCTACAGGGAGGCCGCGTGCAGGATCGCGTCGACGACCGTCTCGTCGACGTGGTCCTTGCTCAGGTAGCCGACCATGCCGGCGGACTCGACCTCGCGGCGCACCTCGTCTTCGGTGCGGCCGCTCAGCGCGACGATCTTCGTGCCGTTGCGGAGGCCGAGCAGGCGCTTCGCGGCGGCGAAGCCGTCGAGGCCCGGGAGGCCGACGTCCATCAGGATCACCTCGGGCGACTGCGCGAGCGCGAGGTCGACCGCCTGGGCGCCGTCGTGGGCGACCCCGACGACCTCGACGGCGTCGCTTCCGTCGAGGAAGAGCCGGAGCGTCCCGGCGAAGAGCTCGTGGTCGTCGACGATCAGGACGCGTACGCGCTTGCCTGCCACAGCCCTTCGACGGTAGCGAAAGATCGCGACGCCTTGCGTGTCAACTGCCTCGAGCCGGCAGCCGCGGCCGACCCGTCCCGGCCGCCGCGCCCGTCCAGGCGCCGCCGAGCCCGCGCCGGCCGACGCCGTCGGTCGGGTCGCGATCCGGGCCCTGCTCGTCGTCCTCGTCGCGCAGCAGGAGCCGCGTCAGCGGCGTCGAGCTGACCCCGTGCACGACGACGGAGAGCGCGACGGCCGTGAGGACGGTCCAGACGAGCCCCGGCACGTCGGCGCCGAAGGCATGCGCGGCGACCGCGACGGCGACGTAGTTCAGCGAGGCGACGCCCTTGACGCCGAACCAGGCGACCCAGATCCGCTCGCGCACGGACAGGCGCGAGCGCGCGAGGACGAGGAACGCCGTCACCGGCCGGATCGCGAAGACCGAGGCGGCGGCGAGGCCGAGCCCCCACGCGCCCGCCTCCGAGAAGCCGTAGAAGGCGAGCATGCTGCCGAGGATCAGGATCACGGCCAGCTCCGAGAAGTGCTTGAGCACGTCGGCGCCGTCGTGGACGTCGCGGTGGTAGTCGTCGGCGAGCTCGTGGCGGCGGAAGGCGACGCCGCCCGCGAAGGCGGCGACGAAGCCGAAGGAGCCGAGCGCCTCGGCGGCGCCGTAGATCGCGAACGCCGACGCGAGGCCGATCCAGCGGTCGTAGTCGGAGGAGAAGAGCTCGGTCTCGCGCAGCCGGACGGCGATCCAGGCGATCAGCCGGCCGAGCGCGGCGCCGACGACGAGCGCGACGACGATCCCGTAGACGAGCCGCGTGCCCGCCCAGCGCCAGAGCGACTCGTGGCGCGCGACCGCGAAGCCGAGCAGCAGAAAGGGGAGCGTGAAGCCGTCGTTCAGGCCCGCCTCCGCGGTCAGC
This sequence comes from Gaiellaceae bacterium, assembly GCA_035708405.1. GTDB lineage: Bacteria > Actinomycetota > Thermoleophilia > Gaiellales > Gaiellaceae > DASSSQ01. The sequence goes on from DASSSQ010000083.1 coordinate 6,453, forward strand.
ACGAACTCCGGCTCGCTCGAGCGCTCCTCTTGCTCCGCCCGCGGCGGGTCGATGCCGAGGTCGCCGGCGAGGACGGGGTCGGTCGGCGTCAGCGCCGCCCCCAGCGCGATCGCCGCGCCGGTGCCGATCCCCGCGAGGTCGCGCGCCCAGAGCGCGACGAGCGCCGTCGAGGCGGGAATCTGCACCGCGACCAGGCGCAGCGGCAGCCGCCAGGCCGGAAGCGTCAGCGTGCGCCGGATCCGCATCCCGGTCGCGAACAGGCCGAGGATCAGCGCGCCGTCGGTGACGCGCTCGAGCACGAGGTGGTCGTGGACGGGCTGCGCGAGCCGGCCGAGCCCGGTCGAGCGGACGACGATCCCGGCGAGGACGCCGAGGACGAGGTAGACGATCGCGGTCGAGCCCGCGCGCTCGCGCGTGTGCGTGAGCGCCGCGACCCCGGCGAAGAGCGCGATCCCGAGGAAGAGGAACGCGAGCCCGAGCGAGTCCGCGAACGGGATCGAGTCGGAGACCGAGGCGGCGGCCACGCGCCGCGTCTACCCGCTGTGCCGCCCGCGAAGCCGTGCCCGTCCCTTCCTTGTGACACTGTGTCACAAGGAAGCCGAGGTGCCGGGATCAGGCCGCGGCGCGCTCGACGAGCGCTTCCGCCTCGCCGACGAAGCGGTCGAGCTCGGCGAAGCCCTCGTCCCAGGTCGAGCCGTCGCGCAGGTCGAGCCCGAAGCGCGCGACGAGCTGCGACGGCGACTCGGAGCCGCCCGCGGCGAGGAACTCGAGGTAGCGCGGCGGGAAGCCCTCCGGGTCGCCGCGATAGCGGCTGTAGAGGCACAGCGTCACGAGATGCGCGAACGAGTACGCGTAGGTGTAGAAGCGCGCGTGGATGAAGTGGGGGATATACGACCAGCCGAGCCGGTAGCCGTCCGGCAGCCGCACCGAGTCGCCGTAGTAGCGGCCGTTCTCCTCGACCCAGATCTCCGAGAGCCGCTCGGCGGTCAGCGCCTTCCCCTCCGCGCGGAGCGCGTAGGCGCGCTGCTCGAAGCGGGCGAGCACCGTCTGGCGGAAGATCGACGGGAACGCGCCCTCGGCGCGGTCGACGACGACGCTCTTGACCGTGTCCGCGTCGGTCTCCCGCTCGAGCAGGTGATCGAGCGCGAGCAGCTGCGCGAAGGTCGACGGCACCTCCGCCATCGCGATCCCGGTGCGGTGCGCGCGGTAGGCCTGCCGCTCGAGCGCGAGCGCGAAATGCGTGCCGTGGCCGAACTCGTGCGCGAGCGTCGACACGTTCGTGAGCTGCTCGGTGTAGTTCATCAGCACGAACGGGAGCACGTCCCTCGTGATCGAGCCGCAGTAGGCGCCGCCGACCTTGCCCTCGCGCGGCTCGGCGTCGACGTGGCCGGAGGCGACGCAGGCGTCGAACACCTCGGCGAGCCGCGGCGCGAAGCGCTCGAAGGTCGCGTGCACGATCTCGACCGCCTCGTCCCAGGGGAAGGCGCGGGCGCTGCCGAGCGGCGCGTACTGGTCGGCGAGCTCGAGCCGGTCGAGGCCGAGCAGGCGCGCCTTCAGCGAGAACCAGCGCTGCGCGAGCGGATAGTGCTGCTCGATCGCGTCGATCATCCCGTCGACGACGTCGTCGTCGAGCTCGTTCGACATGTTCGCCGCGGCCATCGGGTGCGGGTAGCCGCGCAGCCGGTCGAGCCCGAGCCGGTCGCCGACGATCGCGTCGTAGCAGGCGGCGAGCACGTCGGCGCGCGGCGCCAGTCCGTCGTAGAGCGCGTCGAGCGCGCGTAGCCGCAGGTCGCGGCTCTCGCGGTGGAGATAGGAGAGCAGCCGGTCGATCGTGTGCGGTGCGCCGTCGAACGGGATCGTCGTCGTCGCGAGCTGGCGGCCGTGCAGCGCGCTCCATGCGGAGACGACAGGGCGGCGCGCGTTCAGCGCCTGCTCCTCCGGCTCGCTCAGCGTGTACGGCTTCTCGAGGCGCGCAACCCGGAGCTTGTGCGCGTACGGGGCGAGCTCCGGCGCGGCGAGCAGCTCCTCGGCGCGCGCGTCGTCGAGCTCGAGCCACTCGAGGTCGGAGAAGACGAGCAGGCTCTCGATCTCGGCGAGCCGGTCGCGCGCGAAGGTGGCGAGGTCGTTCGTCTCCGGGTCGGCCGCGGTCGTGCTCTCGCGTGCATGGCCGTAGAAGTGGACGCGGGCGAGCTCCTGCTCGAGCCGGTCGCGGTCGTCGAGGAGCCCGCGGAGACCGTCGGCGTCGAGCGCGGCGACGCGGCCGCGGTACTCGTCGGCGAAGCCGCGCGCGCGGCCGACGAGCTCGTCCCAGCGCTCGCGCGCCTCGTCGGCGCTCGCGCAGAGCTCGGAGAGGTCCCAGCGGATGCTCGCGGCGTCGGCCATGGCGCCAGCCTATCGGCGCCGGATCGGCGACCCATCGCGGAAGTTGTCGCAAAGAGCGCGCTTTTCTCCGCGCGACCTCTTGTCCCGCGTGGCGCGGCCGCTTAGGTTCCCCGTTGCCGAGCACGGGGCGTGAGTAGGACGAAGCCCCGCCGAGCGATCCGAAAGGCTTCGGCCCTCTGGTCGGTCGGCGAGGTGGACGAAAGCGCTACCGGCTCGGCGCTTTCGTGGTCCAGACTCCGCGGATGCGCCCGACCGGCCGGGATCTCCTCTCCGAGACGCAGCTCGCGATCAAGATGGCGGTCGCGGCCGCGCTCGGCTGGTGGCTCGGGACGCGCGCCGGCGCGCCGCGGCCGATCTTCGCGGCGCTGGTCGGGCTCGTGGCGATGAGCGGCGACCCGTTCAGCGCCTTCAGCGTGTCGCTCGCCCGGATCCTCGGCGTCTTCGCCGGCGTCGGGATCGGGATCGGGCTGCTCCAGCTCGACCTGCGGCTGCTCTGGCTCGTCGTTCTCGCGCTGCTCGCGGGCGCCCTCGCCGGCATCCCGCTGCGCGTCGGCGGCCGGCCGAACATCCAGGCCGCGGTCAGCGCGCTCTTCCTCGTCGGGCTCGGGCGCAGCGGCGCGGTGCCCGCCGGCGTCGCGCGCGTCTGGGAGACGGCGATCGGCGCCGGCGTGACGCTGCTCGTCTCCGTGCTGCTCTGGCCGCCGCACCCGGTGCGCGAGCTCCGCCACCGGCTCGCGCGGCTGCGGCAGGAGCTGGCGGCCGACCTCGCCGCCGTCGCCGACGACCTCGCGACCGGCAGCGGCGCCGTCGGGGCGCGGATGGACGACGTGCGCTCGCACTCGCTCGACGCGGTGCGCGAGGTCTTCGCGCTCGACCAGGCTCGCCGCGCCCTGCGGCTGAACCCGCTCCGCCGGCGCGACGTCGGCGAGCTCGAGCTGCTCGACCGCCGGATCAACCTCGCGGCGCGGCTCTACCGGCACGCACGCGCGATCTCCCGCGACGTCGCCGACACGCGCGCCCGCAGCGGCGAGCTCGCGGCGGCCACGCGCCTGCTCGCCGAGGCGGTCGACCGCGCCCTGCGCGACGAGGACGCGCGGACCGCGGTCGACGCCGCCGAGGCCCGACTCGCCGGGATCGAGCCGCGGGACGCGGACACGCTCGTCGTCCGCGCGCAGCTTCTCCAGATGCTGGACGACCTCCGCTCGGTAGCATCGGCGCGGTGAGCTACGTCGCCGCCGAGAGTCGCTACGAGCGAATGCGGTACCGCCGCTGCGGCGGGAGCGGCCTCAGGCTGCCCGCGATCTCGCTCGGCCTCTGGCACAACTTCGGCGGCGAGGTGCCGCTCGAGCGCAGCCGCGCGATCGTCCGCCGCGCGTTCGACCTCGGGATCACGCACTTCGACCTCGCCAACAACTACGGGCCCCCGTACGGCTCGGCCGAGGAGAGCTTCGGCAAGCTGTTGCGCGACGACCTCGGCCCGTACCGCGACGAGCTCGTGATCTCGACGAAGGCGGGCTACGACATGTGGCCCGGCCCCTACGGCGAGTGGGGCTCGCGCAAGCACCTGCTCGCGAGCCTCGACCAGAGCCTCCGGCGCATGGGCCTCGACTACGTCGACGTCTTCTACTCGCATCGCTTCGACCCCGAGACGCCGCTCGAGGAGACGATGGGCGCGCTCGACACGGCCGTGCGGCAGGGGAAGGCGCTCTACGCCGGCATCTCGTCGTACACCCCCGAGCAGACGCGCACGGCGTACGAGCTGCTGCGGGAGCTCGGGACGCCGCTCCTGATCCATCAGCCGTCGTACTCGATGCTGAACCGCTGGATCGAGGACGGGCTGCTCGACGTGCTCGGCGAGCTCGGGGTCGGCTGCATCGGCTTCTCGCCGCTCGCCCAGGGCATGCTGACGGACAAGTACCTGGAGGGGATCCCGGCGGGCTCGCGCGCGAGCCGGGACTCGTCGCTCTCCCGCGACCAGCTGAGCGAGGAGACGCTCGCCAAGGTGCGCGCGCTGAACGAGCTCGCCGGCCGGCGCGGCCAGAGCCTCGCGCAGACCGCGCTCGCCTGGACGCTGCGCGACCCGCGGATGACGTCCACGCTCGTGGGCGCCTCCTCGGTCGAGCAGCTCGAGGCGAACGTCGCCGCGCTCGAGCAGCTCGAGTTCTCGGCCGACGAGCTGGCGGAGATCGACCTCCACGCGACCGAGAGCGGCATCAACCTCTGGGCCGCTCCCGCCTCGTGACACAGTGTCACAAGGTCAGTGCGGCGACTCGATGCGGAGGCGGAGGGCGGCGTCGAGCAGCTCGAGCGCCTCGTCGACGAGCCCCCGGTCGCGCAGCAGCCGCGCGAGCCGCGCGTAGGTCTCGAGCTTGTAGCGGTCGGCGACCGGCAGGACGGCGAGCGCGCGGCGGTAGGCCTTGACCGCCTCGTCCGGCTCGTCGAGCCGCTCGTGGATCTCGCCGAGCAGCATGTGCGCGCGCCCCGCGTCGACCGGGCTGCCGTCGGCGAGCGCGGTCGCGCCCTCGGCGGCGAGGTCGCGCGCGTCCTCGTACAGCCCGAGCTGGGCGAGCGCCCGGGCGCGCTCGACGGCGAAGAGCGCCTCCTCGTAGGCGTTCCCGCCCTCCTGGACGAGCGGCAGGCCGCGGTCGAGCAGGTCGAGCGCCTCGCCGGCCTCGCCGCGGTCGAGCTTGATGTGCGCGAGCACCTGGTGCGCGAGGCCGGAGTAGCGCACGTGCTCGGTCAGCTGCAGCGTGTCGAGCGCGTAGCGCGCGTAGCGCTCGGCGTTCTCGACGTCGTTCTGGAGCGCGTGCAGCCGGGACTGCGACCACCAGAGCCGCGCGCGGACGAGCGGGTCGTCCATGTCGCGGGCGAGCCCGAGCGCGTGACCGAGCACGCGCTCGGCGCGCTCGAAGGCGCCGCGATCCGAGAGCGCGTTCGCGAGCAGAACGGCGAAGCGGACGGTCTGCAGCGCGTCCCGCCGCCGCTGCGCCGCCGCGAGCCGGCGCTCGAAGACGCCGATCGCCGCCTCGTACTGCGAGGTCATCGCGTAGGCGCGGCCGAGCGAGTCGGCGACCGACGCGTCGGCGTCCTCGAGCGCGGGAGAGAGGGCGAGCGCCTGCTCGAAGAGCTCGATCGCTGCGGTGTGCTCGCCGGCTGCGAACGCAGCCTGGCCGAGGCCGGCGAGCGCGCGGGCCCGCCGGTGCGGGTCGGCCTCGTCCGCCAGCAGCCGCTCGAGGATCGCGCGCGCCCGCTCGGGCTCGGAGAAGCGCAGCGCGACCTCCGCGTCGACGAGCGGATCGGCCGCGAGGCCGGGCGCCTCGGTGCCGGTCGCGAGCCAGTCGGCGGAGACGCCGAGCCGGCCGCCGAGCTCGCGCAGCACCTGCAGCGACGGGACCCGGTCGCCCGACTCGATCCGTGAGATGTAGACGGCGGTGCAGCCGGGGAAGGCGAGGCCGCGCTGGCTCAGACCGGCTGCCGTGCGCGCCTCGCGCAGGCGGCGGCCGACCTGCGCCGGGTCGTCGACGTGCGTGCTCGGCCGCCGGGGCACGGCCCGAACCTAACCGATGCGCTTGCCGGGCGTCATCACCCTGATGGGACAAAAACCGGTGCCAGGCACGTGCCTGGCACCGGTTTGAGCTCTACGGCCAGGCTGGGCCGCCGCCGAAGAACAGCGCGGCGAGCGCCGATCCGGCGACGACGAGGAAGAACGCGATCCGGTGCCGCGTCATGGGACCGTCCCTTCGTCTCGGGGGCTGACGACAAGAGTTTACGGCAGCGGATCGGACGCGATGCCACGCGGCATCGGCGGCGCGGGGCTGGCCGGAACGGCTGCATTCCCTTAGATTCCGACAAGGTTCGGCGGCGGCGATGACGAAAGGGGACGGCGTGCACGAGCTGGTTCAGGCTCTCGAGTACCTGAACCTCGCCGTCTTCGTGGCCCTCGCCGTGGTCGGCGTCGTGCTGCTGCGCCGCCGCCGCGACTCCGCGTCGCTCTGGGTGCTGCTCGCGTTCGCCGCGCTCGCGGCGATCGAGATCCTCGGCCAGGTCTCGCCGACTCATCCGCACGGCTTCGGCGAGCGGGCGCTCGTCCGGATCGAGATCGCGATCCTGCTGCTCTTCCCGTACCTGATCTACCGCTTCACGACCGCGTTCCGGCGCCCGGGGCGGACCGCGGAGCGGCTGCTCGGGTCGATGACGGTCGTCATGGTCGTCTGGACGTTCGCGCAGCCGACGTACCCGAGCGCCGGCGAGCCGCGCTCGGCGTCCTTCGTCGCCTACCTGATCGGCTTCCTGATCCACTGGACGGTGCTGTCGGCGTTCTCGTCCTGGCGGCTCTCGCGGGCGGGACGGGGCCAGCCGACGGTCGCGCGGCGGCGGATGCAGCTGCTCGCCGGCGCGATCGCCGTCCTCGTCGTCGCGCTCTTCTTCGTCGCCGCGACGTCGAGCCCGAACTCGCCGCTGCAGGCCGTCTCGCAGGCCCTCGCCTTCGTCGCCGCGCTCGCCTTCCTGCTCGGCCTCGCTCCGCCGGCGATCCTGCGGATGGCCTGGCGCGGGCCCGAGCAGCGGCGCGTGCAGGCGGCGATCGAGAGCCTGACGGAGCACGCGACCAGGCAGGAGGAGATGCTCGAGCGCGTCCTCGAGCCGATGGCGGAGATCGTCGGCGCGAAGGGCATCGCGCTGCGCGGGCGCGACGGCGAGCTGCTCGGCGCCTACAACGTCTCCCCGAACGCGAGCGAGGACGATCCGGCGGTGCTCGAGCTCGAGGTTTCCGCCGGCACGCTGACCGTCTGGACGACGCCGTACGCGCCGTTCTTCGGCGAGGAGGAGCTGCGGCTGCTCGAGACGCTGTCGGCGCTGACCGGGCTCGCGCTCGACCGGGTGCGGCTCTACGAGGCCGAGCACGACGCGCGGGTCGGGCTCGAGCGCGCGAACGAGGTGATGACGAGCTTCATCACGCTCGCCGCGCACGAGCTGCGGACGCCGGTGACGTCGATCCACGGCTTCGTGCACACGCTCAACCACCTCGGCGACCGGCTCACGCCCGAGCGGCGCGACGAGGTCAGCCGCACGCTCGAGCAGCAGACGGCGCGGATGGCGGTGCTCGTCGAGCAGCTGCTCGACCTCTCGCGGCTCGACGCCGAGGCGATCGAGATCCACCCGCAGAGCCTGCCGGTGCGCACCCGGATCGCCGAGCTCGTCGCGACGGCGGCGCCGGATCGCTCGGAGCAGGTGTCGGTCGACGTGGCGGACGACCTGGAGGCCGTCGTCGACCCGGCCGCGTTCGACCGGATCGTCTCGAACCTGGTCACGAACGCGTTCCGCTACGGCGCGCCGCCGGTCGTCGTCCACGCCGACCGCACCGACCGGCACTTCCGCGTCGCGGTCGAGGACCGCGGCGGCGGCGTGCCGGCCGAGTTCGTCCCCGACCTGTTCGAGCGCTTCACGCGCAGCGACGACTCGCGCGAGCGCGCCGTCGGCACCGGATTGGGGCTCGCGATCGCGCGCTCCTACGCGCGCGCGCACGGCGGCGACCTGCTCTACGAGCCGGCCCACCCGCACGGCGCCCGCTTCCAGTTCGTGCTGCCGGTGGCGCGATGAGCTCCGGGCTCCCGATGGTCCAGCTCGCGCTGCTCGGCGAGGCCGCCTCGCACGCCTCGGGGGTCGCCGTCTTCGTCTGGGACGACGACCGCACCTACGTCGCCGTCAACGACGCTGCCTGCGAGCTCGTCGGGCTCGAGCGCGAGGAGCTGCTGGCGATGCGCGTCGGCGAGCTGAGCCCGGACCGCGCCGAGCCGCACTTCACGGTCGTCCAGCGGCGTGAGTTCTCGGTCGGCAGCTCGACCTTCCATCGCCGCGACGGCATCGACGTGCCGGTCGAGTGGGTCAGCTTCCACACGACCCTCGCCGGCCTGCCGTACATGGGCAGCGTCGTCTGGCCCGCCCGCCGGTCGTAGCCGCCCGCTGCTATCTTACGTTAACGTAAGAAAGCGGAGGCTGGGGGTGGCGGTGCGGCACGCACCGAGGCTCGACTACAAGTGGATCGCGCTCTCGAACACGACGCTCGGGATGCTGATGGCGGTGATCAACTCGTCGATCCTGCTGATCGCGTTGCCCGACATCTTCCGCGGCATCCACCTCGACCCGCTGCAGCCCGGCAACACGAGCTACCTGCTCTGGCTGATCCTCGGCTTCCTGGTCGTCACGGCCGTGCTCGTCGTCTCGCTCGGCCGGCTCGGCGACATCTTCGGCCGCGTGCGGATGTACAACCTCGGCTTCGCGGTCTTCACGGTCTTCTCGATCCTGCTCTCGATCACCTGGCTGCACGGCGCCGCCGGCGCGCTGTGGCTGATCGTGATGCGGATCGGCCAGGGCGTCGGCGGCGCGATGCTGTTCGCGAACTCGAGCGCGATCCTCACCGACGCGTTCCCGGAGGACCAGCGCGGCCTGGCGCTGGGCATCAACGCCGTGGCCGCCATCGCCGGCTCGTTCATCGGCCTGATCCTGGGCGGCGTGCTGGCGCCCGTCGCCTGGCGGCTCGTCTTCCTCGTCTCGGTGCCGGTCGGCCTGTTCGCGACCGTGTGGGCGTACCGGAAGCTCGTCGAGACGGGCGAGAAGCGCGCCGCGCGCATCGACTGG
>DASSSQ010000084.1:0-4593 GCA_035708405.1 Gaiellaceae bacterium
GGCTCTGCCCGACGCGGCGACGAAGCTGCGCTCGCCGCGCTGGCGCGCCTTCGGCGAGCTGTGCACCGAGATCGCCGGGCTGCCGCGGCACATCTCCCAGCACCCGGGCGGGATGGTCATCTCGACCCGGCCGCTCGTCGAGCTCGTGCCGGTGCAGCCGGCGGCGATGGCCGGCCGGCAGATCGTGCAATGGGACAAGGACTCCTGCGAGGACGCGGGCTTCCTCAAGATCGACCTGCTCGGGCTCGGCATGCTCTCGGCGGTCGAGGACTGCGTCGACCGGATCGCGCGCCTGCGCGGCGAGCCGATCGACCTCTCGCGGATCCCGCTCGACGACGCCGCCGTCTACGCCGAGATCCAGGCGGCCGACACCGTCGGCGACTTCCAGATCGAGAGCCGCGCGCAGATGCAGAGCCTGCTGCAGACGCGGCCGGAGAATCTCGACGACCTGACCGTCCAGGTCGCGCTCGTCCGGCCGGGGCCGATCCAGGGCAGGGCCGTCCACCCGTACATCGAGCACCGGCGGCGGTTGAAGGAGGATCCCGACTTCGTCTGGCCGGTCGACCACGAGCTGCTGCGCGAGCCGCTCGCGGAGACGCTCGGCGTCGTCGTCTTCCAGGACCAGGTGCTCGCGGTCGCGCAGGCGCTCGCCGGCTTCACGGTCGGCGAGGCGGAGGGACTGCGGCGCGCGATGAGCCGCAAGCGCAGCCTCGAGGCGCTCGAGGCGCGCCGCGAGCGCTTCGTCGCCGGCTGCGCGGGTAACGGCGTCGGCGCGGCGACGGCGAACCTCGTCTACGACAAGCTCATCGGCTTCTCCGGCTTCGGCTTCCCGAAGAGCCACGCGGCCGCGTTCGGCCTGCTCGCCTACCAGTCGGCGTGGCTGCGCCACCACTTCCCGGCCGAGTTCCTCTGCGCGCTCCTGAACGCGCAGCCGATGGGCTTCTACCCGCCGGCGAGCCTCGTCCGCGACGCGCAGCGGCGCGGGGTGGAGGTGCTGCCGCCGGACCTGAACGAGAGCGAGGCCGCCTGCAGCCTCGAGACGGGGTCAGACCCCGCAACGAAAGTGTCACGGATCGTCCACAGGGTGCGGATCGGGCTCGGGTACGTCCGCGGGGTCGGCGAGGCCGAGGCGGAGGCGGTCGTCGCGGCGCAGCCGTACGCGGACGTCGCCGACCTCGCCCGCCGGGCGGCGGTCTCGCGCGACGCGCTCGAGGCGCTCGTCGCCGCCGGTGCGGCCGACCGCTTCGGGCCGCGGCGGCAGCTGCTCTGGCGGCTCGGCGCGACGCCGCGCGGCGAGAGCGTCCGCGGCGGCCACCGCCAGCTCGCGCTGCCGCTCGAGCCGACCACCGAGACGCCCGAGCTCCCCGCGCAGACGGCCTGGGAGCGGATGCTCGCCGACTACCGGCACACGAGCCTCTCCGTCGGCGTCCACCCGCTGGAGCTCCTGCGCCCGTACCTCGGCCGCGAGGTCTGCTCGACCGAGGACCTGCGGGAGGCGCCGCACGGCTCCACCGTCGCCGTCGCGGGGATGGCGGTCGCGCGCCAGCGTCCCGCGACCGCGAACGGCATCGTCTTCATGCTGCTCGAGGACGAGCACGGCCAGGTGAACCTGATCGTGCCCCCGCCGGTCTACCAGGCTCACCGCGGCATCGTCCGCGGCGAGCCGCTCGTGCTTGCGCGCGGCCGCTACGAGCGCGTCGGCGAGAACCGCAACGTCGTCGTCGCCGAGCTGGAGACCCTCGGCCCGCTCGCCCGCCGCGTCTCCTCCGCGGCCGAGGTCGGCGCCGCGCTGCCGCAGGCGCACCACTTCGGCCACCGTTGACGTTTCGGGCCGCCGGGGGCGGGCTATCCACCGTGAGACGATGAGCGACCAGCACACCCGGCTCGACTCGCGCCAGTCCGAGAACGCCTTGCTGCCCACGATCGCCTTTGCAGGGGAGGAGTGACCCATGTCCGAGCTCGTCGCCGACTTCGTCCTCAAGCGCCTCCACGAGTGGGGCGTCCGGCGCATCTACGGCTACCCCGGCGACGGGATCAACGGCTTCCTGGGAGCGCTCGACCGCCAGCAGGACGAGCTCGACTTCATCCAGGCCCGCCACGAGGAGATGGCCGCGTTCATGGCGTGCGGCCACGCGAAGTTCACGAGCGAGGTCGGCGTCTGCATGGCGACCTCCGGCCCCGGTGCGATCCACCTGCTGAACGGGCTCTACGACGCGAAGATGGACCACCAGCCGGTGGTCGCGATCGTCGGCCAGCAGAAGCGCACCTCGCTCGGCACGAGCTACCAGCAGGAGGTCGACCTGCAGGTGCTGTTCAAGGACGTGTCCGCGTACGTCCAGGTGTGCATGGAGCCGGCGCAGGCGCGGCAGCTCGTCGACCGGGCGCTGCGGATCGCGCTCGACCAGCGCACCGTCAGCACGATCGTCTTCCCGAACGACGTCCAGGAGATGAAGGCCGTCGCCTCGCCGCCGCGCGCGCACGGCTCGGTCTACACGTCGATCGGCTACACGGCGCCGCGGATCGTGCCGCGGGAGGAGCAGCTCGACCGGGCGGCGGAGATCCTGAACGAGGGGAAGAAGGTCGCGATCCTGGTCGGCCAGGGCGCGGCGAAGGCCGAGGACGAGGTGATCGAGGCGGCCGAGCTGCTCGGCGCCGGCGTCGCGAAGGCGCTGCTCGGGCGCGCGGTCGTCCCGGACGACCTGCCGTTCGTCACCGGCTCGGTCGGCCTGCTCGGCTCGATCCCGAGCTACGAGATGATGGAGAGCTGCGACACGCTCTTCCTGATCGGCACGAGCTTCCCCTACGCGGAGTTCCTGCCGAAGGAGGGCCAGGCCCGCTGCGTCGAGATCGACATCGACGGCCGCATGATCGGGATCCGCTACCCCGACGACGAGATGCTGATCGGCGACGCGCAGGAGACGCTGAAGGAGCTGCTGCCGCGCCTCGAGCGCAAGGAGGATCGCTCCTGGCGCGAGCAGATCGAGTCGAACGTGAAGGAGTGGCACCAGATCGTCGCCGACCGCGCGCACATGGAGGCCGACCCGCTCAACCCGCAGCGGGTGATGTGGGAGCTCTCGCAGCGGCTGCCGGACGACGCGATCGTCTGCGCCGACTCCGGCTCGTCGACCAACTGGTGGGCGCGCCAGCTCGTTCTCCGCAAGGGGATGATGGCCTCGCTCTCCGGCAACCTCGCGACGATGGGCCCGGGGACGCCGTATGCGATCGCCGCCAAGTTCGCCTATCCGGACCGGCACGTGATCGCGGTCGTCGGCGACGGCGCGTTCCAGATGAACGGCATGAACGAGCTGATCACGGTCAAGCGCTACTGGGAGCGCTGGTCGAACCCGAGCCTGATCTTCTGCGTCTTCAACAACCAGGACCTCAACCAGGTCACCTGGGAGCAGCGCGTGATGGAGGGCGACCCGAAGTTCGAGGGCTCGCAGTGGATCCCGGACGTGCCGTACCACCGCTTCGCGGAGCTGATCGGGCTGCAGGGCTTCTACTGCGAGTCGGACTCCGAGATCGGCGAGATCTGGGCGGAGGCGCTGAAGGCCGACCGGCCGTGCGTGCTCGAGGTCAAGACCGACCCGGAGATCCCGCCGCTGCCGCCGCACATCCGCGAGGAGCAGGCGGAGAAGATGGCGAAGGCGATGGTCAAGGACCCGGAGCGGGTCGGCGTGATGAAGAAGTCGCTGCTCGGCAAGCTCGTCGAGTTCAAGGACTGAGGTGCCCTCCGCGACCCGCATGGACGCCGCCGTCGAGCGGCTCGACGTGGCTGCCTACGAGATCCCGACCGACGAGCCGGAGTCGGACGGGACGATCGAGTGGGACTCGACGACGATCGTCGTCGTCGAGGCGCACGCCGGCGGCGAGACCGGGCTCGGCTACACCTACGCGGCGAAGGCGGCGGCGACGCTCGTCGACGAGCAGCTGCGCGACGTCGTCGAGGGCGCGGACGCGCTCGCGCCGCAGGCCGCCGCGCTCGCGATGGGCGCCGCGCTCCGCAACGTCGGCCGCCCCGGGCTCGCCTACTGCGCGCTCTCCGCGGTCGACGTCGCGCTCTGGGACCTGAAGGCGCGCCTGCTCGGGCTCGCGCTCGCCGACCTCGTCGGCCGCGCGCACGAGGCGGTGCCGGTCTACGGCTCCGGCGGCTTCTGCTCCTACTCGCTGGAGCGGCTGCACGAGCAGCTCGGCGGCTGGGTCGCGGAGGGGATCCCGCGCGTCAAGATCAAGCTCGGCCGCGAGCCGGAGGCCGACCCGAAGCGGCTCGACGCGGCGCGCGAGGCGATCGGCGACGACACGGAGCTCTACGTCGACGCGAACGGCGCCTTCACGGCGAAGGAGGCGATCGGCTGGGCCGGCCGCTACCACGGCGAGTGGGGCGTCACGTGGTTCGAGGAGCCGGTCTCATCGGCGAACGTCGAGGGCCTGCGGCTCGTGCGCGAGCGCTCCGAGCTCGACGTCGCCGCCGGCGAGTACGCCTACGTGCCGCGCGACTTCGTCAACCTGCTCGGCGCGGTCGACTGCCTGCAGGCGGACGCGACCCGCTGCGGCGGCGTCACCGGCGTGCTCGCCGCCGCCGGGCTCGCGCAG